>DASTJB010000065.1:0-3830 GCA_035717005.1 Candidatus Angelobacter sp.
AAATCCTCTTCGTGACTGGAGCAGCGCCGGCGCGGCGAGTTGAATGGGCGCGTTCATCGAGAGATAGGTATCTGCGATCAGCTCCAGCCGCGTCAGGGCTTCGCTTTTCAACTCCTCAGGACCGTTCACCGCGATCCAGGCCAATTTCATCTGCGGCAGCCCTGAAATTTTCGAGAGCCCGCTCATGGTAAACGTCAGAGCGGAGCTGTTGGCGGCAAAGCTTGGCTTAACGGCATCGCCATGCGCGAAGTCGAGAAAAACCTCATCGGCGATGATCGCCATCTTCTTGCCGGCGCAAAGCGCGTTCAGCGCGGCAATCTCTCCCGTCCTGGTGTAGTGTCCGGTGGGATTATTGGGATGGACCACGATCACACCACGGGACCGCGGGGTGATGGCCTGCTCCAGGGCATGCAGGTCGATGTGCCAGCCGTGGTCGTAGAACAGCGGATAGCGCACGAGCTTCACATCATTCAGGTCAGCCAGGAAATCGAACAGCGGATAGCCGGGCGTGGGAATCAGAAGCTCATCGCCAGGATTCGAGAGCAGGCGGAAGATGAAAGAGTATGCCTCGCTGGTGCTGACGGTGATTATCAGATCATCCGCGGCGACCTGGGTTCCGCGATCCGCATAATAACTGCTGACCGCTTCACGCGCGACTTTGAGCCCTCGCGGCTCAGGCTGGTATTGAAGAGTGGCGGGATTGCAGAGCGCGCGGATAATGTCCGGCGCGTCATATTGGAATCCGCACTCGGTAGGATTGGAAGCGGTGAGGTCGAGCAGCTTCCGCCCGCTCGCGCGATGGCGGGCCAGCGCTTCCGCGAGCCGGTTCTGTTTCAGGTTCCAGTTGGTGCGCCAGGAGAACATGCAAGATTTAAATGAGCCGAACCGCTTGCGCCGGGCTGCAGGAGCAAAATCTATCCAGCCTCTTCCTCCGCTTCCTCATCCACCTGCTCACCTCGGACGCGGGTCTCACCGCCAACAAGCTCCAGCGTGATGGGCGCTTCGCCGGAATATTTTTCGATCAACTCGGCCATGCGGGAAGAGTGAGTCACGATCCAGAGCTGCGAGTACTTGGCAGCATTCACCAGTTGACGGGCCAGCGGTTCCAGCAGGTCAGGATGCAGACTCATCTCCGGCTCGTTGAGCGCCAGCAGCGCCGGCGGATGTGGGCTGAGCAGCGCCGCCAGCAGGCAAAGATAGCGCAGAGTGCCGTCAGAAAGCTCGCGCGCGCGCAGTGGGCGGCGCAGGCCGGGCATGCGCAGCAGTACGGCAAACATCCCGTTGTCTTCGTCGTGCTCGATCTCCAGCGACGCTCCGGGAAATGCCTGGCGGATCGCCTCATGCAGGTCCTGCGACTGTCCGACCTCATTGATGGTCTGTAGCGCCGCCGCCAGATCGCGGCCGTCGTGCGCCAGCACCGGCGTGCGCACGCCGACCTGCGGGTGGCGCAGCGGTGAGTCGGCGTCGGTGCGGAAATGATGGTAGAACCGCCAGCGGCTCATCTCCGTGCGCAGCGAAGAGAGCTCAGGATAAAGATGTGGCTCACGCAGCTGCGAGAGCACCGATTCCGTGGGCAGAAGCTCGCCGGTGTAGTCGGCCAGGCGCTCGTCGTTGTCGAGAATCCATGCCCCTTTGGGTGAGCGCTCGAAAAAAGTCACGCGCAGTCCCTGCGGCGCGTCCATCCACACGCGCTCTTCTTTCACCTCGGGATCAAGCGAGAACGCCGACTTTTCCGCGGTGCCGGCGACCTTCGGCAATCCGCAGACCAGCTCGTACGAAAAAGTGTCGGACTTGATGCCCAGGCTCATGCGCTGTGACTCTATACGGATCGCACCCAGCGAGCGCGACTTCCGGCTGCCTGCCCACAAAAGACTCGGCATGCCGCCTTCCTCGGCGATCACCTGGGCAAAACCTCCGGCCGCAGCCTTGGCCAGCAGAAAAACCGAGTTGTACAGATTGGTCTTGCCGGTGGCGTTGGCGCCGGTGAGAACGTTAATCTGGCTCAGGTGCAGCTTGAGACTGCGCACCGAGCGGTACCCCGTGACGTGAATTTCGCGAATGGCCACGCTGGAATAGTAGCAAATAGCAACTGGCAAAGAGCAATTAGCTTTTTGCCTGAGCATTCTTCGATCTCCAGGCGGCTTCGAAGAAGTCGTCCTTCCAACATAAACCGCAGGCGCAGCTTTAGCTGTGCTAATTGCTGGTTGCTGGCTGCTAAGTGCTTCCTTACGACAAACCGCGACACTCCTTCCCTGCCGCCGCTTGCCGCTTGAGCGCGCCGCAAGCTCTGCCTATGCTGGCCGCAGCATGTTTTTGGACTGGATACAGATCGCGCTGGCAATTTACTTTTTCGCCCGCCGCACGATCGCCCGTGCCGCGCTGCTGCTGCCGGGAAAGGCCGCCGCACGCTGCGCAGCAGCCGCAAAGACAACAGTGGAGAGCGCGGACTGAAGCTTACGAGACTCGGTCCCTTCTCCATCACCGATCAATTTTCAAAGAACGCGCTTTTGCAAACTGCCGCCTGGGCGGCCTTGTCCGATCCGTGTTAATCAGTGCGAATCAGCGGTAGGATTGTCCTCAAAATCCACGCGCCCAACGTTGCTCAACGCCAACTGCAGGTAATATCCCAGGATTGACGCCTGTTTCTGGTCCAGTGTTCCATCCACCACCGCCTGCGCTCCTTTGGCGATCGCCGCATGGATCCCGTTCGCATCGGCCAGGTTCGGCAACCTTATCTTTTGCGGTCTCGCCTCCTCCATCATCAGGTGCATGTGGCAAAACTTCTGGCCCCGCACCCGCGGGGCCCGGCATGTGCCGCCATTCCCTTTCGGATACCGGCACCGCGGCGCGTTGTGCGCCCGCTCCATCGTCGTTCTCATCTTGTTGAAGATCTTCTGGTTCATCTCGTCGAACTCCAGCGCCTTCTCCTGCAATTGCGGATCTTCCGCCAGGCAATCACGATACGCAGCAAAGCATTCTCCCAATTCTTTCAGGAGTTCCCCGGCCCTGGTCTTTCGCCACGCCTGCCTCTCCCGCTCCTTGTACTCCCCTAGCCGGCGCTCGTCCCGCTGCCGCATGACCACTTCGCGCTCTTGTTCGCTGTGCACCGCCCGGAACAACTCCTCCTCTTCCGCAGTAAATCCCCGGCAGTCTTCCCCATCACGATAGCCAAACTCATCTCTTACTCCGTACGGTATTGGATTGCCTTTCATAAATCTCCTTGCCTGTTTTTCCGATCGCCAGATCACCCGATTCTTCCTGCCCCACCCGGGGGTAGCCGCTTTGTTGAAAACAAAGGCTCAACCCCATTTCGAAAGGCCTGTCACAGGCCTGTCGAAGTTCCCTTTCTGCCTCCTTCCGCCGCCGAACCCTTTGTTTCCTTCCGGCGGGATGCTAAGTGCGGTTGCCAACAGTCTATTGTCTCTCCATTTGACGAATATATAGCGAACACAAACTCCCAGCGTAACCCGACCCAATACGAATGTCAAGCGAAACAAGCGGGGGGGGGACGTTCTCCTCCGGCCACTAGGTGCCGGGACTCTCGCAGCTTTTAAGGAACCAGATTTGCCGGAGCCGCGCTCAATAAGAAAGGCGACCCAGGCGCGGGGGTAAGGTTGCCGTTCAGCGAATCCACGCGAAAGATCTCAACCTCGTTGATAGCGCCCGGACTCTGCATCGGCCGGCCAGCAACAAACAGATACTTGCCGTCACGGCTGAACTTGACTAGCTGCGAATTCTGCTGCAGCAGATAGGTCGAATTAGGGAGCTGGCTTAGCATGCCGTTGGACAGCCGAAAGATGGTCAAACCTTGTACGCCGGTAGCGGCTACC
>DASTJB010000066.1:0-13570 GCA_035717005.1 Candidatus Angelobacter sp.
TCGGCCTTCATTTGCTCGATCGCTGCCGATTTCACGTCGGTCAGCAGCTCGTAATACCGCCACATGAGAGCATCAGAGATTGACATGGCCTTGCCGTAAATCTCCTGCGGTGGCTCGTTGATGCCGATATAGTTCCCATACGACTTCGACATCTTCTGCACGCCGTCAGTACCCTCGAGAATGGGCATGGTCAGAATGATCTGCGACGGCTGCCCGTAATCTTTTTGCAGCGTGCGGCCCATCAGGAGATTGAATTTCTGGTCGGTGCCGCCCAGCTCCACGTCAGCTTCCAGCGCGACGGAGTCATATCCCTGGCAGATCGAATAGAGCAGCTCGTGAATGTGGATGGGCTTTTCTTCCTGGAAGCGCTTGTGAAACTCCTCGCGCTCCAGCATCTGCGAGACGGTGAAGCGCGCGCACAGACGAATGAAATCCTCGGCCGACATGGGCGCGAACCAGCGCGAGTTGAAATCCACCACGGTCTTCTTCGCGTCCAGAATCTTGAACACCTGCGTTTTGTAGGTTTCGGCATTACGTTCGACGTCGGCGCGAGTGAGCGGCGGGCGCGTCGCGTTGCGGCCGCTGGGGTCGCCGATCATCCCGGTGAAGTCGCCGATCAGGAATATGACCGTGTGGCCCAGGTCCTGGAAGTGCTTCAGTTTGCGGATGAGCACTGTATGGCCCACATGCAGGTCCGGCGCCGTGGGATCAAAGCCAGCCTTCACGCGCAGCGGCTTGCCGGTCTTGAACGAGTTCTCCAGGCGCTCGCGCAGCTCGCGCTCATGGATAATCTCAGCGGCACCTTTCTTTATATAGGCCAGTTGTTCATCAACAGGAGGAAAATTTGCCATTGGATTGATTATAGATTTCAGGGCCCATTAACGCCCGCTGGAGCCAAAGCCGCCCGCTTTACGACTGGATTGATTCAACTCCTCGACTACATGCACTTCGCCGGTCAGCACGGGGTACGGAATGAGATTGGCGATTTTGTCGCCGGCGCGGATGGTGGCCGGTTCGTTGCCGAGATTTTCCATCACGACCTTGATCTCGCCGCGATACCCGGCATCGATCACGCCGGCCGTCAGCGCCAGCCGCCGCGCCGCCATCGACGATTTATCACGCAGCAGCGCACCCATGGGCTCGCCGGAGGGAGCGGTACATTCAATCGCGATATCGGTATGAACCACCGCGTGCCCGCGCGGCTCGAGCGTGACTGTCTCTGAGGCGTAAATGTCATAGCCGAGGTCTTCGCCCGGGTGAGCTACGGTCGGGGCTTTCGCGGCGCGGGAAAGCAGCTTGACCCTCAGCATCAGCGGCCCTCCGTGCGCGCAGCTTTGCTCACCACTTTCCTCTGCCCTACTTCGATTTCTCCCGAAAGCACCAGCGCAATCGCCTCTGAATAGGCTTTGTGCTCCTGCTCCAGAATGCGAGCAGAGAGTGAATGTACATCGTCACTGTCCAGCACCGGTACTGTCTTTTGCAGGATGATAGGCCCGTGATCCAGATGCTCATCGACAAAATGGACCGTGCAGCCGGAAATCTTCACTCCATACTCCAGCGCCTGCTTCTGCGCCTCCATGCCCGGGAACGCGGGAAGGAGCGAAGGATGAATATTAATGATCTTGTTCGGAAAGGCGCGGACGAAGTCAACCGAGAGCAACCGCATGTATCCGGCAAGGCACACCAGATCTACCTGTGCTTCCTTAAGCGCGGCCACGACTTCGGCATCGTGCTCCTCACGGACACGGCCCTTCGACGCAATCAGCCTTGCGTTCAGACCGCGGCGCCTGGCAGACTCGAGCCCCGGCGCGTCTGCGCGGTTGGAAATCACGATGGCAATTTCCGCATGGAGCCGGCCCGCTTGAATCGAATCGGCGATCGCCTCAAAGTTCGAGCCGCGGCCGGAAAGCAGGATGCCAATCTTTTTTCGCGCGGCCATCATCAGGCGTACACAACCTTGCGGTCGCCCTTGGCGATCCGCCCGATGACGTAGGCCTTCTCGCCGGCCTTTTCCACGATGCCCTGCACGCGTTTGAATTTCTTTGCCGGCACTACCAGCACCATGCCGATCCCCATGTTGAAGGTGCGCATCATGTCTTCCTGCGGGACATTGCCGATGTGCTGCATGTGGGTGAAGACCGGCAGCACGGGCCACGTTCCCATCTCGACCACAGCGGCCGTTCCCCTGGGCAACACGCGCGGCAGATTGTCAGTAATGCCGCCACCGGTGATGTGCGCCATGGCATGGACCAGTTCAGCGGCGATCAATTTCCTGACCACATGCCAGTAGCTCTTGTGGGTCTGCATGAGCTCGGTCCCGGCCTTGCCATGAATTTCGCTGACGTAGGTCTCCGGCGTGTACTTTGCAACTTCGAAAAATAATTTCCGCGCGAGCGAGTAACCGTTGGTGTGCAACCCGCTGGAAGGCAGCCCGATGAGTACATCGCCTACTTCCACCTGCGCGCCGGTGATGACCCGGTTTTTTTCCACCACGCCGACGATGAAGCCCGCCAGATCGTACTCGCCTTTGGGATAGAAGCCCGGCATCTCCGCCGTCTCGCCGCCAATCAGCGCGCAGCCGTTGTGGCGGCAGGCGTCGGCCATGCCCTCTACGATTTTCTCTGCGATCTCCGGCTCCAATATGCCGGTGGCCAGATAATCCATGAAGAACAAAGGCGTGGCGCCCTGCACGGCGATGTCATTCACGCAGTGATTGACCAGGTCTGCGCCCACCGTGTGGTGGACGTTCATCATGAAGGCGAGTTTCAGCTTGGTGCCGACGCCATCGACGCTCGAGACCAGCACCGGATCGCGGAACTTCTTCTTATCGATAGCAAACATCCCGCCAAAGCCGCCGATCTCGCTCACCACCCCCGGTGTGAAGGTGCGATGAGCAAGATACTTGATGCGCTGCTTGGCGCGGTCGGCGCGGTCAATATCGACGCCGCTGTCCGCATAGGTAATGGAGGTGGGCTTCACGGGTAAACAAAGATTTTAGCACCCTGATTTGACGCTGCGGGGAGCCGCCCTAAGATAACGGCACGTTCTCTCGGTGAGTTTGCCGGAGCATCACTTCAGCTGCTTTGCTTTCGACTCCAGCTCTTTTCCGACAGAATCCAGCACGCCGTTGATGAAGTGCACCGATTCCGGCGCGGAAAATTTGCGCGCGATCTCCAGCGCCTCATTGATCACCACCGGCCGCGGGGTGTCGCCATGGGCCAGGAACTCAGCCACCCCGGTGCGCAGGACGTTGCGGTCCACCGCGGCCATGCGCTCCATGCGCCAGTGCTGGGCATGCTTCTGGATCAACTCGTCAACTTCGGCGTGCCGGTCCACGGCCGCGCGGAAGAGGTCCTCGGTAAAGCCGCGGGTCTCGTCGTCAGTGTCCGTGCGCTCGGCCCAGAAGGTTTTGCGCACCTGGTCCGGCGTCTGCTTGCCCATGTCCCACTGAAAGAGCATCTGCAGGCAAAGCTCGCGTGATTTGCGCCGGTTGCCCATTATCGTGCCGCTGCCCTCTTCCGCTTCCTCGATGCGCGCTTCGTATCGCCGGCCTTTGCCCTTTTTGGCCGGCCGCCAGTTCTGCGTTGCAGGCTCACCATCTCAATGGCCGAGAGCGCCGCTTCAAAACCCTTATTTCCCGCCTTCAGCCCGGCGCGATCGAGCGCCTGCTCCAGGCTATCGCAGGTCAGAACACCATACGTGTGGGGCACACCGGTTTCCTGTGCTGATTGTCCGATCCCGCGCGTGACTTCCGTCGATATGTGCTCGTAGTGGTCAGTCTCACCGCGAATCAGGCAGCCCAGGGTGACGATGGCATCATGTTTTCCCGTTGCGGCCAGGGTGCGGCTTTGCGAAGGAATCTCAAAAGCTCCGGGGACCCGCACCACCGTGATGTCTTGTTCACGGCAGCCGCTGCGGCGCAGCGCGTCCAAAGCGCCCTGCAACAGGCGCTCGGTGATAAACGAATTCCAGCGGCTGACGACGACTGCAAAGCGCATGCCCCGGGCATTGAACTCGCCTTCGATTGCATCCTGCGCCGGGCGATTTTTCTGCCAGAAAAGGACTTTCAATCCCTTGGCGGGCTCGGCCACAAAAAAGCGCGAGTCCCACGATGTGGGCTGCACCTCGCCGGCCCCGGACTTTTCTTTCAGGAGAATTTCGCGCAACGAATCGAGATCTGTCACCTCAATCCAGATATCGGCATGAATGGTCTCCAGGCCTTCGACGATCTCCAGCCGTCCTGCCGGCGTCTTGAAAGGGGCGCCCTGGCCGCGTGCGGTACGCCACGGCGTGCCACGCTCGAAGCCCAGCGCGTCAAAGAGCTTGGTGAGCGCTTTGAACTCGCGGGCGCCGGCGGCGTGGCGGATTATGCTGATGCCTTTGATCATCTATTCGATCGGGTCCGGCGGCTCGGGCGCAGGCTTGTACTCTTTCAGCAGTTCCTTCGCCAGTTCCACGTCCTGCTCCCTTACCTGCAGCCGAACGCCGCCAATCACGTCTGCAGCCAACGGGTGCACGCGGTGCATGTGCTCGTCGCACAGCAAACAGTCTACGCCACAGGACTCCAGCAGTCCCACCGCGATGTCGGCTTCGTGAAGATTGTAAAAGACGGCGGCGGTCGCCATCTTTGTGGGGTCCCATTCCGGATGCATCGCTATTTGCCCTGGAAGTTCGCCGGGCGCTTCTCCAGGAACGCAGTAGTGCCTTCCTTCTTGTCTTCGGTAGCGCAGCAGATCCCGAACAGCGTAGCTTCCAGAAACAGCCCTTCCTGCAACGTCATGTTCATGCCCTGGTTCACCGCTTCCATGCAGTACTGGATGGCCAGCGGCGCCATGCCGATGATCTTCTGCGCGATCTCTTCGGCGCGCGCGATCAGCCGGTCTGCCGGCACGACTTCATTTACCAGCCCAATGCGGTGCGCTTCCTGCGCCGTGATCATCTCGCCGGTGAGCAGTATCTGCATGGCCAGGCCGGTGCCAACGAGTCGAGGCAGCCGCTGCGTGCCGCCATAACCGGGTATCAGGCCCAGCTTCACCTCCGGCTGGCCGAGCTTGGCATTCTCGCCGGCCAGGCGCATGGTGCAGGCCATGGCGATTTCGCATCCGCCGCCGAGCGCAAAGCCGTTAATGCAGGCAATCACCGGCTTGCCCAGATTCTCGATCAAATCCAGCGTGGCCTGGCCTTCGTGCGTGTAGGCCTTGGCTTCGACTGGATTGTTCCGGTTCAGCTCGTTGATGTCAGCACCGGCCACGAAGGCTTTTTCGCCAGCGCCGGTGAGTATGACAACGCGAATCTGCTTGTCGTCTTTCAATTCGCTGAAGACCTGCCACAGCTCCTGCATGGTGGCCATGTTCAGCGCGTTCAGGACCTTGGGGCGGTCGATGGTGACGTAGGCTATCTGGTTTTTCTTTTCGAGTTTAATGTTTTCGAGAGTCATTCGAAAAAACCTTACCGCGGATTTACGCGGATCTTCGCGGATAAAACTCAAATTTTATCAGCGTTTATCCGCGTTCATCTGCGGTTAGAATTTCTGCGGGACAGGATTATTCGGGTCTGTGTAATCGTAAAATCCCTTGCCGTTCTTGCGTCCGTACCATCCGGCCATCACCAACCGCTTGAGCAGAGGCGGCGAGGCGAAGCGGCGCTCGCGGAACTCGTCAAACATGACGTGGCTGATGTAGTACGTGGTGTCGAGCCCGACGAAGTCCAGAAGCGTGAACGGCCCCATGGGATAGCCGCAGCCCAGTTTCATGGCGTTGTCGATATCGGGAATGGAACCTACGCCTTCCTCGTAGGCGCGAACGGCATCGAGCAGGTAGGGCACCAAAAGCCGGTTGACGATGAAGCCCGTTTTATCGCTGGTGCGGACCGGGACCTTGCCCAGGCTCTTGCCAAAATCATAAGCCGTGTTGAAAGCTTCGTCGCTGGTCGCAATGGTGCGCACGACCTCCACCAGCTTCATCAGCGGCACGGGATTGAAGAAGTGCAGGCCGACGAAGCGGTCAGCGCGTTTGGTGGCCGCGGCAACTTCAGTGATGGAGATGGAAGAGGTGTTGCTGGCGAAGATGGCGTCTTTTTTGACGATTGCATCCAGCGCGGAGAACGTCCTTTTCTTCTCTTCTACGTTCTCGATGATGGCTTCAATGACGATGTCGCAGTCGGACAGAGCCTGCTGGCTGGTCACGCCCTTGATGCGCGCACGCGCCTCTTTGGCTTTTTCCGGCGTGATGCCGGTCTTCTCCGGCTTCTCCGCGAATTTGTTGAGGGATTTCTCGATCCCGGCAAAGCCCTTGTCGAGAAATTTCTGCTCCTGTTCGAGCACGGTCACGTCATATCCGGCAACGGCGCTGACCTGGGCAATTCCTGAGCCCATCAAGCCGCAGCCAAGCACACCAACTTTTTTGATAGTCATGATTTCCTCTTTCAACCACAGAGAGCACAGAGGAACACGGACGCAAATCTCTGTGCTCCTCTGTGTCCTCTGTGGTAAAGATTCCTATCGCTGTAAATTCTCGACGATCATGGCGATGCCCTGCCCGCCGCCGATGCACGCCGTAGCCAAACCGTACTTCGCTTTGCGCCGGCGCAGTTCAAAGAGCAGCGTGATCACCAGCCGGGTGCCGGTCGCGCCCAGAGGATGGCCGAGCGCGATGGCGCCGCCGTTCACGTTGACCTTGTTGCGATCCAAGCCGAGCTCTTTTTCAACGGCGAGATACTGCCCGGCAAAAGCCTCGTTGACCTCGATCAAGTCAATGTCTTCCAGCTTCAGCCCGGCTTTTTTGAGAGCCAGGCGCGACGAAGGCACCGGACCGCTGCCCATGATCTTGGGATCAACGGCGGCAATGCCCCAGCTCACGATTCGTCCCATCGGCTTAAGACCGCGCTTTTCCGCCTGCGCCAGCGTGGTCATCACGACGGCAGCGCCCCCATCGACAATGCCGCTGGCGTTTCCGGCCGTGACCGTTCCGTTCTTGCCGAAAGCCGGCTTTAGCTTGGCCAGGCCTTCCATCGTGGTCTCGGGACGAAGGTGGTCGTCTTTCTCGAACATCTCGCCGGTGGGCTCGCCTTTGCGGTTCCTGAGCGCAACAGGCGTGATCTCCTCGGCCAGGCGGCAGGCCTTCTGCGCTGCCCCGGCCTTGTGCTGAGATTGCAGTGAGAACTCGTCCATCATCTCGCGCGTGATGCCCTGCTGCTGCGCGTAAAGTTCGGCGGTGTTGGCCATGTAGAGGCCGCAGTAGGTGTCGAGCAGCGCCACCATGAGTGAATCTTCCATCTTGCCTTCGCCCAGGCCCAGGCCCCAGCGCAGGCCGTGGATCACGTGCGGCGCCTGCGACATGGACTCAATGCCGCCGGCCAGCACGGTGCCGGCTTCGCCCAGCTGGATCATCTGCGCCGCGCTTACCAGTGACTGTATGCCCGAACCGCAGATACGGTTCACGGTGAGCGCCGGCGTTTCAATGGGGAGACCGGCCTTGAGCGCCACGTGGCGCGCGCCATAGAGCGAGTCGCTGGACGTCTGCTGCGCGTTGCCGAAGACGGCGTGGTCGAATTCTCCGGGCTCAATGCCCGAGCGCCGGATGGCTTCCTGCGCGGCCACTGCGCCCAGTTCCATGGCGGTAAAGTCGCGCAATTTGCCGCAATAACGGCCCATGGGCGTGCGCGCGCCGCTGATGATTGCGATATCCGTTGCTTGTGTGCTCATAAAGAACCTGCTGCTAAGTAAGGATTGGAAACTCGGTGCAAACCCTTAATGTTAACAGTGCGCTCAGCAGGCGGGCAATGCGCGCCGTCACGAGGTCACTGTGACGATCGACCAGAAATACCGCTCTAGCCGGCCTCTAATCGGAAGGTTTGTCTGACAGTCGCTGTCGATTTCCGCGTTTTCGCCCCTCGTATAACCGAGCGGCGAGCAAGAAACTCATATACACTGGCCCGCTTCGGCCCAAATATCTCCGTCAGGAGCAGCTATGAACGCCACACTGCTTTACCGCATCGCTGCAGTACTTTTCGTGCTTTTTGCCGCAGGCCACACTGTTGGCTTCCTGAAATTCAAGCCGCCCAATCCGGAAGGGCTGGCTGTTCGCGACTCGATGAACAACGTGCAACTTCAAGTCGGCGGCGGCAAGCTGACCTACGGCGACTTCTACCGCGGCTTCGGACTGTTCTGCACCTTGTATCTGCTTTTTGCGGCCTATCTCGCCTGGTATCTGGGGAACACGGCACAGACGAATCCGCAGGCGATCGGAGGGCTCGGCTGGGCATTCTTCGTCGTACAGCTCGTAAGCATTGTGCTGAGCTGGATCTATTTTCTGCCGCCGCCGGTCATTCTCTCAGCGCTGGTAGCCATCTGCACGGGCTGGGCGGCGTGGCTGGTGAAGGCGGGTTAACTACTCAGCCCGCAAAGCCGCCAGCGGGTCCACCTGCGTCGCCCTGCGTGCGGGCAGGTAGCATGCCAGCAAGGCAACCACAACCATCAGGCCGGCGACCGCGATAAACGTAAGCGGGTCAGTGGGGCGTACGCCGAAGAGCAGGCTTGCCAGCAGGCGCGTGAGCCACAGAGCTGCACCGAGCCCGATGGCCACGCCGATAATGGCCAGTACGAGCCCCTTCTTCAGGACCATCCACACCACGTCGTGGGTCTGAGCTCCCAGCGCCAGGCGTATGCCGAAATCGTGCGTAGCCCGCTCAGTACTGTATGAGATCAGACCGAAAATTCCCGCGGCAGCCAGCGTGATGGCAAGCAAGGCAAAGACGATCAGCAATCGCGCCAGGAACCGTTCTTCTCCCAGAATGCCGGCAACCTGGTCCTTCATGGTGCGAGCGCGGAAAAGGGGCAGGGCAGAATCCACGCCGGCCACGGCCTTGCGGATCGAGCTGATCAACTTGTTCGGATCGCCCGGCCCCCGCGCCAGCAGCGTTACATCAGGCTGCCAGGGAAACATGAGATAGCTCTGGTCGAGCGGGAAGTAGACCACGGCGCGAGGGCCGCCGCGCAAATCGTAGCCCGCTGTGTTGCCCACGATGCCGACGATCTCAAACGTCTGATCGTGGATGCCGACATGCTCGATATGCTTGCCCTGAGCGCTCTCCTTGGGCCAATACTTCCGGGCAAACGACTGGGAGACAATCGCAACGCCGGCCGCGCCCGCGGCGTCAGAGCGCCGGAAATCACGTCCACCGAGCAGGGGAATGCCAACCGTGGAGAAGTATCCGGGACTGACGCGAAGGCCTTCGATCCCGACTCGCTGGCCTTCACCCGCATCGTGGCCTTCCAGCTTTACTGACGTGCCCATATTGCCTTGAAGAGGGACCGGGCCAAGCGCAGCCGACTCGACGCCCGGCTGGGCGCGCAGCGCATCGAGCATTGGGTCCAGCAAGGTTGCAGCAGCGTTCTTTTCATAACCCTGGCGTATCAGATCAGTAGACGCGAATGCCGTGTGCTCAGGATCGAAACCAAGTTGCACCTGCGAGGCGTGCCAGAGTGTGCGGGCGAGCAATCCGGCGCCGACCAGCAAGAGAACGGACGCAGCTACCTGCAATACCACCAGCACAGTTTGCGCGGAGAGCCTGCGCCCCACGGCGCTGGTCCGCGCTGAAGAGCTTTGGATGGCCAGCGCCAGATCGGCGCGCGAGTATTTGATGGCAGGACCAAGTGCGCTGAGCAGAGCGGCGGCCAGCGCGATGAGCGCGGTAAAGGCGAGCACGCGAAGATCGAGGATGGAGGAAGCGCGCTCCAGGGGCAAATCGATCTGGGATGGCGCGGTGAGCGTGATCAAGCGCACGCCCCATCCGGCCAGCACACAACCTGCGGCGGCGCCCATCAGAGCCACCAGCAGCGCTTCCGTTACATGCAGCATCATGATCCGGCGGCGCGGGCCGCCGAGGGCGAGACGCACAGCAATTTCTTTTTGCCGAGTCTCCGAACGGGCCAGCATCAGCCCGGCCAGGTCGGCGCAGGCGATCAACAGCACGAGCATCACAATTCCCAGGAGCAGGAGAGACAATTTCGCGTTGATTTGACGCGCCGCCTGGGTGGCCGCAATCAGAACAGGCCACGGCCGCTCCCACTCCGGCCCTTCGGCGGGCTTGAACTCGCCGACCCCGAGCTGCGGCGCAGTCGCATCCAGTTGCGCCTGCGCCTCCGCCAGGCTGGTTCCCGGCTTGAGCCGACCCACAACGCCGAAGGGAGCAAAGGATTCGTTGTTCATCGGGATCTGGCTCTTGAGCAGGGGATCGATTCGCACCGCATAGGTAAGCGGCACCCACACCTCAGGAAAATTTTCGAATGAAACGCCGCCGAAGCCGGCCGGAGTGACTCCGACTACGGTGAACCACTGGCCATCGACCAGCAGCTGTGAGCCGAGGACGCTGGCATCGCGGGGATAATGCCGGCGCCAGAAATTGTGGCCCAACATGACGACAGGTGGCGCGCCGGGGCGATCATCGTCGGCGACCAGCGTGCGCCCCAGGCCGGCATTTGCGCCCAGGACCTGGAAATAGTTGCCGGTCACCATGCCGGCATCGACGCGTTCCGTGCCGAACTTGCCCGCGGAGACATTCGCGGGAAAACGGTCAACGTAAGCGGCCAGGCCGGAAAACGCGTCGCTATGATCGCGATATGCCTGATAGGCAGGAAGAGAAATAAAGTGCCATTTCGCGCTGCCCCTGGTGTCACCGGAGAAGAGACGCACCAGTTCCTCAGGATGGGAGACGGGCAAGGGCCGGAACAAGAGAACATCGACCAGGCTGAAGATAACGGTATTGGCGCCGATTCCCAACGCCAGAACCAGAACGGCCAGCAGCGTGAACAGCTGATTTTTTTTCAGCATGCGCCCGCTGTAGCGCAGGTCTTGGAAGAGGTTGGCGAGCATAAGAGTCCTGCCAGAGTTTCGCACGGTCCGACCTGGGAACGACACTATAATTCTGTCGCTTTGCTCCAAACCGCCACCGAGGTTCGCACTTCGATACCTTTTCCCGCGCCGGGTGCAGCGGGCTCCGCGCGTGACCGGCCTCGCCCGCAAAAATGTATACTGCTCCGCATTATGAGAACCATACGACTGATCGGCCTCTTTCTGAGCATTTTTTCGGCAACGGTACTGGCGCAAAACAGCGTCACGGTCGGAACGGCTACGGCCGGTCCGGGCGCAAAAGCCACTGGCTTTATTGAGGTTCCCGCAGGCGTGGATCCAGCCACATCGATTCCCGTGGTGGTGTTCCATGGCGCCAGGCCGGGACCGGTGCTGGCGCTGGTGAGCGGAGCGCACGGAACGGAGTATGCCTCGATCATCGCGCTGGAAAAGCTGATTGAGTCGCTCGATCCCGCGCAGATGTCCGGAACCGTCATTATCCTGCCGCTGGTGAACCTTGCATCGTTCGAGCAGAAGGTGCCGCACGTGAACCCGGTGGACGGTAAGAGCATGAACCGGTTTTATCCCGGCAAACCGGACGGCACGCAGACGGAGCGCGCGTCCTACCTGATCACCAAACAGGTAGTGGAGCGCTGCGATTATCTGGTCGACTACCACGGCGGCGACCTGGATGAAAATCTGCGCCCTTACTCCTACTGGCCGAAGTCGGGCAATCCCAAGCAGGACGCGACCACGCGGGAGATGGTGCTGGCCTTTGGGCTCGATCACATCATCGTGTGGAGCGACCGTCCTAAAGACCCGAACGCTTCGCGTTATCTGGACAACACGGCAAACACGCGCGGCAAACCGGCTATTGCGGTGGAGGCGGGATATTCAGGAACGGTGAAGCCTGAAGACGTAGCGCTGCTGGTAAACGGAACGCTGAGCCTGATGCGGCAACTCCAGATGCTGTCCGGGCGGCCCGCGATGGTGGAGCACCCGGTGTGGATCGGGAAGATCGATACCGTGGCCAGCGAGCGGGCGGGGATTTTCTATCCGCTGGTGGAGCGCGGCACTTACGTGGAGCAGGGGATGAAGATCGGTTACGTCACGGATTACTTCGGCAAGACGATCTATGAAGCGCGCGCCCCGGCCGCGGGTGTTGTCTTATATATATGCGCTGTGCCCTCGATGAAAAAGGGCGATACGGTGGCCAATATCGGAGAGATCACGCAAACGCCGTGATCAGGAGCTGATCCCCCTGAACTTCCACCAGTGATAGAAGAACATGATCCAGCTCATGACGCCTACGCCGATCATGATGACGCCGACGTTCGGTTCCTCGCGGACGAGCCACACGATCTTGTGGTTTTTGATGGTAAAGAGAAACGGCAGCACGGAGTAGAAGATCGCCATGCCAAGGAACTTCATGTGCGGCAACAAGGGGTCTTTGCGTTTGCGGGTAAAAAAGTACATCACCCAGAGGAAGGCGGCCATGGCGGCAAAGATCACGCCGCGCATGGAGTCTTCCCAGAACACCCAGACGATCTTGTGGTTGTGAATGCGGAAGAACCCCAGAAGGGCAGTAAAGAAGATGGCCAGCCACAGGAAGGTGCTGCGGGTCTCCAGCACCATCCGGGCGCGCTCCAGCGCCATCTTCTCTTTTTCCGGGTCAGGAGCGGCGGCGGGGACGTTCAGGCGGTCAAGCCAGCCGCCGGCGCTGCGGGCGGCTCGCTCAAAGTCGGGGTGCTCGCGAAAATGTTCTTCCACCAGCGCGCGGGTGGCGGCGCTGGCCTCGCCGGAAAAATAGGCGGGCAGCAGATCGATAATGACTTCGCGTTCGAGCTTCATCAACGCACCTCCAGAAAATTCTCGCGGGCTTGCATCAGTTTGAGCCGCGCGCGATGGACTTTGACTTTTACCGTGGTCACGGGAAGGTCCAGAGCCTGAGAGATTTCCTCGTAGGACATGCCTTCCTGCGCGCGCATCAGCAGCGCGGCGCGGTCGACTTCAGACAGCTTGCGCAGGGCCACCAGCACTGTTTCCAATTCCGCCTTGTGCTCGGTGCGCGACGCCAGACCAGCAGCGGGATCGGGCAGCGAGTCTTCGAGTTCCGTCAGGCGGTTGTTGCGGCGGAGATGGTCGCGGTACAGGTTGCGCGCAATCGTGAATAAATACGCCTTTACGGTCGCTTCGCGGATCTTCCCCCGCGCGGTCCAGGCACGGACGAAGGCTTCCGCGGTGATATCGTCCGCCAGCGTAGGATCCCCGCAGAGGAACAGCGCAAACCGATGCACCTGCGGCGCATAACTCTGGTAGAGAGTGTGGAAGTCAAGCATCGGCAGCCTGGATCGTAATAGATACGGCGGGAGAAAGGAAAAGTTACTGCCCGGCGTGATGTGACCAACAAGAGCGTTCTGGTTGAGACTTCTACGGCATCCTCTCCGGGAAGACTTACCCAGAAGGTCGATTACATCGACCCGGCAATTGGCCGCCCGGCCTGCTGGCGGACGAATCCACCTGCAGAAGCAGGCTTGCAATCGAGAATCAAAAAAACGCAGGGCTAAAACTCAAAGAGTCCAGCCCCGCGTTTTATGCCATTTCCTCCCCCAGGAAATAGCAATTCTTGTGTGTTGCTCCCGGCTTAACCGCCAGAAACCCGGATACAGGCGAGTCAGACTACCAGAGCGGCCTGCCTTTATCGTCACGGAAGTTGTACGTAT
>DASTJB010000067.1:0-14920 GCA_035717005.1 Candidatus Angelobacter sp.
ATACGGCGGCGCCGCCGGCAAGCTGGGCTATTACGCCTTTGCCGACGGATTCACTTCGGGCCGTTTTCTCGATCCGCCGAACGCGATCGAGCTCAACGCCTTTGGCTCCGGCCTGCGCGGCACCACGCAGCTTGACTGGGCGAGCGGGAAAGATACCTTCAAGCTGCTGCTGATGGGCGGCGGCGCCAATTTCCAGCAGCCCAATTTGCCTGAAGACCAGGAGGCCGGCCGCGACGCTTCACGGCGTCTGCGCCAGCAGACCGGAATTCTCACCTGGGGCCACGTGTTTTCTCCCGCCACTGTTCTTTCCAGCTCGGTCTATCAGCGCATCGGCTCCGATCACATCCTGCCGACCTCCGATCCTGGCACGCCGCTCTCCATAGGCTCGCGCAGCACGTTGACCGTGGGCGCCAAAAGCGACGTCATACATCTGTGGCGCGGACACGTGTTCAAAGCCGGCATCGATCTCACTCGCTTGCGCGAGCTGGAGAGCTTTTTCATCGACGGCCGCGGCGATGCAGAGATCTTCAACCTCGACGCCAGCGGCGTTTTCAGCTTCCGTGGCGGCCTCAAGGGCGGACAGGCAGGCTTGTACCTGCAAGACCATTTTTCTCCGTTGAAGAATGTTACGGTCGATCTGGGAGCGCGTTACGACTACTTTGATCTGGTCGATACTCACGTGCAGCTCAGCCCGCGGATTGGCATCGCCTACCACATCACAAAAACCAAGTCCGTGATTCACGCAGCGTACAACCGCTTGTTCTCTCCACCGCCGATCGAATACTCGCTGCTCGCCAGCTTTATCGGCAACAACGCAGCGGATCCTGGCCAGCGCGTCGGCAACGTGCGCGCTTACACGCAGAATTATTTCGAGCTGGGATGGCAGCAGGAACTGGCGCGCGAAATCGGCCTGGAAGTCGACGCCTACACCCACAGCGGCCACAACAGCTTTGAGAACCACGAGATCGGCATCTCGCGCCTGTTTCTCCCCATCAACTTTCATACCGCCCGCTCCAGCGGAGCTGACGTGGTGCTGAATGTCCGCAATCTGGAGCGCACGGGCGTGAGCGCCCGGTTGCAATATACGGTGGCCCGGACGTTTTTCTATGGCCCGATCACGGGCGGCTTCACCGGCGACGAGCCTCTTGCTCCGGGCGAACGCATTCAGCCCGCTTTTGACCAGACGCACACCGGCACCGCAAACCTCTTTTATCGCAACCGCTGGAGGAATTCCTGGATTGGCACTGCGCTGCGCTATGGCAGCGGCACCATCGTGGAACGCGGGCCGCGGCTCAACCAGCACCTTACGGCCGACCTCGCCGCAGGCTTCACCATGTGGAACGCCGAACCTCGCCGGCTCGCTCTGGAACTGGACGCCACCAACCTCACTGATAATCGTTACCGGGTCTCAAAAGAAAGCGAGGAGATCCCGGTGCAGTTCGCACCGTCGCGCACTCTGGGCGGCAGTCTCAAATTTCACTTCTAAAGGCCGGCAGTCATAAAAACCTTGCACCTCAAGTAAAATAGGGAGAGAAATCGCCTTTTTTCGTGTTTTGAACATCATGGGCCTTCGGCTTAACTCAGCTTTTATTCTGGGCATTCTTGCGGCCTTTTCTGTTTCTGCAGGCGCCGCTGACGCTTCGGTGTTGAAGCCGCCTCCTGGCGCCAGGGTCGCCATCGTCATGTTTGAGGACCTGGAATGCCCCGACTGCGCGAATGCCTACCCGGTTGTGTGGGACGCTGCCAACGCGCACAAGATTCCGGTCGTGCTGCATGATTTTCCCTTGCCGCGTCATAGCTGGTCCTTTGATGCCGCAGTGTGGGCCCGCTATTTCGATACCAAAGACACCAGCACGCAGAAAGCCGGCAACGAATTCCGGCGTTTCATCTTTGCCAACCAGCGGCAGATCACCAAAGACAATCTCCAGCAGTGGGTGCAGAAGTTCGGCGACGAAAACAAAATCACTGTGCCCTTCAGCCAGGATCCCGACGGCAGCCTGACCGCGAAAGTCAAGGCCGACTACGTCCTCGGGCAGCGCATCGGCGTGGAACACACGCCCACTATCTGGGTGGTCGGGAACGGCGGCGTTTCGCAGCCTCTGGTAGAGGAAGTCAGGGACCGCGCACAACTCAACCAGATGATCGAAGACATGCTGGCCCGGAGCACGCCCGCGCCGCCCGCGCCCAGGAAGAACCTTCCCCGCACGACCAAACGATCGAGCTTGGGAGCTAAATGATGAAACCGATGTTCAAACACTTCACCCTCTGCGCACTCCTGGCAATTGGCGTTGCCGCCCATGCTGCTGATGGCTCCTCGTTGAAGCCGCCGCCCGGCGCCCGTGTTGCCATCGTCATGTTTGAAGACCTGGAGTGCCCGGATTGCGCGCGCGCCTATCCTGTGGTCTGGGAGACGGCGAACGCCCACAAGGTGCCGGTGGTTCTGCATGACTTCCCGCTCTTGCAGCATCCCTGGTCGTTCGATGCCGCAGTGTACGCCCGCCACTTCGATACCAAGTCCGAAAAACTTGGCAATGATTTTCGAGGATTTATCTTCAGCAACCAGCCGCAGATCACCCAGGCCAATCTGCGCCAGTATGTGCAGAAGTTTGCGGATCAAAACAAGACGCCTCTGCCCTTCAACCCCGATCCTCAGGGCACGCTGAAGGAAAAGGTGCTGGCTGACCGCAATCTCGGCACCCAAATTGGCCTTGAGCACACGCCGACTATCTTTGTTGTCTCCAGCAGCAACGTTCCGGCCGTCGAGGTAACGGACCGCTCCAGGCTCAGCCAGATCGTGGAGGACATGCTGCAGAAATCACAGCCGAAGGCCCCCGCTAAACCGGTGACATCTCGGGCCAGAAAAAAGGTTTACTGATATGACGTCGATCTCCAAAATATTGGCATTTTCTCTCACCCTCTTTTTATCACTCGCCGGCTTCGCCGCGGACGCCTCCTCGCTCAAGCCGCCGCCTGGTGCGCGAGTAGCGATCGTGGTGTTTGAAGACCTGGAATGTCCTACCTGTGCCCGCGTCTATCCGCAGGTATGGGAGGTCGCCAATGCCAACAAGGTTGCTGTAGTGCTGCACGACTTCCCCATCGGCGCACATCCCTGGTCGTTTGACGCAGCGGTCTTTGCCCGTTTCTTTGACGAGCACTCCGAACAGCTGGGCAATGATTTTCGCGGCTACATTTACCAGAACCAGCCGCAGATCACCAAAGGCAACCTGCGCCAGTATGTGGAGAAATTTGCCAATGACCACAAAGCGCCGCTGCCTTTCGCCTTCGATACCGACGGCAAGCTGAAAGATAAGGTAGTTGCGGACCGCGAGCTGGGCAATCGGCTGGGATTGCAGCACACACCCACCATTTTCGTGATCGGCAATGGCGGCGCAGCAACGCCGCCGGTTGAGGTCACTGACTACAGTCAACTGAACCAGATTGTGGCAGACATGCTGCAGAAGTCGCCGGCGCCCAAAGCCGCGGCCAAACCAGCCGCTAAGACAAAAAAGAAAGTCACGAAGAAGTCGCGGTAGAGCCTTACCGTAAAAAGAAATGCCCTCAACTTAAGGGCATTTTTCATTCGCGGAGATGAGAAACGATCAACCTGCTTTGGCGGCCTCCGCCACCAGTTCGTCATAATCGGGCTCCTGGCTCAGTTCATAGGTCCTGGCAAAGGAGATCTTTCCCTGCTTGTCCACAATGAAAACCGCTCGGTCATTGATTCCCGGCAGCGGCTCGCCCAGGCGCAGGATCCCGTATTGCTGCGCCACGCCGGCATGCGGCCAGTAGTCGCTGGCCAGCGGATATTCCTGCCAGCCAATGGATTTCTCCTGCCATGCGATATGGCTGTAAATCGAGTCCGGACTTACGCCCACGACCTGGGCATCCTGTTCGGCGAACTTGGGCAGATACCTGCTGTACGCCGACATCTCGTTAGTTCAAGTCGGGCTCCAGTCCAGCGGATAAAACGCCAGGACAATCTTCTTCTTTCCCCGATGGTCGCTCAGCTTGAACTTCTGCCTCTGCTTTCCAACGACCGCGGGAAGCTCAAAGTCCGGCGCCGTCTCGCCTGCTTTCAAAGCTGCCATTCCTTCCTCCAGTTAATATGGTTGAGGGCCCGACTGCGGATAAATAAATTATTTTATCGTGGTCAAAAGATTTAAGACAGGCCATTTGGATCGGTTTTAGAATAAAAGTGGTCCGCTGCAGGAGTGAGTGTCTGGTTTCGCCGGCTGCCCGCGCGGCCCAGGCCCGGAGCTTCAGGAAGCCGGGAAAATGAGACGCCAGGCGAGAGTCCAGAGCGCGGCGTTCTGACTCATCGGCTTGCGAAGAAAACGGCAATGGTCGATGCGGCATCGAAACGTGTGAGCAGACCGCGCACTCGCCTTCAGTTGGGTTCCAGGCAGCGCCGTCAGGAGTGAAAATGCTGGGCTTCAGCACTTACAATTACGAACACTTTTCCCGCGACCTGTTCCACGATCTGGCCCAGAGCGCCTATTCCGGGCCGGCGCCGGGTGAGCGTGCGCCGGATTTCAAGGCGCTTTCCCTCGACGGTGAAACTGTGCGCCTCAGCGATTTTGCCAGGAAGAAGAATGTTCTTTTGATCTTCGGGTCGGCCACTTGCCCCATGACGGCCAGCTCCATCGCCGGCATCAACCAGCTTTACGATCAATTCCGCGGTGACGAGATTGAATTTCTCTTCATCTACGTGCGCGAGGCCCATCCCGGTGAAGTGATCCCTGCGCACCGCAACATGCGCGAAAAGACTGAAGCGGCGCGCCTCCTTCGCGACGAGGAAGACATGCAGATGCCCATCCTCGTTGACGACCTGCGCGGGTCGATTCACCGCCGCTATTCCCGGCTGCCTAACCCATCGTATTTGGTCGATAAGTCCGGCCATGTCGCGTTTCTTTCACTCTGGTCGAAGCCGGAAACAATAGGCGCCGCCATCGAGGAGCTTCTGGAGGTGCAGCAGGACCGGCGCATTGACCACGCCATCGTCCAGGGAGGGCAGGACCTCTCCATGCCTCTGCCTTACAGCGCGCTATCGGCATACCGTGCTCTGGAGCGCGGAGGGAAACAGTCACTCAACGATTTCCGCCAGGCACTCGGCCTTCCCGGACGCGTCGCGCTCACCGCCTCTCATCTGGCGCGGCCGCTCCTGGATAATCCTGGCCGGGTAATGTCAATCGCCGCGCTGACGGCCGCAGTCCTTGCCGGCGGTCTCTACGCCGGCTTCGAATTGCGCAAGCGGCGCCTCGGTGTTCGCCGCAATCCGTATCGTGCGTATGAAAAAGAAAAGGTCCGCGACACCGAGACCGGCACCGATTACGGCGCGGTGGGAATCTAGAAACCACTTACGCAACTATTCTCCCAAACGCAGCACCAGTCCGGCTGAAACTCGAAAGTTGTTTTCCGACCGGTCCAGGATTTTGGTTCTGAGATAATCGGGCTGGAAGCGCACCGCCCATCGCGATGAAACCCGCAGGTCGAAGCCGCCGCCCGCAAGTACCGCAAAGGATGTGGTAGAAATTTTCGGCAGTGGCCCGAAAAAGTCCATATCTTCACTGACGTGCGCGCCGCCAAACAGCCCATGTCCGAATACCGTCAGTTCATGGCTGCGGAGTGAAACCTGCGGACCAAAGGTAAACGTGTGCATGTTGTGCAGAGTAGCCGTGGCGTTCCCGGTGCAGAGGACGCAATTCGCAGGCTTGAAGGTCGTGCCCTTGGTGGGCGAACCATAATATCCGCCAAAGTCCGCTACGATCCCGAGGGTCCGGTTCAGGTTAGCGGCTGCGGAGAAATTCCAGCCGTTCAGAAAGCCGCGGAATTCGCCCGCGGCCGGATCGGTGTTCGCCGGAAAGCCTGCGTTGACAAACGAATATCCCGCAAAGATTTCTGCCTTCGGCGCCTCCTGGCTCCAGGCGCTCAGGCCGAAAGCTAAGAACAGAGCCGGCAATATCGATAGTTTATGCATGTCTACCCCCCGCGTCTGATAGGGCCAGGCGCGCAGCGGCGATCGTCTGCTCGACATCGCTTTCGCTGTGCGCCGCGCTCATGAAGATCGCTTCGTATTGCGATGGCGGCAGATAAAATCCCTGCTCAATCATCGCGCGATGAAATTTTCCAAACGCCTGCGTGTCCGACTTCGCCGCAGTGTCCCAATCGTGGACCTCGCCCGGCTGGAAGAACCAGGTAAACATAGATCCCACGCGGTTGGCCGTGAGTGCCACGCCTTTCTCCTTCGCTGCCGCAAGCACTCCGTCAACCAGCTTCGCGCTCCGCTGCTCCAGTTGTGTGTAAATCTCCGGATGCTGCTTTAACTCGCGCAACATCGCCAGCCCCGCCGCCATGGCCAGCGGGTTCCCTGAAAGTGTTCCCGCCTGATACACCGGCCCCACCGGTGCGATCATGTCCATCAACTCCGCTCGTCCGCCGTAGGCGCCCACCGGCAGTCCGCCGCCAATGATCTTTCCCAGCGTCGTCAGGTCCGGCTTGATCCTATATATCTGCTGCGCTCCGCCAAAGCTCAGCCGGAAGCCGGTCATCACTTCGTCAAGAATCAGCACCGCGCCGTGCTGCTGGGTGATCGCGCGCAGAAACTCCAGATACCCTGCCCGCGGCGGCACGCAGCCCATGTTGCCCACCACGGGCTCCACGATCACGCAAGCAATCTGGCCCTTGAATTTGTCAAATGCCTCGCGCACTGCCGGCGGACTGTTGAACGGCAGCGCCAGCGTGTACTTCGCCTGCTCCTCCAACACGCCCGCCGAGCCGGGTATGCCCAGCGTCGCCACGCCGGAGCCGGCCTTCACCAGCAGTGAGTCGGCGTGCCCGTGGTAACAGCCTTCAAACTTGATGATGTAGTTGCGTCGGGTATATGCCCGCGCCAGGCGGATGGCCGACATGGTGGCTTCCGTTCCTGAGCTGACAAAGCGCACCTTGTCCATCGACGGAAACGCCTCGATCACCGCCTCAGCCAGCTCCGCTTCCCGCGGCGTGCACGCGCCAAAGCTTGAGCCGTCGCGGTTGGCCTGCGCCACAGCTTCTACGACGCTGGGAAACGCATGCCCCAGAATCAGCGGCCCCCACGAGCCGACGTAGTCGATGTATTCGTTGCCGTCTGCGTCGTAAATCCGCGATCCCTTGCCGCGCAGGATGTACGGCGGCTCGCCACCTACCGAGTTGAACGCCCGTACCGGCGAATCCACGCCTCCGGGGATCACGCGGCTGGCACGCGCATGCAGCTCCTGCGATTGTTTGCGCTGTTTCATTCTCATGGAATTCTAGTCGATTTGTTATTCGAAGCGGAGCGACGAATCTGCTTTACGAGAGAAGCAGCGAGCCAGGCTTGCGCGGCGAGCTGCTTGCGGCAGGAGCAATAAGAAATCCGCTTGAACCAGAATCGCAAGCGGTTTGGAGCGTGAGCGACAGAAACAGAAAAGCCTTTGCCGCCCTCTGCCGCTCTTTGCCGCTGGCGGCCTGGCCAGCCCTCTGCCAGAATCGCCTCGTTCGCCAACATGGAGGGACAAATGAAACGTTATCTACTTGCAGTTTTCATCCTGGCAACATCCGTTGCAGCTTTCACACAAACCTCGCGCATTCCCAGCAATCGGGAGCTCGTCTCCCGGGCGCGCAGCTATTACGTGGATTCCGACAGCTTCTACATGAAGCGGGAAGCGCTCGAAAGCTCACTACTCGGCCAGGCCGAATTCAAAGCCTGGGAGCTTCAGATTACCAACCGCGCCGATCTGGCGGACATGATCGTGCACGTCAAGCGCGTGCCTTTTTCCAACCACTTCAGCTACACCGTCAAAGACCGCGCAACTGACACCGTCGTGATGGCCGGCAAGGTCGATTCTCTGGCCGGCACCGTCTACGGACGCATTGCGAAAGAAATCGTGGAGAAGATGGTGGCTCTGCGGGGTAGCCCATTCCCGGACGAGGAGAAGAAGAAGAACGACACGGACAAGGTGGCGAAGAGCCGATAGCACGCGGACGGTCGCGCCCCCAGTCCCCGGATACGGCGTCGGGGTGAGGCCCTTCCTATTCTTTGACCGCCGCGATAGCGCGGTCCAGGAATTCATCGTGTCCTGCCGCAATAGCGGCGCGCGTGCGAGTCACCGGGATTGTAGGAATAATCCCTACGCCATGGTGGCGCGAGCCATCGTGCTTCAACACCTTCATACCGGTCCAGGCAACCTGGTATCCGCCGGGCAGCGTGAACGGATTTACGTTCCCGTTGGTGCCGGCGGTGGGCCCGCCAACAATCGCTCCCAGCTTGTAAGCCTCGACGATGCCCATGCACGACTCGGCATAGCTGATGGCGCGCCCGTCAGTGACGAAGGCCTTCTTCGCCTGTAGCAGCGGCTGGGCCGGGGTGAGGTCCCATTCGCCGCCGCGCTCAAACGTCATCCCGCGCCGGTCCGGCCACAGCACCACCGGAATATGCCACTGCGCGCTGGTCATTGCATGATCGGAAAGGTGCGTCAGGAACGCGGGACCTAGCTGCCGGGGATAGCCGCGAAAATCGAACACTATGCCGCGCGCCTTCTCCAGTTGGGGAAGCGCCGCATCGAAGTCGGCGTCGGTAATGCGCCCAATATCGATGTAGAAGATGCCTTTTTCAAGCTCCGCGATCTTTGCCGGGCGCGCCTCCTGTACCGGATCGTCCAGCGATTGATACTTCAACGAGACCTCCCTGACCTCGCCCGGGTGAGAGAAGGACTCGACTGTGAGCTTCGCCGTCTGCTCTTTTTCCCCCAGGGCAAGCTGCTGCAGGGCACTCCAGCGGACCCATTGCGGCGTGGCGCCGGAAGTCAATTCCTCTTTTGCCGCCAGCAGCTCAGCCACCGGCCGTCCATTGATCTTGCTTACCGAATCGCCGCGTGCGAGCTGTCCGTCGGCAGTCCCGGCGGCAGTGATGACCAGCCTGCCCTCGACCCAGTCCCACGCCAGCGGTAGAGAGGCCGTGAATCTTCCTTTGTAAACGCCTGCATGGCCATCGTGCAGTTCAGCCACCAGACGGCTCAAGGTGTCTTTAAATGCGATTGCATCCTTGTCGCTCGCTGCCGCTTGCAGGTACCTGGGCAGCGCGGCGGACCAGTCCGTCCTGGCTACGTCGAAGTAGGGATAAAAATGTTCGAAGATGTTCCAGGCAATGGCGACGTCGGCCAGGCGCACGGCCCGATCATCGCCGGAAAGCAGTGGCGTGTCATCTTTCTTTGTCTCGGCATCGCCGGCGACGTGCGGTACCGTGCCTTGCGCGTCCACAAACAATGCCATGGGCGCCCATGCTTTCACGCCGCCCAGATCGGCCTCCCACGGAGAGCCGGGCGAAGGAATGCTTTTGCCATCGGCCTTAGCGATGCTCTCCTGCTCCCGCTCGCTGTGATAGGTGTGCTTTGGCCCATTCATGCCCACGCCGTGATGGCGCCAGTAGATCACTTTCAAACCGGAGTTTTTTTCGGGCTGAAGTTCGGCAGGCAGAAAGTACTCCTCTCCTGCAGGCAGTACGCGAAGCGTGGGCGCCACGGGTGCAAACAGCGTCATGAGCGTCTTAGCCAAGGCAGCGTCGTCCTTCGCGGCTTCAACTTCACGCACGCCCCTGACCACGAAAGTGTTCCAGTCAACGCGCGCGGCCTGGTCACTGGGATGAAAATAGCGCACCAGCCCATAGAGCCGCGCAAAAGCGACTTCATTCTGCAATCCGCGCGCCGTCAATGGGCGGGCCGGCTCCGGCGGAAGACGCGGCGTATCGCCCAGCGCCTGAAATGACGCGTCGTCAATCCAGAGCTTGCCGGAACCGACCAGGATCACGCCGAAATTGATCAACTCCGCATCGGGCTCGACGTCTCCGGTGATCTCGTAGTATTTCCATTCCTGTTCGCGGATGGGCCGATCACCCATATTGTCAAAGAAGCCCATCTCCCCGCCCTTGCGGTCCACGCGAACCCAAAGCTGTGCCTGGCCCTGAGCGCGCACGGCGGCCCGAAAGCGCACGCGCTTGCCGCGATACGCGGTGGCGTCAAAAGACTGCATGAGATTACCGAACGCGGAGCCCTGTCCATCAGAGGCGAGTTCGGCGCAATACTTCCCCTGTCGCGCATTCTCGGAGGTAAGCCTGGCTGTGTAGCCTGGATTGGTCCCGCCACTCGGACTCGTGGCCTTCCATCCCTGCGGTACCCCGCCAAGTTCTCCAGCTTCAAAGTCCAGATTCGTTGGCCCTGACTGGGCCAATAGAGCGCCGGTCAACGCGGCCACGGCGAGCGCATGATTCAGCAATTTCCGAAGCATAATGAATCTTCCCGGGAATGGCGGAGAGTATCTTAGCGCGGGAAGGCAGACGCTGTCTCACGCGGCCCGAGCAACTGTCCCATCGTTCATGGCTGATGGCGGATGGCCGCGCTTGCACTTGTCAAGGTAAAATAGAAAAGTGATCCTGCCGTTCGTCCGCGAAGTCCTGGCGGACGTGGAAAAGAGCCCGGGCTTTCAGCAGGCGGCCACGCATCTGAAACAGCGGAGGGGGGAGTCAAAACCCCCTGCGGGGCGTATTCGTCTGTCCGGCCTGGTTCCCACAGCCAAATCCCTTCTAATCCCGTATTTGCAGCGCGCCGCTGGCGTGCCTCTTCTTCTAATTGTCTCTGACAACCGCGCCGCCGAGGCCATGCTGCCCGTCATCCAGTCCTTCTGCGAGCTGGCCGGCGCGTGCTCTACCGCCGCGGTGATCAAGCTCCCGGCCTATGACGTGCTCCCGTTTGAAAACATGTCGCCGCACCCGGACATCCAGGAGGAGCGCGCCACGGCGCTGTGGAAGATCGCAACCGGCGCAGCTTCGATCATCATCGCGCCCTTGGCCGCCGCGGCCATGCGCCTGCACTCGGCCGACCACTACTCCGGCCTGGCTCGCACCGTCCGCCGCTCGGAGTCGCTCGATCTGGAAGAGCTCGTCCAGCACCTGAATACCGTCGGTTATTCGGCCGTTGACGTGGTTGAGATGCCGGGGCAATACGCCGTGCGTGGTGGCCTGTTGGACGCCTATCCTCCTGAAGCCGACCGTCCTCTGCGCATCGAGCTTTTTGGCGACGAAGTTGAATCCATTCGCAAGTTCGATCCCGGCACCCAGCGCTCTGCCGCGCCCGTCGATGAAGTCGTGCTCCTGCCACTCACCGAAACTCCTGTTCGCGAAGAGCTGCTAACGGCCATTCATGCTCGACTTTCCGGCGCGCGGGTTGAGGGAGCGGCAGAAACAGTCCGCAGTTCGCTTGCGGAAACCGGCGTCACTGTTTTCCCGGGATGGGAGTTTTATGCCCACGCCGGCGCCAAACATACGATTTTCGATCTGCTGCCGAATGCGGTTGTCTTCTTGAATGAACCTTCGGCCATCGAAGCCGAGCACGATCACTGGTGGGAGCGCGTTGAACAACGCCACGAGCAAAGCCTGGTCGGCAAACTCGCCACCCCCGAAGAGATCTATTTCACTCCCGACGAATGGAACGCAAGAATCGCGCGGCTGCCCGGCGGCAGCCTGGAGCATCTCGGGCTGCTGCGGATCGCCGAAGCGGAGAACAAGCTGGGCCTGTCTGCTCCTGAAGTTCCAGAACCCGGGCTGATCGAGCTTTCCACGCAGCCCACCGTGCGCTTTCACGGCTCGGTCCCGGCGATGGTCGAGGAGGTAAAGAAACTCACCGCGCAGGGCCAGCGCGTGATCTTCGCCGCGCCCAACACCGGCGAAGTCGAGCGCCTGGCCGACATCTTCACGGAATATCAGCTTCCGTTCCGGCTGGGCAGCCGCACGCCTGCGCCGGGGAGTGAGACTTATCTCGACGAAACCGCCTATTTCTCCGGCGACCTCACCACCACAACGATCATCCGCGCCACCGTGCCTGAAGGAGTGACGCTGCCGGACTCGCATCTGGTGATCTTTGGCGCGCGCGACCTGTTTGACGAATCCGAGATCGAACCACCGCAGCCCTTGCGCCGCAAATCCAAAACCGCGGCCTTCATGTCGGATTTCCGCGACCTCGCCGTGGGAGACTTCGTCGTTCACGTCGAACACGGCATCGGCATGTATCAGGGTCTGAAGGAAATTCAGCAGGGCGACATCACCGGCGAGTATATGGTGCTGGAGTTTGCCGAAGCGGCCAGGCTCTACGTTCCGCTCACGCGCCTGGACCTGATCCAGAAATATCGTTCGAGCGAGGGCGTGCGTCCGCCGCTGAGCCGCCTGGGCGGCACCGCCTGGGCCAAAACCAAGGCGCGCGTGAAGAAGGCCATGAAAGACATGGCCGACGAGCTGCTCAAACTGTACGCGGCGCGCAAAGCCGCGCAGGGCCATGTTTTTCCCACGGACACGCAATGGCAGAAGGAATTTGAAGACGCTTTCGAATTCAATGAAACCGATGACCAGCTTACCGCCACGGCCGACATCAAACGCGACATGGAATCGCCCCTGCCCATGGACCGCCTGCTCTGCGGCGACGTCGGCTACGGTAAAACCGAAGTCGCCATGCGCGCCGCCTTCAAGGCCGTGCAGGACAACAAGCAGGTCGCCGTACTCGCCCCGACGACGGTTCTGGTGTTCCAGCATTTTGAAAACTTCAAGCGCCGCTTTGCCGCGTTCCCCATCACCATCGAGATGATGAGCCGCTTCCGCAGCACGAAGCAGCAGAAAGAGACCGCAGAACGCATTGAGCAGGGCAAGGTCGATATCGTGATCGGCACGCACCGCATCCTCTCGCAGGACATCAAGTTCCAGGATCTAGGCCTCGTCGTCGTCGACGAAGAGCAGCGGTTCGGCGTGCGGCATAAAGAACGGCTCAAGCAGCTCAAGAAGCAGGTCGACGTGCTCACCATGTCCGCCACGCCGATTCCGCGCACGCTGCACATGTCGATGGTCGGCCTGCGCGATATGAGTGTGATCGAGACGCCGCCCAAGGACCGCATGGCCATTCAGACCGTGGTCGCGGCCTACGACGAAAAGCTGGTCAAGTCCGCGCTGGAGCACGAGCTCGAACGCAGCGGCCAGGCCTACTTCGTGCACAATCGCGTGGAGTCGATCTATGAGATTGCCACTAAGTTGCAGGAGATGCTGCCACGCGCGCGCGTGATCGTCGGCCACGGACAGATGTCGGAAGGCGAGCTGGAAAAAGTGATGCTGGCGTTTGTGCGCCATGAAGCGGACATTCTGGTGGCCACCACCATCATCGAAAACGGCCTGGACATTCCACTTTGCAACACCATCATTATTAATCGCGCCGACCGCCACGGCCTCTCCGAGCTCTACCAGTTGCGCGGACGCGTCGGACGCTCCAATCGCCGCGCGTATGCCTATCTGCTTGTGCCCGCCGAGCAGGAGTTGACACCCGTCGCACGGCGCCGGCTGGCGGCACTGAAAGAGTTCTCTGATCTCGGCGCGGGCTTCAAGATCGCCGCGCTTGATCTGGAACTGCGCGGCGCCGGCAACCTGCTGGGCGGCGAGCAGAGCGGCAACATTGACGCCGTGGGCTTTGAGATGTACACCGGCATGCTTGACCGCGCCATCCGGGAGCTGAAAGGCGAAGAGCTTTCCGACAAGGTCAGCACGCAGCTTAATCTCGGTATAGACCTGCGCATTCCCACGTTTTACATCGCGGAAGAAAACCAGCGCCTGCGCATGTACAAGCGCGCCGCCGGCGTGGAGAGCGAGGCTGCTCTCGAAGACGTCCGCAAGGAACTGGAAGACCGTTACGGCGAGCCTCCCGCGCCCGTGCGCTACCTGCTCGCGGCGGCGTCACTCAAGTTGCTTTCCGAGCGCGTCGGCGTGCTGGCCATCGACCGCAAGCGCGACTCGGTCACTATCAAGTTCACTGAGCAAGCGTCGATTGAGCCGGAGCGGCTGGCGAAGTTCGTCGCTCAGACCCGCGGCACGCAATTTTCTCCGGGCGGCGTTCTCAAATTCAATCTGAAATCCACCCAGCCGGAGGCCGTGATTGATCAGATCAACGGCCTGCTGCGCGAACTGAGCCCTGAAACCGTGGCGCAGACCTGGCTGCAGGCCAAATGAGTCATGCCACTCCATTTGCATGTAACATGAACGCGCTCTCGCCCGAGCAGCGAGTGCGCCATCGTGAACTGGAACAGCTATTGCTCGCCGCGCTCGCGGCCACGCGAGAGCTCGCAGACGGTTATGAGTTCCAGTTCGCGCTCGCTCCTGCAACCTACACCGCCCTGACCGATATCACTCCACTGGAACACGCCTGCTGCCCGTTCTTCACAATCGTCATCCGTGTGGAGCAGGACAAAGTCTTCTGGCAACTGACCGGCAGCAAAGGCGTGAAAGAGTTTATCCGTCTGGAATTTGCAGAATGGATGAAGTGATCGCCAATATTCGCTTTTCCAAGGCCGGATGTCCCGATGGCCCGATGACCCGATCCTGCTATAATCCGCGCTTCCTATGAAAACATTCAAACTCCTCTTCGCGCTCGCTGCTTTGTGCACGTTTTCTCCTGCTCAGCAACCGGCCACGCCGGCACCGCAGAAGACCTACATCCACGCCGGTCATCTGCTTGACGTCAAAACCGGCAAGCTGCTGGACAACGTCCTGGTCACCGTCGAAGGCGACAAGATCGCTTCCGTCGGGTCCGGCGCTGCGCCGGCAGGAGCGAAGGTCATCGATCTGCCCAACGCCACGCTCCTGCCCGGCCTGATCGACGCGCACACGCACATCACTTACGATCCAAATTTTGGCTATCAGGAGTTGGGCGTTTCTATTCCCAAGCAAGCGCTGATCGGCGCCAAGAACGCGCGCATCACGCTGGAAGCCGGGTTCACCACGGTGCGCAACGTCGGCGCCAGCGGATATGCAGACGTCGCGCTCCGTGACGCGATCAACGAAGGCATGGTGCCCGGCCCGCGCATGATTGTCAGCGGTCCCGCGCTC
>DASTJB010000068.1:0-15789 GCA_035717005.1 Candidatus Angelobacter sp.
GGCTTTGAGGATTCCATCGAGATCGGCCGGCAGCAGCGTCCGAAGCTCTACGATTTTTTCTTCGAGCGCGAGCCCGCGCTGGCTGCGGCGGAGCTGCGCTTCGGAGTGGATGAGCGTACTTCAGCGGAAGGCGAGGTGCTGCGGGCGCCTTCCGCTCAGGAGTTGTCAGTCCTGGCGGAGCAGATCACGGCGCTGAAGCCGGAGGCCGTTGCACTGTCATTGCTGTTTTCGTTTGCGAATCCTGCAAACGAGCGAGCTGTGGCGGAGGCGCTGGGTGCGTTGGGATTGCCGCTCTCGGTTTCACACCACATCCTGCCCGAGTTTCGCGAATACGAGCGAGCCAGCACGGTGCTGGTGAATGCCTACCTGCAGCCGGTGATGCAGAGCTATCTGCGGAACCTGGAAGAGCGGCTTGCGTTGAGAGGTTCACAGGGAAAGGCGGCTGTTCCACAACTCTCATCAGCGCAGGCGAGGGCGCCTGCGGTCCACAGTCCTAGAAATTATTTTGCACAGGCAGGAGTACCTCCACCCCAGATTGCGCAAAGGCGGCGCAACCTGGGGACCCCAGTGCCTGTGCCACAGAAGAAGTCCAGAATTTTCGTGATGCAGTCTAGCGGCGGCATTACCGCGCTTTCGACGGCGGCGGAGCAGCCGGTGCGCACGGTGCTCTCCGGGCCCGCGGGCGGGATTGTGGGCGCCGCGGCGGTGGCGGAGCGCAGCGGGTTTGATCGCATCATCACCTTCGATATGGGCGGCACATCGACCGACGTTGCTCTGGTGGATGGCCGGCCTGCGACTACAAACGAAGCCGAAGTTGCCGGGCTGCCGGTGCGCGTTCCGGTGCTCGACATTCACACCGTGGGTGCGGGCGGAGGTTCGCTGGCGCGTTTCGATGCCGCCGGCGCGCTGCGCGTGGGGCCGGAGTCAGCCGGCGCCGATCCCGGGCCGATCTGTTATGGCCAGGGCGAGCGGCCGACCGTCACGGATGCCAATCTGCTTCTCGGTCGATTGCCGGCTGACCAGTTTCTGGGCGGTGAGTTTCAGCTCGATCTCGAGCGCACACAAAAGCTGGTCACGCGCTGGTTGAAAGAACAGGGCAGCAAGCTTTCGCGCGAAGAATTTGCTGCCGGAGTGGTGCGCGTGGTGAACGCCAACATGGAGAAGGCGATCCGCGTGGTCTCGATCGAGCGCGGCCATGATCCGCGGCAGTTTTCGCTGGTGGCCTTCGGCGGTGCGGGGGCGATGCATGCCTGCGAACTGGCGATGGCCTTGCGCATTCCCAGGGTGATTGTGCCGGCATTTCCGGGAGCGCTCTCAGCTTTGGGGATTCTGATCAGCGACGTGGTGAAGGACCATTCGCGGACAATCCTGCTGCGGGTGCCTCCGTCAGGGAGCAAACAAGCGGTTCCAGCAAAGAAGCTGGACGCGATTTACGCGGAGCTGCGGCGGGAGATCGCGGCGGAACTGGAGAAAGAAGATTGGCAGGGAAGAGCGGTGTATGAGCCGAGCTGCGATCTGCGCTATCGCGGGCAGGGATATGAGCTGAACCTGGCGTATGGCAGCGACTTGTTGCGGCGTTTCCATGCCGAGCACCAGAGGCGCTACGGATACTCGAGTCCGGAGCGCGAGGTGGAGATTGTGACGTTGCGGATGCGCGGGCGGGTGGCCTCGCCGGAGAAGCTGTCACGACTAAAGATCGATGAGCCGGAAGGCAGGTTGCGGGCGGCAACGGCCAACGTGTATTTCGATGGCCGAAGGCATAAGGCGCAGATCCTGCCGCGCAATCTACTGCGGCAGGGAAAAAGCTATCGCGGACCTGCGATCATTACCGAATACAGCGCGACCACCGTGGTGCCGCCGGGGTTCAGGGTTACGGCCGATAAGACCAATTCGCTCCTGATTGAGGTTTACTGAAGCAGTGGTGAGCAGGCACCCCCAGCCCGCTATAACAGGAATAGATCCTTCGCTTCGACAAGCTCAGGGTCAGGATTTCGCCAGGAGGCTCCCGCTTCGCTCCCGCCTCCTGAGCGCCTCAAAACAAAAGGGACACTCGAATGAGTGCCCCTTTTGCTCCCCTGGAGTCGGAGCGAGGAAGCTATGCCGCGTCTTCGTCCCGAGTCCCCCTGTCGGTCCGGTCGTCTTTTCCGCGGAGGTCATCCGCGGCGTCCCGGGCCGCGTCCTTCATCTTGCCCATTGCGTTGCGAGCCTTGCCTTTTGCCTGCTCGGCCAGGCCTTCCGCCTGGGTTTTCTTGTCGCCCGTCCACTCGCCGGCCTGGCGTTTGATCCGGCCGCCAATGTCTTCCATCTTGCCTTTGATACGGTCCTTATCCATAAGAAGAGCTCCCCCGTTGTTAATTGATTGTGTTGACAGTTCCCCCGCTGTGGTCTGCCATCAATTTCGAGCCGATGGTTGATTCGAGCCGATGGTTAACGTCAGACGGCTGCGCGGCGGCCGGTAATCAACTGGAAAACCAGCGCGATGACTGCAAGAACCAGGAGCAGGTGGATGAACCCGCCCATGGTGTAGCTACTCACCATGCCCAGCAGCCATAAAACGAAGAGAATTACGAAGATTGTCCAAAGCATGTTGCCCCTCGCGTTTACTACTTTGTTACTAAGTTGGAAGCAGAGAGCGGGGCGGCGGTTGCTAGAAATCGAGGGCTGCTGCTGGAAAGTGTGCATGATTCTGAAGGAGTTATATTGCGGGAAAAGAAGCCGAGCAGCGACGCCGAAAGGGGTGGTGATTCCAAAGGAGCTAAAGTTCTTGACAGCAAATAAAAAGTGAAGTAACATGATTTAATTTGGCTGTTGAAGATGAGGGTACTGTGACCGTCAGTGTAGCTGAAACCCACGCCAAACTGGGATACCTTGGGATGAACTGGGATATCCGGGTAGGGGGAGGGGCAGATCGGGGATGAAGGTTGCGATACAGGGCGAGCGCGGGGCTTTCAGCCATCAGGCGGCGCTGGAACTGATGCGGCGCTTCTACACCCCAGAACGCGCAACACCGGCGCGCACCGCCATCCCAGATCGCGCAAAAGCGGCGCGATCCGGGAGCCCTGGTTCAGGGGACCCCGCCGAGGTGCTGGCCTGCGCTACCTCATTCCAGGTCTTTGAGGCGCTCGATCGAGGCCAGGCCGCGGCAGCCGTCATTCCAGTGGAGAACACTTTGGCCGGCCCTGTGGGCGAGCACCTGGATCTGCTGCTGGAGCGCGACGTCTTTATACATGCCGAACTGCGGTTGCGGATCGAGCACAACCTGATCGCCGCGCCGGGCACAAGGCTGAAGGACGTGAAGAAGGTGCTCTCACATCCGGTGGCGCTCGACCAGTGCCGCAACTTTTTCCGCAAGCATCGCGGGATGGCCGCGACCGCTTTCTATGACACAGCCGGAAGCGTGAAGCACATTATGGCTGAACGCCTGCGTGACACGGCCGCCATCGCCAGCCGCCAGGCTGCGAAAGAGTATGGGGCAAAGATTCTTCAATCCGGGCTGGAAGATGAGAAGCAGAACTTCACGCGCTTCTTCCTGATCGACAAGAAGAAGAAGATCAGCCCGCGGGCGGACAAAACGTCACTGGTTTTCTCACTGAAGAACGTTTCCGGCGCGCTGTTCAAGGCACTGAGCGTGTTTGCCTTGCGCGATCTGGACCTGAGCAAGATCGAGTCGCGACCGGTACGAGGAAAGCCGTGGGAGTACCGGTTTTATGTCGATGTTCTGCGCGGCGACGACCCACCCATGCGGTTGGCATTGAATCATCTGGAGGAAATCGCGGGGATGGTGAAGGTGCTGGGAGTGTATCCGAGGGCGAAGTGAGATCGGGTGATCTGGTGATCGGAAAGAGGACAAAACGCTGTGATGCCGCGCACACGCAAGTCAGTAGGGTTCGGTGCTACAATTTCAGCGCTTTGGGCCCAACATTTACCCCGTCCGGTGGAGCCCGCGCCAGCCGGGAATGCGATCCAGGCCGCCTGGCGAGAGGGTCGCCAAACGTGCTGGTTGAATCTTCCGATATCGAAGAACCATCAAACGGTGAGCATATTTATGGCGTTTTCATATTAAGGATGGAATTTTATGGCGTCTGAAACCAACATCAAGAAAGTCGAGCCATTAGGAGCGGCGCCTAACCAACAGACCCCAGGGGAGACCCCCAATAACGTGCCGGTGCTGCCGGTACGCGATACGGTCCTGTTTCCCCATGCGGTGTTGCCGCTGACGGTGGGGCGGGAAAGCTCCATTCAACTCATTAATTCATTAGGCGAGGAGAAGACCATTCTGGTGGTGGCGCAGCGGGAAGCCCGCGTGGACGCGCCGCAGCCGACCGATCTTTATAACATCGGCACGCTGGCCACGGTGCACAAAGTGGTGAAGATGCCGAACCAGAGCCTGTTCGTATTTACCGAAGGCCTGGGCCGGGGCAAGCTGGAGGAATTCACCCAGCTCACGCCTTTCCTGCGCTCCAACGTGGAGCTGATCTCGGACGGGCAGCCGGAGATGTCGCCGGAGATCGAGGCATTGCAGCGCAACGTGCTGACCTTATTCCAGCAGATTGTGGCGGGGTCGCCCACGCTCTCCGATGAACTGCAGACGGTGGCCATTAACATCGACGAGCCGGGACGGCTGGTGGACTTCATTGCGTCATCTCTGCCATTCCTTTCGACCAAGGACAAGCAGGAGATCCTGGAGACCACGGACATCGCGCGGCGGTTGCAGACCATCAATCAGCATCTGGCGAAAGAGCTGGAAGTTCAGCAGCTGCGGAACAAGATCCAGAACGAGGTCCAGGACCAGGTACAGCAGTCGCAGCGCGAATACTACCTGCGCGAGCAGATGAAGGCGATCCAGAAAGAGCTGGGCGAACAGGACGAGACCCAGCGTGACGTGGAAGAGCTGCGGCAGAAGATTGAAGCCGCAGGAATGCCGGAGGAAGTAAAGAAAGAGGCGACCAAGGAGCTGAACCGGCTTGCGCGCATGTCACCGATGGCGGCCGATTACTCGGTCACGCGGAATTACATCGAGTGGCTGGCGGTGCTGCCGTGGTCGAAATCGAGCGGCGTGGCGGTGGACATTCCCAAAGCCGCCGAGGTCCTGGATGCCGATCACTACGATCTAAAGAAGGTCAAGGACCGCATTCTGGATTATCTTTCCGTGCGCCGGCTGAAGCCGAGCATGAAAGGGCCGATCCTGTGTTTTGTCGGGCCTCCCGGCGTAGGCAAGACTTCATTGGGACGCAGCATTGCCCGGGCGCTGGAGCGCAAGTTCGTGCGGCTCTCACTGGGCGGCGTGCATGACGAGGCCGAGATTCGCGGTCATCGTCGCACGTATATCGGCGCACTGCCGGGCCAGATCATCCAGGGCATTCGCCGCGCGGAGACCAACGATCCGGTCTTCGTGCTGGACGAGGTGGACAAGCTGGGGCGCGACTTCCGCGGCGATCCGTCATCGGCGCTGCTGGAGACGCTCGATCCCGAACAGAACTCGACGTTCCGCGACAACTACCTGGACGTGCCGTTCGATTTATCAAAGGTGCTGTTCATCTGCACGGCGAACATGCTGGACACGATTCCCGAGCCGCTGCGCGATCGCATGGAGATCATCGAACTGCAAGGTTATACCGAAGACGACAAGACGCACATCGCCGAGCGGTACCTGATCCCGAAGCAGATCGATGAGAACGGCCTGAAGAAAGAGCAGGTGGAAATGCCGGAGGAGGCGGTGCGTTTTATCAGCCGGCATTACACGCGCGAAGCGGGCGTGCGCAACCTGGAGCGCAATATCGGCACGATCTGCCGGAAGCAGGCACGCAGAATTGCCGAAGGCAAAGACGAGAAGCTGGTGGTTACGCCGGAGACCATTCAGGAATTCCTGGGCGGGATCAAGATCCGCATCGATACGGAAATTGCCGAGCGCACGAAACGGCCCGGCGTTGCCGTGGGGCTGGCGTGGACTCCGGCGGGCGGCGACATTCTCTTCATCGAGGCCAACAAGATGAAGGGCAAGGGCGGCTTCACCATGACCGGACAGATCGGCCAGGTGATGCAGGAGTCAATGCAGGCGGCGCTGACCTGGGTGCGGTCAAACGCGGAGAAGCTCGGGATCAATGAAGATTTCTTCAAAGATCACGACATTCACATTCACGTACCGGCAGGCGCGATTCCAAAAGACGGGCCTTCTGCCGGCGTGACCATGGCGACGGCGCTGGTCTCTCTGCTGAGCGACCGCTCGGTGCGTCCTCTGACCGGAATGACGGGCGAGATCACACTGAGCGGGAACGTGCTGCCCATCGGCGGCGTGAAAGAGAAGTTCCTGGCCGCCAAGCGCGCAGGCGTCAAAGACGTGATCTTCCCGGCGGACAATCGGATGAACGTGGATGAAGACCTGACGCCGGAGCAACTGGAAGGCGTGAGCGTGCACTATGTCACGACGATCGAAGAAGTACTGGAGATCGCTCTGCCGGCCTCACGGCAGGAGGAGCGCCAGGACGCTGAGACGCGGGAAAGAGTGCTGAGCAACGTTTAATTCTGTTGCTTCGCTCCAAACGCTAGCGTGTGTCGCCCGGCGGAATCTGTTACGCGCTTAAGACAAGCAGCTCTCACCCCAGCCTGCGCAAAACCGGCGCAGTCTGGGGACCCCGGCTCGCTGCGCAAGTCGGGCGCGCCGCTATATCGATAGATCAGCCGTAGAGACGTAGCATGCTACGCCTCTACGTGGGATGTTCGGGATTGGGCAGAGAGGAATCTCTGCCCTTTCGGTTTTTTCGAGGGATATCGACGGGGGCGGCCAAAATGTCGAGCGGAAGAAATTCGCACTTAATCCTTGTTCTAGGTGAGCTTTTGGCCAGCAGCAGCTTGGGTTGGGGCATCCAACCGGTTAACTCCCCAAATCTTCCGAGGCCTCCCATGCTTACCAGCATCATTGATAAACCGGCTTCCGGCCAGCCAGAGTTTCTGAAGGAGCTTTTACGTTGGAACACGATTGTGCGGCTGGGAATCGCCGCGCTGCTTCTCCTGGCATTAAGCCTCGCGGCGCGCGGGCAGTCAGCGCAATCGGCAGTCCAGGCCTATGCCGATGCGATCCAGCAATCGGTGATCGCGCAGCGGATCACCGCCATGGAACATTACCTGACTCTTTCCAGCGGCGGAAGTCTGAAAACAGACGCGCTGGAGTTTTTGATCTGGGACCATCTGCGTCTGGAGCATCCGGCGCAGGCGCGGCAGCACGCGCAGGAACTGCTGGCAATTTCACCGGGCAATCCGCTGGCGATTGCGGTCTTAAACCAGGATCCGCCACCCAAGCTGGGAAGACATGCCCTGGAGGCGCGAGTTTCGATGCTGCAATCGGCGGCGCGCGATGTGGAGCGGCTCGCCAAACCTGAAGGCATGCCGCAGCATAACTTCGACGGCTTGCGCAGACAGCTCCGGACCATGCTGAGCGGCGCCCTTGGTCTCACCTATTTGCAGCTCCAGGATTATCCCGAGGCACGGCAATCTCTGGAGCAGGCGGTGAATAATGATCCGAACAATGCGCAGTGGGTTTACAGCCTGGGGCTGGCTTTGCTGAACGGGAAGAACAGAGATGAGTATCGCGGCCACTGGTATCTGGCGCGGGCCGCGAACCTGACCGGGCAGATGCCGCAAGGGCAGGAGATCGCCGAGTACGCGCGGCACAAATATAAAGAAGATGGAGGCAAGGACGCCGGATGGCAGAGTTTCATCGCCAGCGCAGCGGCCCTGAATGCGCCGCCCCCACCAGCGGGAGAAAAGCCCGCGAGCACCATGACGGCTGCTGTAAGCTCGCGGGGGCCGAGCGAGAGGGCCGCAACCAAGCCGGGCCCAGCCAAGGCGGAGACGGTATCGGCTGATTCAGGCAGAGACAAGCGCTCCAAAACGAAGCCTTCTTTTGGATTTGAAGACACGCTGCGTGAGCCGGCGCATGCTGCCACTTCCACTCCGCGAGAACCTCGCGGGCCGCGTGGTCTGGCGGCGCCGAATGAGGCAGTATCGCTCGGCATACTGATTGAAACCTCGCTGCTCACGGGGCACAATCGCGAAGCGATTATCTCCACGCTCAAGGAAATTGTTCACAATCTGCGCGCGAATGATGAAGCGTGCATTCTGGTGTTCAGTGACCAGCTCGACTTCGAACAGGACCTTACCGCCGACGACGTTCTGCTGGAGGAAGCGCTGGCGCAGATCAAACCGAAGCCGGGAAAGGCGCTGCTCTCCGGAATTTCCTTTGCTGCGGGACATCTGAAGCGAATCGGCAGGAACAACAATCGAATTCTGCTGGTGATCTCCGATGGCGCGGGAAAATCCGCGGGCGCCGATACGCTTGCCTTCCGTAGTCAGGTCACGGGTGTGCGCATTGACTGCGTCGGATTGAAAACATCGGGTGAGAGTGAGCGCGCACTTCTCCAGAGAATTGCCGCTTACTCGGGCGGAAAGACCTCATTTGCCTCGAACCCGGAGGAGTTCAGGAGCGCCACGCTGGAGATGACACGCAACATGGGCATCGAGGTGCGTGATCGCCCATGATGGCCTGAACTCGAATGATCCAGGGCCGGCGACTGCAGGCGAATCCTGCTTCACGGCCCCGCGCTTTTGCTATGCTCACTCGAGTGGCTGATCCAGTGAGCTCCAAACCGGCGCATTTTTTCGATCCGGAACTGTTTCGCGACCCGGCGCGCGCCCGCCGAGATCTGGAAGTCTTGCAAACGCAGCTTTCGGCCGGGAGTCTTGCGATATTGGCACCATTGCTTGCGGACGTCGCCGATCCTAACCAGGCATTGGGGTTGCTGGAACGGCTGGCGGCACGGAGTAGGGAAGCAATCGCGCTGCTCGATGCCAACAGAGTTTTATTGCATCATGCTCTGGTCATTTTCGGGCACAGTTACTGGCTGGGTGAGACGCTGCTTCAGAATACAGATCTGCTTGCGGCGCTGCAGGGTCAGAGGAGCATGAGCCGGTCGCTGGAGCGTGAAGACTTCCGCGAAAACCTGGCGCGGTTTCAATCCCGTGTGAGCGACGATGAGCCGGCGCTTGTTCTGGCCCGTTTTAGAAGGCGCGAGTACGTGCGGATCGTGTTGCGCGATCTGCTGGGAATTGCCACGCTGGCTGAAACCACCGCCGAGATCTCCGCGCTGGCCGACGTCCTGATTGCGGCCGCGCTGCGTGAAGCCCGGGAGCAGATGCGTAAACGCTACGGCACGCCGCATGGAGTGGATTCGCGCGGGCGGCGCGTTGAAGCGCCGTTCGCGGTGCTCGCGCTGGGCAAGCTGGGCGGCAACGAGCTGAATTACAGCTCTGATGTTGATCTGCTGTATCTCTACAACGGCGCCGAGACTGCTTCCGGGGAAACGTCTTTGCGCGAATATTTCGTCCGCCAGGCGCAGCTGGTCACAGACCTGCTCTCGCGCGCCACAGCGGAAGGCGCGGTCTTCCGCATTGACCTGCGCCTGCGCCCGCAGGGGCAGGAGGGCGAGCCCGCCATCGCGCTGCGTCAGGCCCTCCATTATTATGCGCAGTCCGCGCATGACTGGGAACTTCAGGCGCTGATCAAGGCCAGGTATTCGGCGGGCGATCCGGATCTGGCGCGTGAATTCATCCGCGCCGTGCAGCCGCGCGTTTATACCCCCAACATCAATTTCGCCGCGATTGAAACGATGGTGAACTCGCGGCGCAGGATCGGCGAGCAGCGCCGGCGTTCGGTGGCGCTGCGCAGGGAGCCGTCGACCATCGACGTGAAGCTCGATCGTGGCGGCATCCGCGACATCGAATTTCTGGTGCAATGTCTGCAGCGTGTCTATGGCGGGGAAGAGACGTGGCTGCGTACGTGCGGCACGCTGTTCTCGCTCCAGAAGCTGCATGATAAAGGACACTTGAGCGGCGCCGATTTCCACGATCTGAGCGCGGCCTACGAATTTCTGCGCACCGTGGAGCACCGGCTGCAGGTGCAGCGCGGACAGCAAGTGCACCGCTTACCTGCAGGTCCGGCGGAGCTGGAGGTGCTTGCCAGGGCGGTCCGGCGCGACGCTTCCGGCAGCGCCGGTTTTCTGCGTTTGCTGCGTGAACGCATGGGGCGCGTTGCTGCCATTTACGAGCGCATTATTCACAGCCAGAAGCAGCGCGAGAAGGGCGGCACAGAAGCTGCCGCGGCTGATTCTTACTACATCGGGGCGCGGGAGCTGGCGTTCGATCAGCTGATGCAGCGCATGAGAGCCGATTCACCGGCCCTTTATGAAGCCATTGCGGCTTTGCCGCAGACCAAGCATGCGCGCCGCAACCTGCATCGTTTTCTCGGGTCGGCCATGGCGAATGCCGAAAGATACAACCTGCTGCTGGAGAATGTTGCCGCCATGGAAAGAGCGACGGCGATTTTTGCCTCCAGCGATTATCTCTCGGACGCGCTGGTGCGGCAGCCGCAGATGGTGCGCGTGCTGAATGATATTCCGCGCGCGGGAAATGGCGTCGCAGCAGAGCAGTCCGGCAGAATCTCTTTGCGCAGTTCCGGGCGTTCCGTCAGCGAATCCGTGGCCATGTTGCGGAGAAAGTTCCACCAGGCCAGCTTCGCCATTGCCGCAACCGATGTGTTGCTGCCGCGGCCGGCGTTCGTCTCCTTGAAGCTCAACACGCAACTGGCCGATGAGGCGGTTCGCGCCGCGCTGCGGATTGTCAACGCGGAGAAGAGCCTGGCCGTCTTTGCGCTGGGAAGACTGGGCACGGAGGAATTCGATATCGGGTCTGACGCCGATCTTCTTTTTGTGCGTGCTCCGGAAGCCGACGAACAAGAGGCGCGTCTGGACGCCGAGCGGCTGGTGCAAGCGCTGGCCTCGTACACAAAGGAAGGGCCGCTGTTCGCCGTGGATGCGCGGCTGCGGCCGCATGGCGGCGAAGGTGAGCTCGTCACCACGGCGGCGCAACTGGACCGTTATCTGGCAGAAGAGGCGCAGCCCTGGGAGGCGCTTACGTATTCCAAGCTGCGCTTTGTCGGCGGAAATGCTGAAGTCAAGCCGCTGGTGCTTGCGCCGGTTTGGCACCGGATTATCGAAATCGCATGCCGCCCCGGTTTCCGGCCGGCGGTGGAGGAAATGCGCACGCGGCTGGAGAAATCGAACCGATATCCCGGAAGCTTCAAGCTTGCGGCCGGTGGTTTCTATGACATCGATTTCATTGCGTCCTATGTGATGCTCACGCAGGTAACTCTGGTCGCGGGGAATACGGAAGAGAAGCTGCAGGGATTGCGCGAGGCCGGCCTGCTTCCTGCGGGAATAGTGGAACCGCTGCGCGAAGCCGCGCTGCTTTATCGTACGGCCGACCATGCGATCCGGCTTGTTACTGGCCGCGTTCGGCCGGAACTTCCCGCAGTTGAGCATCAGAGGTTGGCCGTCGATAAGATCGTGAAACAGATTTTGCAATGGCCTGGAGAGATAGACCTTCAGGCCGAATTGCAGCGTACGCAGCAGGAGGTAAGGGAAATGTTTCTTGCAATCGTAAGAGGCCAGTGATGCGGTCGGCTTGTTTTAGTGTTTGCCCGCTTAACGAGTTATGATGTTGCTTAGCTTCCGCATGGAACAAGACCTCACTAACCTGAAAGATGACATGGTGGCCTTTATTGAAGGCCACGGACTGCGCCGCTTCAATGCCTACGTGGGCGAGGACGTCGCCAGCGTCCCGTGGTCGACAGACGAGGACCACCCGGACGCGTGGAAGGATTTTGTCGAGCTGGCCAAAGCCTCTAACGTGAGTTTCATCACCATGAACCATGTCGCGCTCGATAAAGAGGACGTAGACCTGCTCGTCAACCGGCTCCAGGAAATCGAATATATGAATGACGAGGACCTGGAAGAGGCAGGCTGGCTGCGCGGATTTGTCGGCAAAGTCGGATACTTGCAGATTGGCTTTCCCTGCCACGGCGTGATGTTTCTCTATGAGGTGTCCACGCCGTGGTATGAGACCTACCAGCGGCTGGAGACCGCAGCCGACGATTATGACGGCATCCTGATCGATGATGATGCCGAGGAAGATGTGTAAGTCCGTCACATGCGGTGGAAGTTTGCCCATCCCGATCAAGTCGAGGTGGAGAGTCTCTGCGCGGAAGCGAAGCTTTCTCCGCTGATCGCGCGTCTGCTTGCCTTGCGTGGCGTGAGCGCCGCGGGTGCGCAGGCGTTTCTGTCTCCCTCGCTCGACCAACTGCACTCGCCTTATCTCATGCGGGGAATGCAGACCGCGGTCGAGCGGCTGAGCGCGGCCATCGCCAACCACGAAGGGATCCTCATTTACGGCGACTACGACGTTGACGGCACCACGGCCGTCGTTGTCCTCAAGACTGCGATTGAACTTTGCGGTGGCGCGGCCGACTTCCACGTTCCCCACCGGATCAAGGAAGGCTATGGGATCAGAGACGATGTGATCGAGCGCGCGGCGGCTGCGGGGATCAAGGTCGTGATCAGCGTCGATACGGGTATTCGCGCGTTTCAAGCCGCAGAAACGGCACGGCGCGTGGGAATCGATCTGATTGTCACCGATCATCACCTGCCGGAAGCCGATGAAGGCGTGCCTGACGCGCTGGCGGTACTTAATCCCAACCAGCAGGGCTGCGACTATCCGTGCAAAGAGCTGTGCGGAGCGGGCGTAGCGTTCAAGATTGCGCAAGCGCTGTTTGCCAAATTCAAAGATGCCGTGGACCAGGCGCGGCTGATTCCCTCTTTTTTGAAGATGGTCGCGATTGCGACGATTGCTGACGCCGTGCCGCTGGTCGGCGAAAACCGCATCATCGCGCGGCTGGGACTGGAAGGTTTGCGGCGACCGGTGAACGGCGGGCTGAAAGCTCTGATGGAGGTTTCGGGCCTGGCCGACGGTCGAACGCTCGCTGCCGGCGACGTGGGATTCCGTTTGGGCCCGCGCATCAACGCCGCCGGCCGCATGGACGTGGCCCGTGACGTGATCGATCTCTTCACCTGCAAAGACCAGGCGCGGTGCAAGGAGATCGCCGAGAAGCTGAACCAGCTCAATCTTGAGCGCCAGCAGGAAGAGCAGCGGATCGTGGCTGAAATTGAAGAGCTGCTTGCGGCAGAGCCAGACCTGAGCGGCAAGTTCTGCATGGTCTTCGACGGCGAGGGCTGGCATCGTGGCGTGGTCGGCATTGTGGCTTCGCGCGTGGTCGAACGGACTGGCAGGCCGGCGCTGGTGATCGCCCGTGAAGGCGAGGAGGCGCATGGCTCGGGGCGGTCCATCTCGGCGTTTCACCTGCTCAACGCGCTCGAGTCCTGCCATGAGCTGTTCACGCGCTTTGGCGGGCATGAGCACGCCGTAGGGTTCGCCCTTCCGAGCAAGGACGTCGCGCTGCTGAAAGAGCGCTTGAACGTCTACGCGCAAACCAAGCTGCAACCAGACGATCTGGTTCCGCAGTTGCAGATCGACGCGGAAATCCCGCTCAACGCCATCACGCCGGAGCTGTTTGAGAACCTGGGCCGTCTGGAGCCGTTCGGGCAGGGCAATCCGGAGCCGGTCTTCTGCGCCCATGCGGTAAACGTTCTGCTGCCGCCGAAGATCATCAAAGACAAGCACATCAAATTGCGTGTGAACCAGAAACTGCCTGATCGAAAGCCGAGCTTCAACTATGAGGCGGTCGGCTGGCGGATGGCGGAACGCCTGCAATCGGGGCCGCTCGGGCCCGGAGACTCGGTGGACATCGCGTTTACCGTAGGCATGAATTCTCATCCCGATTTCGGCGGACTGGAGCTGACGCTCGAAGATTTCAGGAAATCCGCGGTTGCCGTGCCGGTCTGAGCGACGCGATTGCCCGCGCCGAGCGCGGACGATTACCATTGAGCCAGATGCCTTTTGATCCCAAACGCCTGCGAAAGATCTTTGCTGCCGGAGCGGTGTTGATCGTGCTGGTGGTAGCAGGTATTTACATCGTCGGGGTTTTGCGATCGAGAAGCGAGATTCCGCCCGCGCCCAAGCCGATTCCTTCGAACGTCCAATCCAGTGCTTCCGGATTTTCTTTCTCCAAGTCGGAAGGCGGCAAGACCCTGTTTACCATTCGCGCCGCCAGTGTGGAACAGTACAAGGAAGGCGGAAAGGCCCACCTGCATGACGTGAGCATTGTGGTTTACGGGCGCAACCAGGACCGCTCAGACCAGATCTATGGCTCCGATTTTGCCTACGATCCGGCGGCAAAAATCGTTACTGCGCAGGGCGAGGTGCGCATCGATCTTGAGGCCGACTCCGCCGCAGCCGGCCCCGGGCAGGCTCCGGCCCAGGAGACACGCAATCTCATCCACGTGAAGACCAGCGGCCTGATCTTCAATGAGAACACCGGCATTGCCGAGACGCCCGCGCAGATCGAGTTCCGGGTGCCGGAAGCCAACGGCTCAGCCACGGGCGCCACCTACGATTCCCATGGCGGAGTGCTCACGCTGAAATCGGCGGTGAAGATCGATACCACCGGCAAGCGCAAGGCCACCATCACCGGCCAGAGCGCGGTGATTACCAAGGCGCCGAGCAAGGTTGTTTTGCAGTCGGCGCGGGTGGAAGAGCCGCAGCGCACCATCTCCGCCGATCGCGTCTCGGTCTTCATGCGCGAAGACAACAATGTCGACCGGGTTGAGGCCTCAGGCAATCTGCACGCGGTGAAGAGCGGGCCCAAAGGCTTCGAGATCAGCGCGCCACAGGGCGAATTGCGCATGGCTGACGCCAATCAGGCGCGCTCCGGTTCGCTCTCCGGCGGCGTGACTTTCGCCGGCAAGGGCGACAGCCCCGCTGAAGGCAAGGCGGGAAAAATCCTGTTGACCTTCGCCGATGAAAACCGCCTGGCCAAAGCCCGCGCAGAAGGTTCCGTCGAACTCATGCAGGGAGCCACGGGCAAGTCGCAGATGATGCACGCCGCGGCCGTCGATCTTTCCATTCAGGACGGCAAGAAACTCGAGAAGGCAGTCACTTCGTCCGGGCCGGCAGAGATCGTTCTTCAGAAGGGCGAGGAGAAGACCACGATCACCGCGGGCCGTTTTGAGACTACATTCAACCAGCAGAACCGACCGGCCACACTCTACGGCACGCCGGACGCGCAAATCGTGGACAGTGAACCGAACAAGCCCGACCGCGTGCTCACGTCGCGCGAGTTGCGGGCCAAATTCAACGAGAAGGGCGAACTCGCTTTCGCCGAGCTCAACGGAGACTTTCATTATCAGGAGCAGACACAGACGGCAACGGCCGAGCGCGCCGACTATCGCACCGCTGACGAAGTCATTGTGCTTTCTGGTTCGCCACGGGTGAGCGATCCTACCGGCAGTCTCACCGCGGAGACGATCCAGCTCAACCGCAAGACCCGGGATGCCGTCGCGCAAAACAACGTTAAGACGACTTACATCGGCCTGAAGGCGCAACCAAACGGCGCCATGCTCGGCGGGGCTGATCCGGTGCACGTGACCGGAACAAGCGTTACAGCCAACCGGGCTACGGGAGTCGCCCGCTACACGCAGGCGCGGCTGTGGCAGGGGGCAAACATCGTTGAGGCGCCGTCTCTCAGCTTTGACCGCACGCACCGCAGCCTGCTGGCGCAGGGCGGGCAGGGACACAGAGTTGCATCAGTTTTTGTGCAAAAGGACAAAAACGGGAAGCTGAACCCGGTCAACGTGACCTCAGACAAGCTCTCTTATGTCGATTCCGACCGCAAGGCGGTCTTCAGCGGCAAGGTCCTGGTCAAGTCACAGGACACCACGATCGTGGCCGAGACAGTCGATGTGCTGCTTCTTCCCAAGGGAAGTCAGTCTGATAGCCAGAGCGCTG
>DASTJB010000069.1:0-13115 GCA_035717005.1 Candidatus Angelobacter sp.
ACCTTGGTCGTCCACGGGTCGGTCTTGTCCAGATGCTTGAGGATCTGCTCTTTGTACGGCATGGTGATGCTGAGACCGGCGATCGGGATATCGCGGATACAGGCCAGCAGGTCGCTCATGGCCTTGGCGTGCAGCGGCACATAGACGCCGTTGACGTTCTCGCGCCGGAACGCGGTGTTGAGCATCGCCGGTGAGAGCGAGTGCGCCACCGGATCTCCGGCCACGCCATAAACCCGCGTCGCGGCGTCCACCTGGTCAATGCGGAAGGTATCGCGCAGAGCGCGTGCGGTGAGCTGGCCGGGAGCGGTTTCCTCGCCCGGATTCACCGCCGCAAAGGTGAACTGGCTGCCCGCGCGCACGCAGAGCAGCCGGCTGATCACTCCCTGCTCGCCCATGCACAGGCCAATGACTGAGTGCTCATGGCTGTGCTTCTCCAGGAATTTCATCATCACCACGTTGTCATAGAGCGAATTGGCGGTGCTCACCAGCTTGAAGAAGTCGGCCGGGTACTGCTTCATTTTGGCGAAAGTCTCTTCCAGTTTTTTGGTGCCGCGAAAATCGTGGTAGGAAAGGATCAGGTTGGCGCCGCAGCGGCGCAGCCGGTTGAAGTCGGCCGTCTTCATCCGCGTCGCTGTCTCCAGTTCGATATCCACCAGCTGACAGCCCAGGTTCGCCGCCTTGGCCAGCAGGTCGATTTCAGAAGCTATCGATCCCCGGAACTTTCCTCCATTGCTCGCGCGCCGGCAGGTGGCAACTATCAGCGCTTCGGGGTGGAACTCGACAAAAGTCTTCAGCTTCTGCAGGCCCAGCCCGGGCTTGGAAAGGTAGTCTAACCTGAACTCAACAAAAGGGTTTTCGCGCACTACCAAGTCGGCTTTCTGCACCATCTCCGCCGGGTTGCCGGCGGCAATGGCCACGCATAACCGGGGTAACCGGGCGGGTAGAAATCTGGGCGCGTAACTGGATGCCGTTCCATTCATTAGATTTAGCAGGGGCTGGCCATCATACATAAGCGAAAATCACAGATTCAAGCACCGAATGCAAGAAAGGATTTGAACTTCTGTAATTAAGCGTATCTGCTTAGTAAATAAGAGTTTAGTTGAATCGCACCAACCCCGGTGATATGTTCCACCCGGATACTTCTGTGTCCGGAGCCCCCGGTACGCGCCGGTTTAGTGCGTGGTGGGGCATTGGGTCTGTGGTGGCCTGAAGGGGAGGTAGTATGCGGAAATCGGGACTTATATTGCTGGCCTTGGCGGGCCTGGCTTTTTCTACAGGGGTCTATTCGCAGCAGGCGCAGCCGACTGCGACGCCAACTGCAGCGCCAGCGGTGCGCTCCGGCAATCTTTCTGTGGGCAATATGCCCACCCCGAACGACATGTACTGCTCCGGTTTCATCACCAATGAGCATATCTCGGACAAGCTTTTTGTCGCCGCCGGACACAACAGTCCCGACCAGACGCGCTACGCCGGCATCTCGGACGTGATCTTCATTCACGGCCAGGGAATGAAGCCGGGCGAGCGCTACCAGATCATCCGCCACGTCAAAGATACCAACCACTATGAGATCTATCGCGGGCAGCGGTCCGCGGTCCGCGAAGCCGGCGAACCCTACTTCGAGCTCGCCATCGTCCGCATCTCTGACGTGCAGAAGGACACCGGCATCGCCACTTTCGAGCTAAGCTGCGCCGACGTGATGCCTGGAGATATCGCCATTCCTCTGGTTGAACGCGAAGCTCCGCCCTTCCGCAACGTGTCCCTCGAGCATTACACGCCGCCCACAGGCAAGCAGCAGGGCCGCATCATCATGGCCAAAGAGTTCGATTCGTTCATCGGCACCAAGTACAAGGTCTATCTCAGCATTGGGGCAGACAAGGGACTCAAGCCCGGCGACTACCTGCGCGCGACCCGCACCTACAATTACCAGTACCACGATCCTGAAGCCGGCCTGTCTCTGAAAGCCAGCGAATTTGAGGACACACAGGTGCATCCGCAGAAGCTCCCTGTCGGCGATCTCTCCAGCCTGCCCCGCCGTACGCTGGGTGACATGATGGTCCTTCAGGTACGCCCGAAGAGCGCCACCGCCATGATTCTGACTTCGTTGGAGGACATCCACGTGGGTGATGGCGTTGAACTCATGGATGTGAGTGACGCGCCCGTGCTGCCGCCGATCCGCCCTTCATTCAGCAATGCGCCGGAGCCCGGCGCCGCCGGCGCGGCCAACGCCATGCCGCCGACCATCAAGTGCAGCGCTTCTCCCACCAGCCTGCGCCCGGGTGAGAGCGCTACCATCAGTTGCGAAGCCACCAGCCCGGACAATCGTCCGCTGAACATCACCTATGTCGCCAACGGCGGCAAGCTTTCTTCCAACAAGAACCAGGCCACGCTTGATACCACTGACGCCGGCCCCGGCCCCATTGCCGTTCGCGCCACCGCGTTTGACGATCGCCAGATGAGCGCCTCAACGGTGGTCAACGTTAACGTTGAAGCTCCCGCGCCCGCTGCGCCCACGGCCCAGAAGCTGACGCCGCTCGACTTCAAGACCGGCAGCGCCTACGTGGACAACCGCTCCAAAGCGGTCCTTGACGACGTCGCTCTGAAGATGCAGCAGGACCCGAACCTGAACGCCGTGCTCGCCGGCTCCGCGCTTCCCGGTGAAGGCGCCTCAATGGCCTTGCGCCGCGCTCAGAACGCCATGGCGTACCTGACGAAATCCAAGGGCATCGACCCGCAGCGCATCCAGGTCAAGGCCAGCCCGGAGCCCGGTCAGAAAGTCGAGATATGGACGCTCCCGGCCGGCGCCACACTGCCTGGCACAACGCCGCAACAGCCGCCGCAGGGAACGCAGCCGCCGGCAGTTCAGCCTGCCGCGCAGCCGCAACCCACACCTCCGGGACAATAGTCTCCGATCAGGCGCTCAACAACCCGTGCGGGACCGGTGTGTTTCCACCGCGACCAGCGCGTCCGGACGTCGCTGAAAGTGCTTGCCAAAAAACAGAGTTGTTGCATAACCTTAAGTCCCCGAGACGCCGCGGCCGTCGGGAACACACGCAATTCGAGCCAGGGAGGAACCGACCATGGACCAGGGCAGCGCGCCAGCGCCCGAGCAGCCAAGTTCTCAGCCGCAGCCACCCCCTGCGCCTAAGCGCAGGAAAGCCGTCCTCATACCGGTCGTTGTGGTCGCAGTGATTGCAGCCGCCCTCCTGGCCATCTGGCTTTATAACCAGAGTGTGCTCCAGTCGCCGCTCTCCAAAGTCCTCGCTTCCGATTCGCGCAACAAAACCGTGATTGCCCGTGCGCATTTTGATCACTGGATCGACACCGGCACGGTGGTCTTCGACCTCAGCGATGTCTCCGGGGAATCGAGCGCGGGCGACATCTTTCGCGTCTTCCTGCAATTTGCCCAGAGCCAGAAGGACCACACTTACAAGCAGGTGGTGCTGGCCGCTTACGGGGAGAAGAAATTCACGATTCCCGGCGACTACTTCCATGAACTCGGGACTGAGTATGGCTCGCAGAATCCCATGTACACCATCCGCACCTTCCCTCATCATGTGGCCGACATGAACGGCGAGCACCCGTTTCCTGAATACAGCGGCGGCCTGCTCGGTGTGCTGAACAAGGAGATGGAAGAGTTCAACGACATGAACCGGCAGTGGTTCCAGAACGACTACATGGCCAGGCACAAGTAGCGTTAGAGTTCCTGTCAGGAGCTTGCGGCCCCGAAGTTTCCGTGCTGTGGGATTCGCGGCGCCTCTGGCTTTCCATCTTGGTCTTGATTTACCCTTCCGCGCATGACTTCACGTGCCCTGTTCCGCCTGATCTGCATTCTTCTGCTGATTGCGCCCTTTGCTTTTACCCAGCCTGGCCGCACCCCCGTTGAATATGACATTCTCATCCGCAACGGCCGGATCATCGACGGCACCGGGAACCCCTGGTACATCGGCGACATTGGCATTCGTGCGGATCGTATTGTGGCACTCGGCAAATTGCAGGCAGGGACCACGCGCCGCGTGATCGATGCCGGCGGCATGGTCGTCGCGCCCGGCTTCATCGACATGCTTGGCCAGTCAGAGGTTGCGCTGCTGGTTGACAACCGCAGCTTGAGCAAACTGGCCCAGGGCATCACCACGGAGATCACCGGAGAAGGCGGCTCCATTGCGCCGCAGAACGCGCTGACCATCGCCGCGGCCCAGCCCTCGCTCGATCCCTATCACCTCAAGATCGACTGGAAGACCCTTGACGACTACTGGATGCGCCTGGAAAAGAAAGGCACGCCGATCAACATTGGCACCTACGTCGGCGCGGCGCAGGTGCGCGAAGCCGTGCTGGGCGACGTGGACCGCGCGCCCACGCCACAGGAACTGGAACAGATGAAGGCGCTCATTCGCCAGGCCATGCAGCAGGGCGCGCTTGGCGTTTCCACAGCGTTGATTTATCCGCCGGGACACTACGCCAAGACCGAAGAGCTGATCGAGCTGGCCAAAGTCGCTGCGGAGTATGGCGGCATTTACGCTTCGCACATGCGCAGTGAGGGCCTGAACGAAGTGGCGGCCGTGCGCGAGGCGCTGCGCATCGGCCAGGAAGCGCACATCCCGGTTGAGATTTTTCACTTGAAGGTGAGCGGCAAGAGCCGCGCGGGCAAAATGATCGACATCGTCCGCATGATTCAGCAGGCGCGCGACTCCGGCCAGGATGTCACTGCCGACATGTACCCTTACCTCGCCGGCGCGACGGCGCTGGCTTCAAGCCTGCCGCCCTGGGTCGCCGACGGCGGCACCGACAAACTGCTCCAGCGCCTGCGCGATCCCGCCGTGCGCCAGCGCATCAAGAATGAGATGTCGGCCACCGGCGAACGCACCTGGGAGAACCTCTATCTCGACGCCGGCGGCGCGCCGGGCGTGATGGTGGCTTCTGTGGTCAATCCCGAGCTGAAGCAATACACCGGCAAAACCGTGGCTGAAATCGCCGAGCTGCAGAAGAAAGATCCGTTGGACTGCCTCTTCGATTTCATCCTCGCCGACAAGGCCCTTTCCGGCGCGCTCTACTTCATCGCCAGTGAAGAAGATCTGCAGACCGGACTGCGCCAGCCCTGGACCAGCATCGGCCTGGACGCCAACGAACTCTCGCTCGATGGGCCGCTGTTCGAACCGCACACTCATCCCCGCGCCTTCGGCAGCATGGCGCGCTTTCTCGGTCATTACGTCCGCGATCTGCAACTGCTTCCGCTGGAGCAGGCCATCCGCAAAATCACGTCCCTGCCCGCACAGCGCGAGCGCCTGGTTGGGCGCGGCCTGATCAAGGAAGGCTTCTTTGCCGATATCACTATCTTCGATCCCGGCTCCATCATCGACAAAGCCACTTACCAGCAGCCGGCACAGCTCGCCGAAGGTGTGAAGTTCGTCCTGGTGAACGGACAGGTGGTCTTCGAAAACGGAAAAGCGACCGGCGCGATGCCGGGGCGGGCGCTGAAGGGGCAGGGGGCGAAGCAGCAAGGAAGCAACTAGCAACTGGCAAAACCAGAATCAAAACTCCAGCTCGTGTACCGACGAAAGGTGACGAAACTGCCAGCAGAACCATGCTCCGGCTAATTGCTAAGCGCTAATTGCTTCCTTGCTATATGCTAGCTGCCAGTTGCTAGCTGCTTGCACAGATACATCATCTGCCCCGTATGGTGCTGCAGATGTCCGGCGCAGCGGAGGAATACGGTAAAGCGGTCGCCGGCGTCTTCCATGCCTTTGGCTGAATAAGCGGCGGACCAGTCCGGTTCCGATTGCTGTTTCAGGGTGAAAATGACCACCGCAATTGCATCGTCAAATCTCTTCAGCAGCTGATGTTTGGCATGCCTCGCCGGGTCGGAAAACTCCAGCGGACGGTTGCGCACGTAGCCCGTCCCGCCGATCTCTGCTCCAATGTAGTAGCTCAGATTGCCGGTAAGATGCAGCAGCAGATGCCCAATGCTGTTGCCATACGGATAGGGCCGCGACCAGATCTGATCGTCAGAAAGCGGCTCCAGAAGTGTGCGGATCTTCTTCTGCGCTTCCTCGTAATAACGGGCCAAGTCTTGCGCGATCGTGGAACTCACGGTAGTCATGGCGACGGATTGTACCAAAGCGGCGGAGCTCAAACCGATCGCTGCTCGAATGCTAAAATAGAAGGTTCACCAACTTCATCCGCTCGCGCCTGAGCGACAGAGGAAATCATTATGGCAACCGTCCTGGAAACTTCCCGCCCCACGTTGCGTGTTCCCACCACTCCCTTCAAGAACGAACCGGCCACGGACTTCAGCAATCCGGAAAATGCCCGCCGCATGCGCGAGGCGCTGGTCAAGGTCCGCGCCGAGCTGGGACGCGAGTATGACATGGTAATCGGCGACCGGCTGATCAAGACGCAGGAAAAGATCAAGACCATCAATCCGGCAAAGCCGTCAGAGGTCGTTGGTGTGTTCCAGAGCGCAGGGCGCGAGCACGTGGAGCCCGCGGTCCAGGCGGCGCTTGCGGCTTTTGAGAACTGGAAGCGGACCACGGTCGAGGAGCGCGCCTCACTGCTGCACAGCGTGGCCGCGATCTTGCGCGAGCGTAAATTCGAATTCAGCGCCTGGATGGTCTTCGAGGTCGGGAAGAACTGGGCTGAGGCCGACGCCGATGTCGCCGAAACCATCGACTTCGCCGAGTTCTACGCCCGCGAAGCGCTGCGGCTGGCCAGGGCCGAAACACCGGCGCAGCTCCCCGGCGAGCATGACACGCTCCAGTACATCCCGCTCGGCGTGGCGGCCGTGATTCCGCCGTGGAACTTCCCCTGCGCCATCATGGCGGGCATGACCATGGCGTCGATTGTCACCGGCAACACCGTGGTGCTTAAGCCCTCGCACGATTCGCCGGCCATCGCTTTCAAGTTTTTTGAGGCTCTGCAGGAAGCCGGCATGCCGGACGGCGTAGTGAACTTCTGCCCCGGCTCGGGCTCGACCTTCGGCGCGGGACTCGTCGAGCATCCGCAGGTGCGCTACATCGCCTTTACCGGCTCAAAGGAAGTCGGGCTCGACATTAACCAGCGCGCCGCCGCTCCGCGGGCGGGACAAAAGTGGATCAAGCGCACCATCCTCGAGATGGGCGGCAAGGATTCCATCATCGTGGATGCCGATGCCAATCTCGACGCAGCTGTGGAAGGCGTGGCGCAATCTGCGTTCGGCTTCCAGGGACAGAAGTGCTCGGCCTGCTCGCGCGCCATCGTCGACGAAAAGATCTATGACATCTTTGTCGACCGCCTCAAGGAGCGCGTCGCGCGAATCACGGTAGGCGATCCGGCCGAGAACAAACCGATGGGGCCGGTCGTGAACGAGAAGGCGATGCAGAGCATCCTGAATTACATCGAGGTCGGCAAAAAGGAAGGACGGCTGGTGCACGGCGGCGGTCGCGCCACCGAAGCCGGCGACGGCTACTTCATTCAGCCGACGGTGATCGCCGATATCGCTCCCACGGCGCGCATCGCCCAGGAAGAGATCTTCGGGCCGGTGCTGGCCGTGATCAAGGCGCGCAATTTCGATCACGCGCTGGAGATCGCCAACAACACTGAATTTGGCCTCACCGGCGCCCTGTACTCCACTTCGCGCGAGAAACTGGAGCGCGCGCGGCATGAGTTCCACGTCGGCAACCTGTATTTCAACCGCAAGTGCACCGGCGCCATGGTGGGAGCTCATCCGTTCGGCGGGTTCAACATGTCCGGCACCGATTCCAAGGCCGGCGGCCCGGATTACCTGCTGCTGTTCACTCAGGCTAAATCAGTCGCGGAGAAAATCGGCGATGCCGGCCCGGTGAACCGCAATATGAGCAGCAAGACGGAAGAATCGCGATAATCAAAACTCATCGCGGATAATCACGGATAGCACGGATCTTCAAAACCGATCTGTGTTTATCCGTCTTATCCAAGTCATCCGTGGCAGGTCTTCTCACCTTAGTCCGAAAGTATCGCTTTCCATGCGTGCGTTCCGAAAAAGAACTGGTGCAAGCACATTAATCTGAGAGGAATTGCGCCATTTATTTGACTTCCGCAGCTTGCGTGGCTGAGAATAGGGCAGTTTCGTCAGCTGCTTTGTGCCGCAGCTGATATCCCGTAGGCGCGCCCCTGAAGTCGAAAAAGCGCGTCAACGTCAAGGACGCCCATTATGGCAAGGATCCTTTGCGTCGACGATGAACCGCACGTGGTGACCCTGAAGTGTGCCATTCTGGAGGCCGCCGGACACACGGTGACCGCCTCCACCTCGGCCCGCGACGCCATGGAAAAATTGCAGAGCAACACCTATGACGCCGTGGTCACTGACTGGCGCCTGGGCGACGCCAATGGCCGCGCCGTGGTGCAGGCCGCAAAAAATAACAGCAGCATGCCGGTGGTCGTGGTGTCAGGCTACGTCGCCGAAGCGTTTCAGGCCGCCGAGCCGCTCGCCGATCTTTATCTGGAAAAGCCGGTCAATCCGGAAGAGCTGGTCACGATTGTGAACGAACTGCTCAAGAGCAGCGAGAGAACCACCTCCCACTAAGCCGCAAAGGCCGCGATTCAACGCGAAACAAGCGAATCAAACTGCAATAGCAAATTCGTGTTCATTCGCGTGTCTTCGCGGCTGAACTGAGCAACGTGTCGATCTCCGCATAACCGGTCGGCAATTTGATTCCGTCCACTCTTGCTCCTGCCCGTAGCAGTGCCTCCACCGATTCCGGCGTGCGCCGGTTCATCCAGTAGGAATCCACGCAGGCGCGGACGGCCAGCGCCAGCGCCGATTGCCCATTGCCGTCCTCGCTGTCGACTGGCGCTCCGCGTTCGATCAGCAGCTTCACGGTTCCTGGCCACGCCTTCCAGGCCGCCACGTGCAGCGCGGTGCTGTTCCTGGGAATCCCGAAATAGGGATCGCCTTCATAGAACGCGGCCACGTCGACGCCCAACTCCAGCAGCAGCCGGACGCCTTCCACGTTACCTGTTCCGGAGAACTCGGCCAGAAGCGTGCCACCCTCGGCCAGCAAATCCCGGAGAAGCTGCGGCTCTTGTGCAGCAAAGGCTCGTGCGCCAACTGCATCATTGCGGGCGCAGGCGGCAATCAGCCGGTCCACGCCGCTCAACTCCATGGCGATGCCCCGGCGCTCCATCGCCGCCAGCACGTCTCCGCGGCCGCGGCGGGCGGCAATCGCAACGGCTGAACGCTGCCCATTCACGGGTGGGAATTGCGCCGCTATTTTTGTCACGGTCTTGATGGCGGCGTCGGCGCCGTGATCCAGCATCAGTTCGATATTCCTAAGAGCGTTGTCGCGCCGCAGAGCCTGGTGCAGAGCCGTGTAGCCCCAGATCGTCATCCGATTGGGATCGACTCCGCGCTCCAGCAGATACTTGATTCCTTCATAGTCATGCCAGTCGGCCTTACGCAGGAGCATGCCGGAAAGGTTATCGGCGTTCATCTTCCCGCTCTCCACCAGAACTTTGAGCGCGGAAAGGTCGTAGGTTTCCGGAGCATGATAGAAAGTTTCGTTGTCATTGGCATCGGCGCCGCGTTCAAGCAGCAGGCGCGTCAGCTCCGCGTGGTGCGCGACTCCCGCAGCGCCGTAGAGCGCCGTCTCCCATTCCCGATGCTCGCCTTCGCTCCAGAACCCGGCGTTCGGGTCGGCTCCGGCATCGAGCAGCGCTGTGGCGGCGCGGACGAAAGCCTCGGAACGTTCTTCATCGAGCCGCAGATATTTCGAAAGACACAGGTACACCAGCGGCTCAGCATCATACGGCGCTGCCTTGGCGCTCACACTCGCAGGATCCCCGACAAGGAACCTCCTGACCGCCGCATCGTCACCCAGCACCGCCGCGGTGTGGATGCTGCTGCCGGCAATCTCCGGGTTTGCGGTGAGGAGCGCCTTGGCATTATCGAGGGAGCCATGCCACAGGGCGGCTTTGAGGAACTCTGCGACTTGTTCATTGGAGGGCGGCATATCAGTAATACTTCATTGCCATACGGAAATTCCGTAGAAAAAACACATGGCAGAGAACAGAGTTGGCCCGCTGCGCAGTTCAAGGCCAGGCAGAGCGACTGTGAACTCTTATGTTCGCAACTAGACCTGCTTTTTCAGCACTACATGCATCGCATGCCCGGTGGAAACGTGCTCCGTGCACGCATAGCCGAGCGCCGCCAGGTCAATGCCCGCAAATAAGTTCTCGCCAGTTCCCATCAAAATGGGACGAAATACGAGATGCAGTTCGTCAACCAGGTGCGCGCGCAAGTATTGCTGAATCGTCGCCACCCCGCCGCCAATGCGCACATCCTTCTCCTGCGCAGCCTCCCTGGCACGCTGCAGCGCGGAGTGAATTCCATCCGTAACAAAATGGAATGTCGTCCCGCCCTTCATCTCGATCGCCTGCCGCGGATGGTGCGTCAGTACGAATGTAGGCACGTGATAAGGAGGTTCTTCGCCCCACCATCCTTTCCACGAGTCGTCCGGCCAGGGCCCGCGCACAGGTCCAAACATGTTTCGTCCCAGAATCCAGGCGCCCACGTTCTCCATCCCGCGCCGCGCCCACTGATCATCCACACCGGTTGAACCCTCTTCCAGCCCCTGCATTTCTCTCCACGTTCGCGTGGAGAAAAACCATTCGAACAGCTCAGGACCACGGATTCCAAGAGGATTCTCAAGACTCTGGCGTGGACCGGCGGCATAGCCATCCAGCGATACAGAAAACGCGCTCACCCGAACTTTTGGCATATTCATTCCACTCTAAGAGCAGGCAGGAGAAGCCGTCAAATGGCGCGTCCGAGCGGAGGAGTCCCCTCCTTCTGCACACAAAGCCGAGCCTTGCGCAAAGAAAAACGGCCGAGATTCACTCGGCCGCTGACTTTGAAAGGGTTTGTGTTATCGCGCCGGAGCAGCGTTTGCCACCGAGGTGGCGGCCGCTTCAGCCAGGATACGGTGATGGATGGTGAACAGCGCCAGCTCCAGCCGGTCTGATACGCCGATTTTGTCGTACACGTTGCGCAGGTAATTCTTGATGACCTGCTCGGTGGTGCCCAGCTGCGTGGCGATCTCTTTGTTCTTGTATCCCTGCACGATCAGCGCCACGATCTTCAGCTCTTTCGCGGTCAGGCGGTCGCGCACGCGCGCCCCGACCAGGTCGTTTTCCGCGGTCTCCTTGCTCTCCTGCGTGTCCTGCACCCAGGTTTCTCCCTTGGAGACCTTGCGGACGCACTGCACCAGCGATTCGCCGCTGACGTTGCGGTAGATCACCCCGTTCACGCCATTGGTGAGGTAATGCCGGGAATCCTGGCCGGTTTCGGCGATGCTCACCAGCTTGGTCTTGAATTTTCGGGCCGTCTCCACGACGTCAGGCAGGCTGGAGTGCATGTCGACGCCGAAGATCATGACGGTGGCGTGGAATTTTTCCAGGGCCATCATCATCTTTTCGGTGTTCTCCGCCTGCGCCACAATGCGGAGATCGTCTTCAACGGCCAGGACCTTGGCAGCGCCGGTGCGGAAGATTGCCTGGTTGTCAGCCAAAATGATCTTCAGCATTTACTTGGCCCCTTTGCTCTTGCGAATGAATTTGTACTGGTCGATCACACAAGCCACGCCGCTCTTCTTCTTGCGTTTGCTGGAAGCGGAATTGGCGCTGGCCGCTGCGGCCGCGCCGGCATCCTTGCGCACCACGCGCCCGGTGCAATGGACTTCAACATCGCCCGGCGTACCCAGCACCTTGGCCGGCAAGGTGATATCGAATTCGATGTTGGACCCAATGGCCAGATCCAGATCGGCCATAATGTAGACCCCGGCGGCGCTCATATTGCCTGTGGTCGCGCTGTCATCGCCGCCCTTGCCATGGATCTTGATCGGCAGCTCCAGCGGAAATCGTTTCCCTGTTCTCGCTTCTTCGGACATTAACCTCTCCTCAATTGTTGGACCCTACCCCCGGGAAGGGCCATTTTTGGCGGTGGAAAGGAGGTGACTGGTTTATATCATGAAACTGCCGGGCAGAGTAGATGATTCATCTGCCTAGGCAATACACCGGGGGCGGAAAGTGCGCCAAGTTGCGCAAAGGCAGGTGAAAAGAGTTGCTCCGGCGTTGCGCCGGAGCGTTGGTGGATCAGTCCCGGAACCCGGTCTTCAGTCTGTAGTGAATATACCGGCCACGCTATAACCCAGGGCCAAACCGGCCAGTGCCAGGGCGCCAGCCACTAAGCCCAAGTGGTTCCGAACATTGCGTTTAACGTCGAGCTTCTCCTGCACATTGTGGCGGAGTTCGACCACGGTGTTGTGCAACTGGCGGCGCTGGTCAGCCGCTCGCTTTTCCAGTACATCCACAGGGATTCCCTCGGTCATGCGGTCCTCACTTCATTCTGGAGCCAGACTTGGTCCTGTTTCAGCACCTTGAGGGTGCGGGTTGGGGCAATGCCGGCAGCGCTGAGTTCGCTGTAAGCAAACCAGCCGATCGCAACCGCCAGCACCAGATAGCATCCGCCGACGATGAGCGCGCCCCACAGCCAGGCATACGGGCTGGGCAGGAACAGGCCCCGAAGCAGCGCGATCAGGGCAAAGGTCATGGCCATGAAGCCGGCCCACAGTAACGCCAGGGCAATCAGCAGCACCGGAATCACATACTTCCACGTCCTGATTTTTTCCTCGATTTCAGCCTTCAATATTCCGACCCGGGTGACGACGAATTCCTTCAGCTCTTCCCGGGTTTCGGCCAGCAATGAAGCCAGAGATTTTTCAGTATGCACGGTTGGCCCTCCTGATTCGCAGTCCGATGCCGATTAGAAACCCGACCAGTCCCGCCGCCAGCGCCACCTGGACCGGGTACTCGCGCACCGTCTGATTGGCCCGCAAACGGGCGCGGTAGTAGCCTGACTTGGCCTGCCGCCCCAGCCCGGCGGTTTTCTCCTTCACCTGGCGGCCGAGCTCGAGTGTCTTTTCTCGGGCGACGTTCGCTGCGTGCTGCATGCCTTCGACAGCGGCAGCGCGAATGTTGTCCACCCGCTCACGCGCATCTCCGGCAAGGTCGTTGATCCGCTCAACGATTGGGTGCTCTGGCAGATTTCTTGCGCTATTGCGCGCCTGGCGAAAGATGGAAACCACCTTCCCGACTGCGGTGCCCAGATC
>DASTJB010000070.1:0-24320 GCA_035717005.1 Candidatus Angelobacter sp.
ATTCCCAAAGACGCGCACCCGCTCCGCAACCCTGGCCTGGAGCTGACGGGCCCATGGCATCCGCTGGACATGGCGTTCAACGCTCTCAACAGCCCTGCCCCCATGAACATGCCCGATTTTGAAGATGCCTCGCCGCCGCACTTCCAGCCCGACGGCACACCCACAAACCAGCCCATCGGCGTGTTTGCGGCGCTCAAGAACGCGAAAGAGATCTTTTCCGGCGGCTGGAACACCAAGCCCTACCAGGTGGTAAAGAAGGGCAAGACGCGCGAATACAAAATTACAAAGCCGCAAGGGAAATGGCCTACGCGCTTTGGACGCCCACCGGGGCTCCACATCAACTACGACCACGTGCTGGTTGACGGCCGGCCCGCCCCGGGCATGATTGTTGTTGCCACGCTTTGGGCGTTCAACAACTTTGACGCGCTGCACAGCTCCGGCAGCGGCGTTTATTTCTACATCCCCAAATTGCAAACGCCAAATGAAGCCCTGATCGTGGAAAAAATCCTTTCCCGATTGGAAGGAATGGTCGGTGTTCCCGCCGGTACCATCAAGATCAAGATGCTGTATGAAGAAGGCAATGCCGGGCGCACGCTGCCTGCCATCGCCTGGACGCTGCGCCGCCGCCTGCTCGGCACCAACGTCGGACGCTGGGACTATCTGGGCAGTCTGATCGAGATGTGGAAGGACGACCCGAACGGCGTCTATCCCGATCCGCAGTCGATTGGCATGGCATCGCCCAATATGATCGCCTACCAGCGCTACAACGCCCTCATGATGCTCATGGGCGGCATGAAAAACGGCGAACTGGAAAACGCGGCGCCCATCGGGGGCATGGCCGCCGTGATGATCTATCAACCCAGCGATGTCTACGGACGCTCAAAGTACAACCCTCTGGCATTGCGCGCCATGGTGATCGATAAGCTGCGCGAGCGGATGCTTGGCTTGATTTTTGTCCCTGAGCAATCGCTTCCCGCAGGCGCTCAGCCAACGCTCGACGATATTCTCAGCAAGCGGGTCCGCGGCCGTCTGTACGATTGCTACCGCCAGAGCTGGGTGGCCAGTCCCGAGCCGGATTACGTGGCTTCAGGAAACAAGCCGCTTCAGATTTCGATTGAACAGCTCCAGGGCCTGATTGATGCGCCGAAGGATACGGTCAAGGTGAAGGAGCAGTCTGTCCCCACGTCCAGTAGCGGCTTGAGTGATGCCGAGCGCAGCGTGCTTGAGTCGCGCGGCCTGCTGAACTCGCAGGGCCGGATTACGCCGCAGGTACTCAACCGGGAATCCATCGATACACCGGAAAAGCTGCTCTCACCCGAACGCTGGGACGCGATCTACGGCGTGCCCAGGGGCGAGATCACGATTGAGCGTATCCAGCACGCCTTCTACATGGCTGCCAATTATGGCTTCCAGATCCTCAACGGCAACTTCGCCGCGGCGATCGATGATTACGAACTGAAACTGCGCTTCATGAACGATCTTGCCACTTACCGGATTGACGTTTCCTGGCTGTGGACGCTCGTTCATCATGAGGCAGCAATTACCAAAGATGGCTACCTCAAGCGGCCGACGCTAACGGAAGACGGAGTTGAGCCCGCGGCTAATGCCGACCAGGTCAAGGCCGGCACGCGCTTCACGCGCGAGCTCTTCGACAAGCTCTGGAACTACCACAATGAGTGGACGCAGGCCTTCTTCGCGGAGCAGGACCGGCGCGGCGAGCGCGGTCGCTTCGACCGTACCAAGGCCGATCTCATCATGGAAATCCTCAAAAAGCAGCTTCTGTCACCGCGTTATATCCAGCACAGCGCGCGTGTGCTTTTTGTGGTCGGGCAGGCCAACAAGCAGGAAAGTGCCCAATTGCTCGACGCAATCTTCGATCTCACCCGCGAAGAGGCACAGCGGCGGGTGCAGTCCGGGACCCTCGACCAGGCCGCGCTTGCGGCCCACGATTACGTGTTTGATATTTTTGCTGGCCCGGGGAAGAGAGCAAGCTCGGAGGGAACGGCCGCAGACTAGAGTTCACGGAGATCCTTGCTTGCTCGGATTGGTTACTGCTCTTTATATAAAACATTTTTCTTTATATAAGTACAGTAGCAGTAGTCGATGCCTGTGCATACTGCGGAAAACGAAGTCGAGACTCACGGCACAGCGCGTCTTATGTCTGCACAGGCTGTGAAAAAACCGACCATCGGTCTGTGGGGTCGACGGAGAAAAAAGCGAGTGCGGCGGGATAACGAAGAGTTTCCAACCAAATCCACAGCCCCAGGCTGGTGCAGCCAAGGATTCCGTGGAAAGTCGGCGGTTTAGAAAGCCAATGTCTATCCATGCAATAAGTTAGACGGTCTGGGTTTTCCGCGCCGCTCTGCGCATCTCTTTGGAAAACAGGAACTGGCCAGAACACAACCCAATTTTTGCTGTCGGCTTGAGGCGGTTGTGCCAACATGGTATCGAAGAAATTATTCCTGTTTTTTGTGCGCCGCGGGTGAATGCTGACTAACTCCATTCCGTTTTCTCCTGAAAACCCCCCGGACTTCTTTGCCCAGTTTCCCGCAACGGCCGCGGTTTTCCTGCTCTCTGCGGCAGACGAATCAGCCGAGCCCTACATCAGTAAGACAGCCAATCTGCGCAGGCGGTTGCAGCGGCTGCTTGCTCCGCCGGAATCGCAGTCCAAGCGGCTGAATCTGCGTGAACGTGTTGCCAGAATCGAGTACGCTCTGACCGGCTCGGATTTCGAGGCGACCCTTCTGCAATACCGGCTGCTGCGGAGCCGCTTTCCGGAGACCTATCAGAAACGATTGAGGCTGCGTCCGGCGCCGGTCGTGCGCTTCGCTCTGGAAAACGAATATCCGCGGGCCTATGTCACCACCCGAATCGGGAAGCTTACAGGCAAATCGCTGTACTACGGGCCTTTTCGCTCCCGCACAGTAGCGGAAAAGTTTCTGAACGATTCACTGGACCTGTTCAAAATGCGCCGCTGCACCTTCGATCTCAATCCGGATCCTGCGTTTCCTGGCTGCGTGTATTCCGAGATGAAGATGTGCCTGGCGCCCTGTTTCAAAGGCTGCACCGATGAGGCCTACTCGGGGGAGGTAGCGCGCGTGCAGGCGTACCTCGATTCCGGAGGAGATTCCCTGATTTCCGAGCTGGAACAGGAGCGGGAACGTCTCTCGGCAGAGCTTGATTTCGAGGGCGCCGCCGCCCAGCATGCCAGGATCGGCAAAATCAAAGGTATTCTTTCCGCCTGCGACGAGATTTGCGGCCGGCTTGACCGGCTGGATGCGGTGATCATTCAGCCTTCTCCAGAACAAAATGCCGTCACGCTGTTTCGTTTTCATCTTGGCGCCATCGCTGGGCCGGCGCAATTTTCCCTGGAGAGTGAGGACGAAAACGGTTCCCGGGAGAACCGTCTCCGTGATGTTATTGACCAGCTTGCTATCAGCAGGGCCAGCTCAGTGCAGCGCCTGAGCGAGGAACTGGCGATGTTAAAACGCTGGTATTACAGGAGCCATAAAGTGGGTGAGGTCTTCTTCGCGAATCAGCAAGGCGAGCTTCCCATGCGCAGGATCGTGCGGGGAGCCGGCCGGGTGTGCCGCGGGGAAAAGGAACCATCAGTCGAAATGAGTGATGAAGAGCTAAGGTCCGGCCCGAAGGCGTAAAAAGAAGGCAGCACCGATTAGCGCGGTAACGCGACGCAGCTGCGTGTATCTGTTGGTTTATGCCGGGGCCCTTTTGCCTGCTGATTTTCTGAAGATCACTTGAATGCCATCGCGCCAGCGCTCGTCCACGCCTACCAGAGTCCACTCAATCGCCGGCGCAAAATAACGCAGCAGGGTGTCAACCGCCGGGTGCACCCGCAATGAAGGGGCCACCAGAACCAGCAACGGCGGCTGGGAGGCGAGTTGGGCGCCTGCAAAATAGCCGTACTGCTGGAACTCGCCGCGGCTGTGATGCCAGAGCACGCGGGCCCAGTAATCCAGGCCCTGAAGAGGGAGATGAATGTCCTCGTCAGCCTTGAGCTCCAGCACCGCCAGCCGGCCTTCATGCGTCGACGTGAGCACGTCAATCATGGCGCGGTCGGAAGCGGTAAAAGCCGGCACCTGCGAATAGACGTGCGTCGCGTTCAGACGCGAATCGATGGCGGCCACGTTCCTGAATACCAGCGACTCCAGCCAGCGCTCCGGATACATGCGCCATAGCGGATCGCGGCGATCGCCATTCGTCCGGCGCGCGGCCACCACAGTCGCAATGAATTCGTTGAAGGCCGGCTCGGTGTCCTGGTTTAAACGTGTTTCGTAGCCCGGAGGGCCGAAGATGACTTCTTCTTCCACCGAAAATGTGCCTGGAGCGTTGGTTGTGCGTGCTCTCGCGAACTCCAGTCCATGCAGCCGGAAAGACAATTCTGACGGCGACAACGCCGCAATTTCCGCCTGGGGCGCCAATGCCAGCACCTTCTCGACAACATTGCTGAAGCGCGAACGCACCTGCGACAAGTCCGGGCAGCGCACCAGACGTGTGTTGATGTTGCCATGGTCGGCATAGTCGATCGCGCTGGCGAATTCATCGCGTTCATCCAGTTCGAACAGCTGAAACCTGGCTACGCTTTGGTCGAGGTGGGCCAGCCGGATCTGCAACGTCGTTGATGTTCCCGGAGGAACATAGAGGCGGAGGCCTTCCACTACCGACCGTCCGGCTTCGCGCTCACGACAAGCGTGCAGCCACAACAACCCAAAGGTCAGCGAAGCGTCTACCGCGCCCTGCGTTTCCTGCCCGCTGACGCCAAGGACGGCAAGAGCGCTGCGGCCTTTTCGCAAAAGCCCGCGCGCATAGACTGGTGAGAAACTTTGCTCCAGATCCATGGTGGTGGCAAGACCACTCTTTTCCAGGGACCATTCAGGGCTGGAGCGCCGCAAGACGCGTTCAAGCAGACGCGCATAACGGCTGCGTGCGGTCTTCCGCGCGGCGGGCGGCCTGCGATCGCGATCACGGCAGATTTCGACCGTGCTGGGCCGAGCCTGGGCGAAGCGTCGAACGGTGAGAGTGAGCTGGCCATCTTTACCTTCAGCCTCCATCACCTGCCGGACCAGGTTGCGCTCTTCCGACCAGAGGTGCAGCAGGCAGCGGTCCCGCTCAGAAGAGATTGAGTACTGGGCTGTGGCCAGATCAAAGATCACCTGGCCATCTTCCAGCACGACGCCATCACGCGCGCCGGCCAGAAATTCCTGGAGCGCGCGTGCAAGGAGGTCAGCAGAGCTCATGCAGGTTCTTAGGTTGTCAACGCGTCACCCACACGGCTCACTTGACGATCAAGGTTACGGTGGTTGAGTTGGAGCCGGCGGCCCTGGCCAAACGGGATGATTCGAATCAATCGCTGGCTGCCGGTGTCCTGCACCGCTGCCTGCGCTTGCTGAGAATCCACGCTCAACGTTTTGACCGATTGGCCAATATCGGTCTTCTCGGCTGGTTGCTTCAAATCGGCCTGCGCCGAGGCTTGCGAGCAGGCGAACAAGAGGATGAAACAAATAAGAAAGCCGCTGCGGCGGACCGCAGACGCAAGTTTTACCGAGGAGCGGATAGGGCGCAATAAAGGCAGCAAGATGAACTCCTATGAATCCAAGGACCTGGGCAACAGGATAGATTAGGGTAAGCAGTTTACGAAGGTAAGTTCCTGCTCGTCAACCGAAATCCCTTGTAAAGCGAGCGTAAAATGCCCCGTTTGAACGACGCTCACTACGTTTCCTATTAGTTAGAACCGTTCGGCGATAGGTTTGCGATAGCCAAAAGCTGGATCAGTAGGCGGTTTTGTCTGGTTTCTTCTTCCAGGCTTCAAAAGGCGCCAGGGCTTCTGGGTGTACCAGCTGTGAAATCGCCAACTTCTGGTTCGGAAACGGCAGGCAGATTTGCTCTTTGATGAAGGTGTCGTCAAAGCCGGCGGCGGCTGCGGCCGTTCCGGGCGCCGCGAAGAACACGCGATCGGGGCGCGCCCAGTAGATGGCGCCCAGGCACATGGGGCAAGGCTCACAGCTGCAGTAGATCTCGCATCCGCGAAGTTCAAAATTCTGGAGTACCTGGCAAGCCTGGCGAATGGCAACAATCTCCGCGTGCGCCGTTGGATCTGAGGTCGCGGTGACACGGTTTGAGCCAGAGGCAATGACCTTGCCTTCTCTCACGATGATGGCGCCGAAAGGTCCGCCGCCCTGCTGTACGTTCTCCAGAGCCAACTGGATCGCCTGGTGAATGAAATCGCTCTCGTTCATGGCGCATTACCCATAAGGATAAAAAATGAAGAATAACAATGAGAGAGCGGTCAACACCAGCAGGCCCGGCTTCACTTCCTGCTTCTTGCCGGCGACAAGCTTGCATAGAGGATATAGAACGAAGCCGGCAGTTATGCCGATAGCAATATTGAAGGTAAAGCAAACCAGAGCGACCACGGCGAAAGCAGGTATGGATTCAGAATAATCGCCGAAGTTGATCCGCGTGACCGGCTCCAGCATGAAAAGCCCGACGATAATCAGGGCCGGGCCGTAAGCCTGGGGAGGAATCGCGCCGACGAAGGGCGCAAAGAACAGCGTCAAGGCAAAACATGCGGCCGTGACCAGCGAGGTTAGCCCGGTGCGTCCGCCCGACTCAATTCCGGTGGCTGACTCGATGTAAGCGCCTGAAGTCGTGGTACCGACCGCGGCGGCAACGCAGGTGCTGAGCGCGTCCACCAGCATGGGCCGTTCGATCTGCGGCAAATTGCCGTTCTCATCGAGAAAGCCCGCGCGCGCGGACAGACCTATCAGCGTACCCATGGTATCGACAAAGGCCATGATGAAAATCGTAAGAACAATGGGGAAGGCGTTCCAGGTGAGCGCGCTGTGAAAATCGAGCTTCCAGAGGATCGGCGCCAGGCTGGGCGGCAGGCTGACAAAATGCTCCGGCGGAGCCGCCACGTGGAGCAGGAAAGAGATAATCGCGGTCAGGACAATGCCCAGCAGAATCGCACCGCGAACTCTGCGTATCACCAGGACCGATATCAGGAGAAAGCCGCCAATTGCAACCAGCACGGGCGTGGAGGTCAAATGGCCGGGTTGCACCGGAGCGCCAGGCACGCCGAGGCGCACGATCTCGGTTTTGTTGAGGCCGATGAAGGTCAGAAACAAACCGATGCCCACGGCAAAGCTGTAGCGCAGGGAAACAGGAACGGCTTCCACCAGCAGCTGCCGCAGCCGCAATACGGTAAGAACGACGAAAAGAGCGCCGGCGATGAATATTGCCGCGAGCGCCGTCTGCCATTTGTAGCCGAGCTGCGTGCAAACCGTGAAGGCGATAAAAGCGTTCTCGCCCATGTACGGAGCAATGGCAAAGGGTCGTTTGGCGTACAAGCCCATCAGCGTGCAACCGAAGGCCGCTGCAATCACGGTGGCAACGAAGCTTGGTCCCTGGGGGATGCCGGCGTCCTTGAGGATCGCGGGATTCACCGCCACGATGTAAGCCATGGTGGTGAAGGTGGTCAGCCCCGCGACGATTTCGCGTGAAAGCGAAGTGCCGTGCTTCTGAAGTTCGAAGAACCGCTCCAGCGCGTTCATTCCGAGTGCGGCCTCGATTTCAGGCTCTGGTCGAGATAGGCGAGATAGCCGCAGAGCAGGCGATAGGTGTCGTAATAATTGTTAGGCCTGAACTGGGAGTCCGCGCCGCTGGCGACATTCTGCTGCGTCAGGGAGTGAATGGTGATCTGCGGAATCCGTCGCGCGGCAAAGGGATCGGAATCAGTGCCGCCGAACCTGGCGATATCGATCTGGCTGGCGGGCAGCTTCAGCGCGTAGACCATCACAATAAGGTCATGCACCAGCTCTTTGTCGGAGTGGGCGGCCCACACCTTGGTGGGGGAGAGACCCAGCGCGTCCAGGTTCACCATGGCCTCCACATGTTCCAGCTGCGAGCGGCTCATTTGCCGGACGAAGGATTCAGCGCCGGTGGGATTGTTTCCGTTGTCGGCAAACGCCACGAAGATAAAGCTGTGATTGCGCCTGCGCTCGCGCAGACTTTGGTAAAGCACAGGGAGCAGAGCGGCGCCGCTCCAGTTATCCAGCGGCCGCTGCGGTGAAGTCGCACGCTCATAATGCGCTCCCACAATGACAACGTCGTTATCGCCAGTGCCCAGGCGGCAGACGATGTTGGGCGTTTCAGCACCTTCCAGCTTCTGCTCAGTGAGAAAATTCTCACCGCAACCGGCCTGGATAAAAAGCTGCTTCAGTCGTGAAGCCCGGTCCTGGTTGTTCTCCGGAATCGCTTTCATCCGTTGCAGGACCACAGACTTCTCCGCGGGAGCGAATTGGACCTTCTGCCCCGGAGCAGCGCCGAAGAAAACCAGGCTGAAAATTGTGATTGCCAGAGATGCTCCGCGCATCGTCTGGCTATCTTACACGCTTTCTCCGCGCTCTCGAAGCAGCGTAGCTATGCGGCCTTATATGTGATCCGGTTCTCCGCCCGGTCTATGTAGGCCCAGGGAACGTTGGGATCGTGAGTAAAGATCGTCAACCATTGTTCCGGAATCGCGCGCGCGTAATAGCGCTTGCGATTCTCCAGCACCTCGAGCGGAAACAGATCATAGGCCATGGCCCATACGGGATCGAGATGCCAGGTTGTGGGAATCAGGTCAGAGATATAGCAGGCCGTTTTGCCGGCGCTGCGGATGAAGACCCCCCACATGTGGCGCGTGTGGCCAGGCCAGACTTCAACGGAAATGCCCGGAGCAATCTCAGCGTTGCCGTCAATCAACTGCATCTGGCCGGACTGGATCAGGGGATCGTAATTTGGGCTGAGGTAGCTCACGCGATCGCGCTCCAACTGCAGCGATCCATGTTTCCACTCGCCCAGCGGCGCATAGTACCTGGCCTTGGGGAAAGTGGCGACGGCCGTCCCGTTCCGATAAACGGTGTTCCAGCCGCAGTGATCGAAGTGCAGATGGGAGTTGATGACGAGATCGATCTCGTCAGGAGCCACGCCGGTCCGGCTGAGATTTTCCAGCAGTTTCTCCTGCGTCTCAAAAATCTTCTTACGCTTCTCTTCCAGCTTGTTGCCGATGCCGGTCTCAATCAGCACGGTCTGCTTGCCGGTGCGTACCAGCACGGAATTGCAGCTCACGGTGATGCGGTTGAGCGCGTCAGCCCTGACCTTTTTTTCCCACATTACTTTCGGGATGATGCCGAAGAAGGCGCCGCCATCGGCAACATACGTGCCGTCAGAGATTGCGGTCAGCTCAAAGTCGCCGAAGGTGATGGTCTGGTTCTGCACTGCGCTTAATCCGTTGCGCCCAGCAGCTCGCGCCGGAAATGCGAGCGGATGCGGTTAAACAGGTAAACGCGCGTGCCCGGCCCGGAGATGCTGTGCGTCTTGCGCGGAAAGAGTTGCAAATCGAACTGCTTGCCCGCATTGATGAAGGCATTGATCATCTGCATGGTGTTTTGCATGTGGACGTTGTCATCGCTCGTACCGTGGACCTCCAGCAGATGGCCTTTCAGGTTCGCGGCGTAGGTGATGGGCGAGCCCTTTTTGTAGCCTTCTTCAAATTGGGGGACCAGCCCGGCGTAGCGTTCGGTGTAAATGGAGTCATAGTCGCGCCAGTCGGTCACCGGCGCCACGGAGACGCCGGCCTTGAAGCGGTCCGAGTGCGTCATCGCCATCAGCGTCATATACCCGCCATAGCTCCAGCCCCACCAGCCCATGCGCGAGCCATCGAGCTGGGGAAACTTTTGCAATGCCTGGTCGATGGAGGCGAGCTGGTCCTTGATTTCGACCTCGCCGAAATTGTGGATCAGCGCGGCGGCAAACTTCTTGCCCCGCGCGCCCATACCCCGGTTATCGACGGTCAGCACGGCGATGCCGTCGCGCATGAGGATCTCGTTAAATAAGAGCCCGGCGCTGCCCCACGTGTCGCGTACGCTCTGGCCGTGGGGTCCGCCGTACGGGTTATTTATGAGCGGAATCTTCTTCCCCGCACTGTCCGGTGGCAGGAAAATCAGGCCGTGCAGAACGGTTCCGTCCTCCGCAGTGAAATCTACGAACTGCGGCGGAGTCAGCTTGTAAGGATCAATGCTCTTCGACTTCCAGAACACATCACAGCTTCCACTCATGCGGCAGAAGGAGAGCTGCGGCGGCGTGATCAGGGCCGAGAAGTGATCGACATAATATCGGCCGTTCGGCGCCACGGTGGGCTGGTGCGTGCCGCCCCTGGTTAACACCTGAAAGCCGCTGCCGTCGAGCTTCACGCTGCACAGATGCCGCTGGCGGGCGTCGCCAGCGTTGGTTTCGATGAAGAGCGTGCCTGTGGATTCATCCATTCCCGCCGGCGAGAAGACCTCGAAGTCGCCCTTGGTGATCTGGTTGACCAGTTTGGCGTCAGAGTTCAGCGGATTCGACTTATCGAAGGAGTAAAGATAAAGGTGGGTGTGGCCGTCGCGCCAGCTTGGCCAGACAAAACGGTCGCCTGACTTCAGGATCTGGAAGTTGTCGTCGGTCTCGATCCATGTGTCACTGGTCTCGCGCAGCACGCGGCGAGACTTGCCGGTGGCCGCGTCGATGAAATAAAGATCGAGCTGGTTCTGGGCGCGGTTGAGTACCGTGGCCCAGACAATGCCGTCACGCACCCAGCCGAAACGCGGAATGTAGATATCTTTTTCGTCGGTCAGGTGCAGCCATTTCACCGGGCCGCCCCCCGCGCTGACTACGCCGAGCTGGACTTCAGGATTGGGGTCGCCGACCTTGGGATATTTTTCCTGGTAGACCGTCGGGTGCTGCGGGATGAAGTCGGTGATGGGATAGGTGGGCACTTTCGTTTCGTTCATCTGCATCAGGACGATCCTGCTCGAGTCGGGCGACCAGAAATAATTGCTGCGCACGTCGAGCTCTTCGGCGTAAACCCAGTCCACCTCGCCGCTGAGGAGGTTTTCGTCCTTGTCGCTGGTAAGGGCTTTTTCACCGCTGCCGTCGATCGCCTTTACGACCAGGTTGTGGTTGCGCACGTAAGAGAGGCGCTTGCCGTCGGGAGAAAACTTGGGGTCGCTCGCAGCTTCGCCGACGGCGCTCACGGCCGTGGATTTGCCGGTAGCCAGGGTGTAATACCAGAGCTGGCCGTTGGAGTCGAAGAGAATGTGCTCGGAGTCGGGCGCCCAGTGATAGCCGGCCACGTTGTAGCGGGCTCGGTTATCTTTCTCGCGGTCGTCCTTGGAACCGGTGACCGCCGGCTTCATGGAGGCGATCTGCTCCGAGCCCACCAGCACCGCGGGTTTCCCCGAGGTCACATCAATGTAATAGAGATCAGTCTTATCACCCTGTTCCTGATGGAGGAAGTAGGAGACCTTCTTGCTGTCGGGACTCCAGCGGACCGTGTCCGGCGCGCGCCCGGTGAGCCCGTTGGGAGCATAGATGGATTGGATGGTGAGCTCTTGCGCGGCGGCCGCGGCAGTAACGAATGCGGCCAGAAACAGGGAAAGAAAAAGCCTCTTCACAGGCGGTTCTCCAAGGATGAGGTGAAACGGGAAAGTGTAACAGGGTAGGAGCGAACTGGTTCTAAATATTCTCTTCCGTCTGTCTTCTCAGTCTTCTTGACTCCGCCAGTAAACCCATGCTGTGCATGAGGTGCTGGAGGGTGACGATGCCGACCAGCCGCTCCTGATCGACTACCGGGATGAGGCTCAACCCGCGCGAAGTCAGTTTGCGGAAGGCCGAGCCCAGAGATTCGCTTCGCGAGGCGATCTCAAAGGCCTTGCTCATGGCGCCCTGGACGTAGCCGTTGCCTTCGCGGCGCAGGCGCTCGACGATCATCTGCCGGGTAATCACGCCGACCAGGTCGCCGCCGCTCACCACGGGAAAATCGTCCTGCAGCGAGTGCACGGCTTTGTTGAGCGCATCTTCGAGGGTGTCTGCCGGAGAGAGGATGGAGAACTCAGTCAGCATGATGTCCTCCATGTGGACAGCCTCTACCACCGACTGGAACAGCACGGTACGCTCTTCCATCTGAGCCGCCATGAAGATGAAGACGCCCACCAGCATGAGCCACTGCACCCAGACACCGGCCAGCATCAGCAGGCCGGCGAAGACGTGTCCGACGTTCACAGCGCGGCGAGTAGCCTGGCGGAACTCCATTCGCTGAGCCAGCCAGGCACGGAGGATTCGTCCGCCATCAAGCGGAAAGGCGGGCAGCAGGTTGAGGCCGAGTAAGAAGGTGTTGATCCAGAAAAAGCTGACGCCCAGGTTGGTGACAGAGACCAATGGAGGAGCTAATAGCATGGAAACCGGCCCACGGCTAAGCAGGACCCCGCCAGTGATGGCGGCCAGGATGGCATTCACCAGCGGACCGGCCAGGGCGATCAGCGTTTCCCGGCGGAGGCTGCGCGCGCTGTCCACTTGTACGCTGGGATCGCCAATTGTGACCCCGCCCACCGGCAGCAGGATCACGGCTTTCACCGGAAAGCCCTGGCGGGCAGCAACCCATGCATGCCCAAGTTCGTGGAGAACTAATGAAATCAGAGCCAACAACGTAAGGATCGAGCTGCGGACAATTGTTCCGGGCCCACCGCGGCCCACTTCGCCCAGCACTATGAAGATCAGCAAAAAGAAGAAAGTCACATGAAGCCGGAAGTCGACTCCGGCGAACCGACCGATGAAGAAAGACCAGTTTCTCATCAATTTATGTGGCTTCGCTCCGAATTCATGGTTCGGCAAAACGCCCTTGGTGATTCTATACGCTAGAGTAGTAACGGATGCGTGTGATCGCGGGAAAATACAAGAGCCGCAGGCTCGTGGCGCCGCCGGGGATGGCCACCCGCCCGACCTCTGACCGTTTGCGGGAAACGCTGTTCAACGTGGTTGCAGCGCGAGTCCCTGAATCAGTGTGGCTGGATCTGTTCGCCGGGAGCGGGGCCATTGGGATAGAGGCGCTCAGCCGGGGCGCCCGCAGCGCCACATTTGTGGAGTCGTCCAGTGGGGCGGCCGGGACAATACGCAAGAACTTGCAGAGTTTGGGAATCGAAGAGGGCTTTGAGGTCATCGAGCGCGAAGCGACCACTGCGCTGCGCATGCTGGATGCGCAGGCGGTGACATATGATTTCTGCTTTCTGGATCCGCCGTACCGGAAAATGGGCGACTATGAGCAGATTCTTGGATTCCTTTCACAATCGCGCCTGCTCACCGCGGAAAGCCTGGTGATTGCGGAGCACGACAAGCACTTTGATCCTGGCGATGAATTTGGCTCACTGCGCCGGCAGCGGGTGCTGCGGCAGGGGGATGCGGTGTTGAGTTTCTATCGCCGCGAATGAGAGCTGCGCCAAGGTGGACCACGGAGGTTGGAAATAGCCGCTATTCATCGGCGTTTTCCACAGCCACCTTAAAAAAACCCGCATAAAATGCGGTCAAAATGCTTGCAAGAGCTCTTGCCTGATGTAATATACCCGATGAGTGCAACGAAAAGTGCTCATATTCCGACGAAAGTGCTCACATTGAAGGAGGAAAGATGGCAGCTGGAATGACCAAGACCCAACTCGTGCGCCATATGGCCGAGAAACTGGAGACGAACAATAAGACCGCGGCAGCGTTCCTGGAACACCTGGCGGAAACCGCGATCAAAGAGACCAAGAAGAACGGCGTGTTCGTCATTCCTGGCCTGGGCCGTTTGGTAAAGTCAAACCGCAAAGCCCGCATGGGACGCAATCCCCAGACCGGCGAACCCATCAAGATCGCGGCCAAGACCGTGGTGAAGTTCCGCGTCGCCAAGGCCGTGAAAGATACAATCGCTCCAAAGAAATAACCTGCTTCGAAACATTGCCAAGGCCAGCCTGAAGACGGCTGGCCTTCATTTTTGTCGCTGCGCCCACACCGCCAGCGAGCAATCTTCGTATTGAAGCTTCTTCCGCTCGTGTTGCGCGCCGCTCGCGGTGTGGGCGGCCTCGCGCCCATCACGCCAGAACCAGGCGTGATGGGGACCCCGGCCTCGCGGCGTTTGCAGGATTTGGCTCACTCGCTTCAAAAGCGTTTGGGTAATCTACTCGGTGACGACTGCTTCCGCTTCGATCTCCACCAGCATCTCCGGCGAGATGAGTTTTGCAACCTCCACCATGCTGGTAGCGGGACGAATTCCGCCAAAAAATTCGCCATGTGCGCGACCGACCTTTTCCCAATCAGCGGCGATGTTGGTGACGTACATGCGCGTGCGCACTACATCTTTCATGTTGCTGCCCGCACGCTCGAGTGCCGATTGAATGTTTTTGAGCGTCTGCACCGCCTGGGCATAGGCATCGCCCACGCCGACAATGTTGCCCTTGGCATCGGTCGCCGTGGTGCCGGACACGTGGATCACGTTGCCGATGCGCACCGCGCGCGAATAACCGACGACGGGCTCCCATTTTGTTCCGCTGGCAAAATTCTGCCGCTTCATCGCCGCATGCCTCCGCTTTGACTATCCAGGACCTTGTTGACCAGGCGGTCGGCTTCACGGTTGGACTCACGCAAAACGTGATCGATGGAAAAATACTGAAGCTTGCGCACCATCGCACGCGCGCGTTCGTAAAGCTCCATCAAGCCGGGATTCTTGACCCGATACTGGCCCTTCATCTGCTTTACCAGTAATTCAGAGTCGCTCAGGACCTTCAGCGACGCGCATTTTTCCCGCAGCGCGTACTCCAGCGCAGCCAGCAATCCGGAGTACTCGGCAAAATTATTGGTCTGGATGCCGAGATACTCTGCGATTTCGTCGATGATCCTGCCACTGGCATCGCGGACCACCACTCCATAGGCAGCCGGGCCGGGATTGCCGCGCGCTCCGCCATCAATGTTGACGCGGATTGCGGGGCCTGTTGGGCGCTCCCGGGGCGGATCGAAAAGTGAGCTTTGTTTCAACGTCCCTCCGCCAGCCGCGTTGCCAGCCGCTCTGGAAGACCGGCCGCGATGATCTTTTCCTGGGCCCGGCGGATCTCATACGGCACGCGGTAGAAAGTGATGGAGTCCTCCTCGGTGTCATAGAGAAGGAAGGCGGCGCGGGGATCGCCGTCGCGGGGCTGGCCGATGGAACCCGGATTAATCATGTATTTTGTGCCTGCCTTCAATTCCAGCCGGATGCTCTGCTTTCCTTTCCCGGACTTGTGCGCCGGTACCAGTGACTTGCCGGGGCCGGCGCCCGGCTCCAGCAGGAAGCAGCGCTGTACGTGCGTGTGGCCAAAAAAGATCAGCGGCGCCGATGCGCGCGCCAAGAGGATGTACGCGTCACTGGCCATGAGGACGTACTCGTCTTCGTCGCGCGGGGAGCCATGAACCAACTGCACGTTTTCGATCGGCTGCAGCGGGCCCCGCGGCAATTGCTGGAGAAATTCCAGGTGGTCAGGCGAAAGCTGTTGCCGCGTCCACAGCGCCGCCAGGCCGGCAATGGGATTGAAGTCCTGCAGATTGGTCAGGCCGGAACAGGCCTTGTCATGGTTGCCGCGCACGAAGATCGAACCAAGTTCACGCGAGCGGGCCGTCACCTCATTGGGATTGGCGCCGTAGCCGACGATATCGCCCAGGTTATAAACCTGGTCGTATTCAGGCGCGGCATCCAGGCAGGCTTCCAGCGCTTCCAGATTGGCATGAATGTCAGAAAGCACTAGTAAGCGCAAGGTCCGGCGTCCTTCAGTGAAGTCAGAAGAATGAGTTTATCAAGTCTCAGGTCGTCACCCGTGCCCAGTGTCCGGGAGCGACTTCGCGCAGTGGCACGGCGGTTTGGGGGCGCGACTGCTTTTCTACTGTCGCAAGCGGGATTGCGCGATCTGTTTTCAGCGTGGGAATGGCGCTGATCAGGCCGCGAGTATAGGCGTGCTGGGCGGAGGCAAAGATCTGAGCCACCGGCCCCATCTCCACTATCTCACCGGCATACATGACGGCAACTTCGTCGGCCACGCGAGAAACCACGCCGAGATCGTGCGAAATGAAAAGTACGGCCAGCCTGTGGCGCTCGCGCAGCTCGGCCAGCAGATCCAGAATCTGCGCCTGGATGGTTACGTCGAGAGCGGTGGTTGGTTCATCGGCGATCAAAAGCTGAGGATTGTTCACCAGAGCCATGGCGATCATCACGCGCTGGCGCTGGCCGCCAGAAAGCTGGTGCGGATAATCACGCGCGCGCCGGTCCGGCTCGGGAATGGCGACTTCACGCAACCCGGCGACGGCACGCTGCCAGGCTTCGCTCTTGCTCAGGCGATTGTGGGCCAGCACGGCTTCAGCAACCTGGTCGCCCACGCGCATCACCGGATTCAGGGCAGTCATCGGCTCCTGAAAGATCATGCTGATGCGCGCGCCGCGAATGCGGCGCATGGCGTCATCCGGCAGCAAGAGCAGGTCTTCGCCGGAAAAGATGATCCCTCCTGTCGTCCGGGCTTGCGGCGGGAGCAGGCGCATGATGGCCAGCGAGGTCGCTGATTTTCCCGAGCCCGATTCGCCCACCAGGCCCAAAGTCCCGGATTCTGGGATGGCGCAGCTGACGTCGCGCACGGCGGCGACTTCGCCGGTTTGTGTGGCAAACGTGACGTTCAGGTGGTCGACTTGGAGGCGAGGAGCCACAGAGCTACGAATTGCATTGTAGCCGAGGCCAGCCTAGGCGCTGACCTTGTTCGCTGCCAGTCCCGCTTCTACACCCTTATTCATGGTGGAGATAAACGCGGGTTCTTCTTTCAGCAGCGCTTCGGTCGCGGTGGCAAATTCACCTTCCAGGTTGATGAGACCCTCAGCTGCAAGCCGCTGGGCCGCTTCCAGCATCTTTTCGCGCGAGAGGTTCACGTATTGGCAGTCATATGGGTGCGCGATGCTGACCGGCGCACCTTTGCCTTCCCGGGCGCTCAACCAGAAAACCCGCCGCTTCAGCAGCTCGATTACATCAGGCTCAGACTGCGTGGGGAACTGAATTCGCTTGGAGACGAAACTATAGAACCGGCTGGTGACGTGCACCGGCTGGAGCTTACCGGACTTTACGAAGGCCAGTTGCCCGTTGTCGATGGTCTTGCGGATGGCGTTGACCACCAGCCCTTCCGCCTGCTCCGGGTCGAGCGAGCCCAGGGCATCCTTCATGGTCTGCGTCATGCCGACGGCGACTTCCACGTGCAGTTCCGCGCTCCCCAGCAGATCGGCGCGGCCATGCAGAACATACCAGTCAGAACCGGAAGTGGACGCATGAAATGGCCACCTGAGTTCGGAGACGTGAATCGGCACTCCGGAAAGAGTTACAAAGTGCAGAGAGCGAGTACCCATGGCCAGGCAATTTTATAACATTCGCGTTGCGCCCCGGTGCGAAGAGGCAAACGGTTGATGGCGCCGCGGGCAGGCTTTTTGCTGAAAAAGGCACGCCGCGGCCATCGGCGTGGCCCTTTTCCAACGTCGATCTCGTTACATCAGGAATTCCCGGGTCTGCCGGCTGATCGGATGCTGCAACTCCTCCAGCTCATTTTTGACGTGATTCAACCCGTAGACCAGCCGCTCAAAGTCGCTCGACATCCGCCGGAAGAGCGGCGCGACTTTGGCATATTCAAAATGCTCGAACTTGGAGACGATGTAGTAGCTCTCCTTGCCCGCCTTTACGATGTCGATCAGCCCTTCAATCCGCGTGCGGCGCAGCCGGTAGTGGTTGAGACCTTCGGGAAACATACCGGTAAAGAAGAGCGCATAGTCGCCGATATGTTTCCGCACCTGGCGCTCGCGATCGAAAGAGGACGCCGGGCCGTAAACCGGATCGGACTCCAGCAGCATCTCGCCCAAATCGGACAAAGGACGGCCGTCAGCGTTTTTGATCTTGTATAAAGTTTCAGCTTCGCAGAACTCAGCCAGTAGGTTGGCGACGTAAGCCTGCACTTCCGAGCTGTGCATGCCCACTTCCTCATACTTGCGTTCGACCACTTCCTTGAAAAACCGCTGCAACGGATGCGATTCAGGAATCACGGTGTCACCCCTTTCCGCGCAATGCCGTTGGACGCCGGGAAAAGTGCCCGTCACCGCCCGGTGAACAATCGCTGCATTGGGGAAACGCTGATTGATCTGACGGTAGTATCAGCAGTTTGGTTTTCCGATAGCAAGTGTTTTGTGGGGCAACCCCGCACTTTGGCAGCAGGACCAGCGGAGTGCTAAAAATCCGGAGAGCACTGTACTCGCGTGCTTCGGGAACAAAAAGGTTCCTTTAGCCAGCCAAATGTTTCTTGACCAAGTCGCTCACAACTTTGCCGTCGACGCGCGCGCCCGTGGCCTGAAGCCTGGCCATCACGTTCTTCATCACCGTGCCCATGTCTTTCATGGTGGGCGAGCCCATCTCAGCGATCGTGGCTTTCACCGCTTCGGCGATTTGCTCTTCGCCCATGGCTTGCGGCAGATAGTTTTCTATCAGCTTGATCTCGGCCGCTTCCTTATCGGCGAGCTCCTGGCGGCCGCCCTTGGTGAACTGCTCAATGGAATCACGCCTCTGCTTGATCAGAGTGCTCAGCACCTGCTGGGCTTCCTTTTCATCCAGAGGCGCGCGCTTCTCGACCTCTTTGTTCTTGAGCGCGGCTTTCACCATGCGCAGCGTGGAAAGGCGCAGCTCGTCGCGGCTGCGCATCGCCTCCACCATATCTTTTTGGACTTGCTCGCCGATTGCCATCTCTGAACCTCGCCCGAAGGAGAATTATACTGAAGGCATGCAGCCCCTGACCGTGGTCCTGAACATCGCCATCGTTGTTGCGATTGTCGGGATCATTGTGTATTGGGTGCGGCTCTATGCGGTGTTTCTGGGCTACAAGGGAATTCAACCTGACGTCCTGCAAATTGCCGAGCTCCTGAAGAGTCATGCCTATCGCCACGGCAATGACGTGGTAGTTGCCGGGCATTACGGCGGATTTCCGGCAATCGTACGCTTTTCCCACAAGGTGGACACGCCCGGGCTCGACATCCAGATGCGCGTGCCTGCGGGCTTCAACTTTTCCCTCACGCCAAAAGCCTTTTCTACCGGCGCTGAAGGGCGAGTCCTGACCCGCACCGGCAGCGCAGCCCTGGACCGGCGGTTCAGCGCGCGGACAGATGATCCGCTGGAGTTCAAGATGCTCACCAGCGTAAGCACGACGCTGGGCGGCCTGGAACAACTCTGCTGCTCCACCCAGACCGGTCTGGTAGTGAGGGAGCGCGTCATGGAGCTGAGCGAGCTCACCATCCCTCCGTTCACCGCCAACCATGTGTTCGATCATCTGCAATCGATGCTCACCGTAGCCAGGAGTATCAGCCAGATGCCCGGAGCCAGCCAGATCCAGGTTGACCCCTTGCCGCGACGCGGAAGCAGCTGGCCCGTTCGCGTGGCGCTGGCGGGAGGACTCGTGTGCCTCATTGCCTTGCTGTTCACTCAGCCGTATGCCCACATCGCGGGGGCGAGCGCCAGAGTAGATTCGCCGCAAACTCCAACTTCCGGCGTGTCGCCCGCCGACGCGGCGCGCATGCAGCAGCTTGAGGGCTGGCACGTCGCCCGGCCCGATGAGTTTTCGCTGGCGGCGCAGCGTTTTTTTCGCGAGCACGATCTGCCGCGTTCAGGTCATATTCAGGGCGACTTTGGTGGACGTGGCAGCAACGCTGATTCCGCTTATCTCCTGATTGACCGGGCCGGTCGCAAGCGCGTGACTCTGCTGGTGATGGGAACGGTCGCCTATGACGCGATATTGCCGCAGGCGGACTGCCTGGCCCGTGTTTCCAAGAACAACCTGCCGAGGATACAATGGAGTTCGCAAGCGCCGCAGTTCACGGCCGAGAGCGATGCCCTGTTGGTCATCCAAAACGCAAACGATCCAGCCGCAAGCATGGTGCTGTTGAGGCACGGCTCACAAACCTACTCTGCCACCCCCGCAGATTTCACCAGGATTGATCTGGTTTCCCCGTAACCGCAATTCATGATCAGGATTGAAACGATGATTCGCAAAGGCCGCCTTTATACCCCGGGTCCGACGCAGCTTCTTCCTTCCGCGCAGCTGGCCATGGCTGCCGCCACCATGCACCACCGCACGGCGGAATTTCGCGCCTTGTACACGCGCGTACTGGCCGATCTGCAGACCTTCATCGGAACAAAGGATGATGTGGTGATGTTTACCGCCTCCGGTACCGGCGCCATGGAAGCCGCGGTGGCCAACCTCACCTCGCCCGGTGACCGGGTTCTGGTACTTTCAGCCGGAAAATTCGGTGAACGATGGGAAGGGCTCGCCAAAACCTACGGCTGCCAGATTGACAGTTTGCGGGCGCCGTACGGTGAAACCGTCAGCCCGCGCCAGGTACGCGAGAGGCTGGCAGCCGATCACAAAGTGCTCTACATGCAGGCGACGGAAAGCTCCACGGGCGTGCGCCACGATGTTGAGGGTGTCGCGCGCCTGCTGAAAGGCACCGATACCCTGCTGGTGGTCGATGCCATCACCGGCCTGGGCACCACGCACTTTGACGTGGACGGCTGGGGGATTGACGTGATCATTGGCGGATCACAAAAGTCGGTAATGATTCCGCCGGGGCTGGCCTACTGCGCCGTGAGCGGTCGGGCCTGGCAGCGCATGGAGAGCGCGAAAAATCCGCGTTATTACTTTGATCTGCGCAAGGAACGCAAGAATGCCGCCAAGGGCGAATCGTCTTACACGCCTTCAACGGCCCTGGTTGCGGCGCTCGGCGCGGCGCTGGACTATGTGCGCGAGCAGGGTGGCGGCGATCTGGAAAAGGGGCGCAAGCTGCTGGTGGAGAATGCCGAAACCGCAGCCGAGATGACGCGCGCGGCGGCGCTCGCGCTGGGCTTGAAATTGTTTTCGCGGCAATCGCCAGGAGCTGCGCTCACCGCCATCGCATCGCCCGATGGTGTCGATTCGGGTGAGATCGTCAAGGCGTTCCGCAATCACTTCGGCGCGGTGATCGCCAACGGCCAGGGCGAGATGAAGGGCCAGCTTTTCCGGATCGCCCACCTTGGTTACTACGACTATCTCGATACCATCGCGGCCATCGGCGCGCTGGAACAAGTCTTGTTGCAGATTGGCCGGCCGGTGGAGCTCGGCGCAGGTCTGCGCGCGGCGCAAAAGGTGTATGCAGAATCCGTGCAGCCTGCGGTGGTGGCGCGATAGCCGGCATCTACTGATGGCTGAAACGCAGGCATAAATACCTGCTCCACCCACATCCGGACATAGCAGTTAATAAATGAAAATCATCGTTGCAGAAAAAATCGCCGCCAACGCCGTGCAGCTTCTCAGGGAAGAGCCAGGCTGGACGGTCCTTACGGCTGATCAGCTGAGCAACGGCTTGCCTGCGGCGCTCTCGGATGCCGACGCGCTGATCGTGCGCTCCGCGGTCGACGTAAGTGCTCAAGTGCTCCGCGGAGCGAACAAGCTGCGGGTGATCGGGCGGGCCGGCGTGGGCGTCGATAATATCGATCTGGAAGCGGCAACCAAGGCGGGCATCGCGGTGATGAACACGCCCGGCGCGAACGCCGTGGCCGTTGCTGAACACACCATCGCGTTGATGCTGGCGCTGGCGCGTCACCTTTGCCGCGCCGACTCCACCACGCGCGCGGGCAAATGGGAGAAGAAATCACTGCAAGGGACTGAGCTGCGGGGTAAAGCCCTGGGCATCGTCGGGCTGGGCAGGATTGGCATGGAGGTAGCACGGCGGGCGAAGGCGTTTGAGATGAAGATCATCGCCCACGACCCGTTTGTCTCGGCCTCACTGGCTCGCGAACAGGGCATTCAGCTCACGGATCTGGACCAGGTTTACGCCGCTGCCGACTACGTCGCGCTCCACGTCGGACTTACGCCGCAGACGGCCGGCATGATCAACGAGAAATCTCTGGCTCGAATGAAGAAGGGCGTGCGCATCATCAACTGCGCGCGCGGCGAGCTTTTGGACGAAGCTGCCGTGGCGGCCGCGCTGGCCTCGAAGCACGTTGGCGGCCTGGCCCTGGATGTATTCGCTGAAGAGCCGCCCAGGAATTCGCCGCTGCTGGCGCTGGAGAACGTGGTCGCCACGCCGCATATCGCCGGTTCGACCAATGAGGCGCAGGACGCCGTCGGGGTGCAGATCGCCAGCCAGGTGCGCGAATACCTGAAGCGCGGCGTGATCCAGAATGCCGTCAACATGCCCTCGATCGATCACCAGCAGTACACGCAGATGCAGCCCTACATCGCCCTGGCGGAAAAGCTGGGAGCGTTCCTGGCCAACGTGGTTCCCGGCTCTGGTTCCATTCAGGAAATCTCCATTCGCTACGGCGGACGGCTGGCCGACTGGAAAACGGAGCTGATCCGTAACGCGGCCATTCAGGGCGTCCTGAACCAGCGCGTCGCCGAGCGTGCGAACGTGGTGAACGCCGCGGCCATCGCGCAGGAGCGTGGAATCCAGGTGCACGAAGGCAAGACGGGAACGTCAGCAGACATGATCGCCGTCGAGCTTAAAACCACGGGCGCGGACCGTCAGGTTCGCGGTGGAGTGCAGGGGAAATCGTTGCGGCTGCTGGGCGTCGATGAAATCGGGATCGAGGTGCCGTTAGGCGGTCATTTGATCTTCTTCCGCAATCGCGATGTACCGGGCGTGGTAGGAAAGATTGGAACGTTGCTGGGCCAGCACAATATCAACATCGGAAACTTTGCCCTGGGTCGTCACGGCGCCGAAGCCATTGCCGTGGTTGAAGTGGATTCGCCTGCGCCGGAGGAGGTGCTGGAAGAGCTGCGCCGGCTACCTGAATTTCAGGAAGTCAGAGCAATCAGCATCTAGGAATTGCTGGAATCGCCCCAGCTCCAGCGGAGAGTTATTGCGTCGCCTTGAATACCAGCCATGCGGCATTCAGGAGAGCTGTAATGCAGGCGGCGATCCCCACGCCTTTTGTGGTTTGAGCTTTCCGTTCTTCTTCAGAGCCCGACGTTTCCGTCATGCTGGATGGTTCTTGCGCAGTTGCTTGACTCCGCTCAACCCCGGCGTACCTTGCTCCTTGTCCGGGTTCCCACCTTCACATTGAAAGTAAACGGCAGTTTTTTGGGCGGATAGCAGGAATTGTTGTCGCAAGCCTGGTATTTGAGCTCGCCATGAATGGTATAAGTGCCGCTGGCCGCGCTGCCAGGAGCCATGATCAATCCGCGAATCACGAAATCGCCGGAGTAAACGCTCAGCTTGGTGTTGGGATCGAAGGGAAAGCTCATCAGCTGGCCCGCAGGATACTGAAGCCTGCCGACCGCAATTTCGCCGGGCAGGGAAAAGTGCAGTTGCGTGGGGATCAACTCTTCCGCCAGGGGTTGGCTCGAATTCACGTGATAGGGCGGCTGAACATGAAACGTGAACTGAATGGGCGCGGAATGCCCGGGCGCGACTACAGCGTTGCTGGCGGAGATGAAATCGACAAAGGTGCGCCCTGGTGTCTTTCCATTTTCCTGTGCACTGAGGGTGCAGCCCAAGAGAATTGCGAGTGAGAAAGCCCAGGCTAGACGGTTGGATCTCATTTTGCTCCCGTTGTTGCGGTGGAATCTGCCTTGCCGAGCGCGCGCCTGATATCGCCTTCGATGACCGACTCGCTGGCCAAACCTTCGATCACATCGGTCACATTACCTGAGCGGTCGATGTAATAAGTAAGGGGAAGGCGATCAATGCCGCCATAGAGGTCGCCTATCTTTTCCGTTCCCTTCAGGATGGTGTAGTTCACGCCCATCTTGCGGACGAACGCGGCGATTTCCTTGTCACTGGCGTCATCCATGGCAACGCCAATGATGCGGAGCCCCTGCGGACCATACTTTTTCTGCAACTCGACCAGCCATGGCATCTCGATTTTGCAGGGATCACACCATATGGCCCAGAAGTTCAGCAGCACGGCCTTGCCCTTCAAAGACGAAAGCTGGACCTGGTGCCCCTGCAGGTCCGCCAGAGTGAAGTTCGGCGCAGGCTGGCCCTTTTTTGGAGGCTCGGGAGTGGGTTCTGGCGTTGGCAATGGCGTAGGCGTGGGCCCTGCTTTTGATTGCGAGCCTGCGGGCTGCTGCTGATCGGCAGCCGGCGGAGCAGGCTTTGCCGCATCCTGCGCAGAGGCAAGCACGGACGCAAACCCCAAGATCAAAGAACCTAGAGCGGAGATCTTTTTAACCTTCATTTCCCTGACTCCAGCGCCTGTTTGATTCCATCTTCGATCAGCGTTTCCTGTGCTCCCACAATTTCGCGAGCAATCTTGCCGGAACGATCAACCAGATAGGAGAGCGGCAAGCGATCTACTCCGCCATACATATCGCCCACTTTGTCGGTGCCTTTCAGAATCGTGTAGGTGACCCCCATTTTTTTGGCGAACTCGATGATCCGCGTGTCGTCATCGGTGTCGTCCATGG
>DASTJB010000071.1:0-3777 GCA_035717005.1 Candidatus Angelobacter sp.
CTCCGCATAACAGAACAGAGGAGAGTGTGATGAGCGAACTGCAACGTTCACGAGAAGCGCTTCGCCAGCAGATGGCGGCCCAGCTGCCTCGCGAACTGGATTTCTTCCGCCGGCACAAAGCCGAGTGGCTGGCAGAACATCAATTATTCAACCACCAACTATGCCAGCAATGCTGCCGGCGTGATGCAGTACGCCATTCATATCAAGGTCGAGTATCTCGGGAATTAGACTTGCGGGAAAACAGACCAATTAGCAGCGCGGGCAAAATCAATAACGAGACCATTCCGACGAACAGACGATCCCAGATTGTCTCCTTGCGTTGCTCTTTCTTAAAGACGATTGCGTTTCTCACGTCTGGCTCCCGTTGCGCACAATGAACGCGCAGCCGTTTGGGAGAGCAATGATCGGTTCTGGCTTGTCTTTCATAATCTCGTCAATGACCCTCCGTGCCCCCGGGCATGTAGTAAACCCGTAATCGTCAAACACCATGATTCCATGGTGGTTCATCCGGGGATAAAAAAATTGCAGGCTGTCTCCGGTTGGCTGTTCGAGTTGAACGTCTATATGAACAAAGGCGAACCGGGTTTCTGAAACATCTGCAAACCGCTCCGGAATCCAGCCCTTGTGAAACACCACATTTGGGCAATCAGCAAGATTCTTGGCCGCTTGTTCCAGTGTTACCGCCAGGTCGCCGGTGGAAAAATATCCGTTGTCTGTACCAGACGGCGCGGAACAACCCTCGAACGAATCGAATGCATGGTGGGTGCGATTCGGGAAGGCTTTAGCAATAAGGTAAGAGCTGGAGCCTTCCAGGACGCCACATTCTGCCGTATCCCCAGGGACATTGGCCGCCAACTTAACCAACTGCGATATGAGCCAGCGACGGTCTGAATTGTAACCGTCAAGCTCATGGAACCTTGCAAGATAGGAATTGAATTGCTTATCGCTCCACCAGAGCGTTTGCGGCCACTGAAGGCGATAACCAGGCATGAGCCTCTTGGTTATCGCAGTCAAGAACATCCATCTCCACTCGCGGCGCGCTCGCGGATTGAACGCCAGATGATAAAGGCCCCGCAACATTGCTCCACATCCTACTGAATCTGCACCTTGCACGCAACATCGACCATCGCGTTAATCCGGCGGTCGCCGCCGAAAAAGAAATTCGTTGTTGCCCATGTTGGTGACCGTATTCAGCGATTCCAGTTCGAAACCGCGACTGTGAAAGAAGGAGAAGACGTCGCCTGGTTTGGCCACTTCGTAGGGATATCCACCGGCCCAATCCACCACGTCGCGCCAGGGAGACATGCCGCGATTGCGAGCAAAGGTTGACCAGTTTTTCTGCGCGCTGAAGGGTTTGAAGAGGAAGGCTTTACCCCAGGTGAGCATGAAGGTGATCAGGTGCAGAATGGGCCGCAACAGTCTGGGCGATCTGCTGTAGAGCTTTTTCCAGCGCAGCCAAAGCCTGCTTTTGAGGCCCTGATCGTTGTAAATGCCAAGCGCGAGCAGATCGGAAACCGGAATGGTGACCAATTCCAGCGCTTGCCAGAGTTCTCCGGTGTGATGGAGGACGCCCCATGAGTAGACCACATCGAAGCCGCCGAGTGAGCGGAGATAGCCGGCGTCCAGCGCGGAGCCTCGCTGCACGGTCCAGTTGGCCAGCGGGGCATAACGCCGCTTGATCTCATTGGTGCAGGCGACGCACTGCACGTCATAGTCGAAGGACAGCACGCGCGCGGCGCCGAGCCGGATGGCGGCGAGGGAATGGATGCCGCTGCCGGAGCCGACATCAAGAAAAGACTTACCGCTCAGATCGCCGACAAGCGCGGAGAGGCGCTCCGCCGCGTAGGCGATTTTCTCTTCGTCGACAACGGCAAGAAACCGGGCCCAGTTCTCACCGAATTGGAACCGCTCAGCGGCAAGCATTGCGGCAGATTATAAATCGTCCTTATCGCTTCTTTCGAGCCTCCTGAAAGCGACCTGGATAGCGATTCCGTAGACCACGGCCAGGAGCAGAAACCCAATTTCTATCAGCTTATCCAGCATTGGCGACGATTATAGCCGAGATCCGGCAACGTTCCTTTGCCGGTCCGCAGAGACGACGGCAAGGTTTTTTGGTGTCATTTATGAAAAAAATACTTCTATTGGCATTGTCAGTTTTGCTTAGTGGCGCGATGTTCGCCCAGAGCTGGACGACGGTGACGGCGACGAACATTACGGACCTGAACCAGCAGAAGCTGGCGGCGGGGCAGCTGTGTTTTCTGGCGACCGACCAGAACGACAACCCGATCGCGATCCAGATCGGCGGCGGAGGGCAACTGCTGCGGCGGCAGTACTGCTCGCCGGTGAGCTCGGGCGCGGTCACGACGTTTACCGTTCCCAATCCTGCGACCACAGCGCCCAGCGGGGTTTACTATCGCGTGAACGTAAAAGACGCCACCACCGGGCAGGAGGTGCTGCGCTACACGCAGGTGACGTTCAGCGGGGCGACTTTCAATTTCGACAATTACGCGCCGGTCACGCAAGGCAATTTTGCGCCGCTGACCGGGACGGCAGTGAGCGGGAACCTGAGCGTGGCGGGAAACGTGACCGCCACGGGAACGGTGATGGGGTCGAACATCCCGAGCACGATTCTGCAGCAGATATTCAACAGCGGCACCGGGTTAACGCAGCGCACCGGGCTGAACGCGACCGCGGGGCTGCAATGCGCGGACAACGCGGGCACGCTGCGCACGGACTGCCGGCTGGGGACATTCACCACGGTGACATTCAGCGCGACGCCGACCTTCGATGCTTCAGCGGCCGCGACGTTCAAGCTGACGCTCACGGGCAACGTGACCAGCGCAACGCTGAGCGGAGCGGTGGCGGGCGAGCCGCTGGCATTTCTCGTCTGCCAGGACGCCGTTGGTGGCCGGACGTTTGCGCCGCCGGCCAATGTGCTGGGCTGGGTAACGGTGCCGGCGACGGCGAATGCCTGCGCGCTGGAGACGTTCATTTTTGACGGCACGAACGCCCAGGCCGACGGCGACACGGCAGGCCAGGTCCTGGCGCAGGACGGTACGACCGGGGCACCGAGCATCGCATTTGAAAATGAGCCGGGCACGGGATTTCTGCGCAATGGCGCGGGCTCCTTCGCCATCAGTTACCAGGGAAGCCGGAGTCACGTCTTCGGCGCGAACGTGGAAAGGCATGCTTCAGGCGGGGTGGTGGGCTGGTCAAGCAACGCAGATCCGGTGGTAACGGCTGCGGACACGGGGCTTTCGCGGGATGCGGCAGGCGTGATTGACGTGGGCACGGGCGCAGCGGGAAACACGGCCGGCAGCATGAAGATGACGCGGCTCACGGCGTCAGGCTCGGGCGGGCAGGCGAACTCGAGCGTGATAGCCGCAGCCAGCGGCTCGCCGGGGTTCGCCATCGACACAACGAACGGCGCGGTGGACCAGAAATGGACGGACTGCTTCCAGGACACGGCCAAATTTCAGTGCCGCTTTGTGAATGACGCGAACACCGTGGGCAATCCGTTCCTGACGGTGAACCGCGGCACCGGCGCAGCGGTGGGGACGATCACGCTGAACTCCGGGGGCGGAACGCAGACGGTTCCGGCGGCCACGGACACGCTGGTGGGCCGGGCGACGACGGACACGCTGACCAACAAGACGGTGAATGCGGGGAACCTTACCGGCACTACTACGTCGGCGCGTATCAAATCCACCAACAGCACGGCGATGACGGCCGCGAATTTCAGCAGCCTGGCGGGCTGGGGAAGCACGGCAACGGTGG
>DASTJB010000072.1:0-4030 GCA_035717005.1 Candidatus Angelobacter sp.
TACTGAGGGAAGGGGAAAAGCTAAACCGGCAAACCGTCTTACTGGTCGGGACGTTCAACGCTAAAGATCACGGACATATGAATGGATTCCAAGGCACCTTAATTGTGAGAAGCTGCGAGGTGATCTCAGGCAATTCCAAATCTCTGACGGGAGGAAGCTAACTAGCGGGATGAGTCTTCCTTCCTTTAAACTTCTTCGTCCGCGCACGCTGCGCGAAGCCGTCGACTGCCTGGCGCGGCACGGCAACGATCTGATGATTCTGGCCGGCGGCACGGACCTGCTGCCTTCGATGAAGCAGCGGCTGTTCGCCCCTGCCTATGTGATGGACATTCGCGGAATCGAGGAGATCCGCGGCATTCATGTGCGGCCGGGCGCGGGCATGGAGATCGGCGCGCTCACGCCGCTTTCGGCGATCGAAGATTCAGAGTTCATACGGCGCAACTACCGCGTGCTGCATGAGGCGGCCATGACCGTTGCTTCGCCCATCCTGCGCAACATGGGCACGCTGGGCGGCAACATCTGCCTGGACACACGCTGCGTCTGGTATAACCAGTCCTTGCAATGGCGGCGGTCGTGCGGGTTCTGCATCAAGAAAGACGGCGACCTCTGCCACGTGGCGCCCGGAGGCAAGTTCTGTTGGGCTGCCTTTTCCGGCGACACGCCGCCGGCGCTGCTTTGCCTGGGCGCAGAACTGGAGATTGCCGGACCTACGGGCCTTCGGCGCGTGGCGCTCAAGGATTTCTACACCAAAGCCGGCGACGTGCGGTTGAAGCTGGAGCGCAATGAGATGGTGACGCGCGTCTTCCTGCCTGAGAGTTCGTCGGGCTGGAGGGGAAGCTACCAGAAGCTGCGGATTCGCGGCTCGATCGACTACCCATTGGCCGGAGTGGCTGTCGCCATCAAGAAAAATGGCGGCCCGGTAGAGGCCGCTCGCGTGGCGATCACCGCCGTGAATCCCGCGCCGCTGCTGGTTGCGGGCGCAGAGAACGCGCTGGTAGGCAAGCAGATTGATGAGCATGTTGCAGCGGTGATCGGCGAACTGGCAGCCAAAACGGCCAAGCCGCTGACGACCTCGGCGCTGACGCCGGAATATCGCAGGGAGATTGTGAAGGTGTATGCGAAGAGGGCGGTGCTCAACTGCGGTAATTAGTACTCAGTATTTAGTACTTAGTAGTTAGTATTTAGGAAATCATCGTGATGCCCCGATTTCCCTGGCTGACGCAAATCAGTTATAGTGCCGGCGTTTGGCGATGCCAAACAGATGCGCGCTTCGAAACACGAGCTAAATACCAAGTACTAATTACTAAATACTGATGCTAATCACCGACTGCCACATCCACATTCAACCCGTTGAGATGTTCAAGGCGGGCCCGCTTGAGGTGATGAAGAAGGCGCGCGGCCGCTATGACGACGTGCTCGAATACTGCCGCTCGCCGAAGGCGCTGCTCAAGTATCTGGATTCCATCGGAGTGGAGCGCGCGGTGCTCATTAATTATGTGGCGCCGGAGACGATGGGCTTCACGCATGAGGTCAACCAGTGGGTGGCGGACTATTGCCGGGAAAACCCAAAGCGCCTGATTTCTTGCGGCAGCGTGCATCCGCGGCACTCGCTCAACGTGCAGGCGGAGATGGACGCGCTGGTCCGCCTGGGAATAAGGCTGATCAAGATCCATCCACCGCACCAGCTGCTCTACGCCAATGATTACGTCAACGGCGTGAAGGAGCTGGAGATCATCTACCGGGCCGCTGAGGCGAACGGGATTCCGGTGATGGTGCACACCGGGACGTCAATCTTCCCTGCGGCGCGCAACAAGTTCGGCGATCCGATCTATCTGGACGACGTGGCTGTGGACTTTCCCAAATTGAAGATCCTGATGGCGCACGGCGGCCGGCCCATCTGGATGCAGACGGCGTTCTTCCTCTTGCGCCGCCATCGCAATGTGCATCTCGATATCAGCGGGATTCCTCCCAAGGTGCTGCTCAAATATTTTCCGCGGCTGGAAGAGATCGCACACAAGACGCTCTTCGGCACGGATTTTCCCAGCCCGGGCATACCGACGATCGAGCAGAACCTGGAGCAGTTCCGCGCACTGGCGCTGTCTGAAGGCGTAAAGGAACAAATCCTCAGCAAGACGGCGCTGGAGGTCTGGCCGGAGTAGCCGGTCCATGTGGCACAGACACTCCTGTCTGTGCCCTGTATTTCTTCGCAATTTCATTCGAGCACAGGCAAGAGTGCCTGTGCCACATAACCTACAGTGTTCAGGCCGACTCTGAAAAAACGGCCTGTTGCAAGTATGGCCCGTAATGACGGGCCAGGAACTCGCGGAATCGAATGTTCAGGACGTTAGACCGTGGCTCGTCTACCCGTGACCAGGTGCCAGATGATGGAGATCACGGCAAAGACCAGAAGCAGGTGAATCAGGCCGCCGGCTACGTGGAAGGCGGTGAAGCCAAGAAGCCACAGCACGAATAACACGATACCGATCAACAGAAGCATTTCATTTCCCCCCAAAGGTAGTGTTGCGTTTCCCTGATCAGTAGGATTCGGGTGCGGTTCGGACTGTTGCACTGTCTAGGGCAGGTAAAAATCTTTTAAGAGGGCAACTCGCACAATCCGGAGTAGCGCGGCAGAACTGGTTCCCGATCCTGACGATCAGCGCATGCAGCTCGTTGTAATGCTGGGCCAGTTCGGTGCGCGCCGCGCGGCTCATGCGCGAAACCGGGTGCCGGGGATCTGCGCCGCTCGGCTGGACGAGCAGAGATGCTGACTCAGCACCGTTTACAGCTTCTTCGATCAACATGCGGATCTCTTCATATCCAGTTTTCGGCGTGATCATGCCGTGCCGCTCGAGGATGCGGCGGGTGTAGGCATCGACCACGAACACGGGATGGTTGCCGGCATAGAGCAGGATGGAGTCCGCTGTTTCCGGGCCCACTCCGTTCAGCTCCAGCAACTCGGCGCGGAGCTTCTCGGTTGGCTGGGAAAACATGCGGTCGAGCGAGCCGGAATATTTGTTGTCAAGGAAGCGAATGAAGGTTTTGAGCTTTCTGGCTTTCTGGCGGAAGTAGCCGGAAGGACGCACCAGCGTTTCCAGCTGCTTGAGCGGCAAATCACGCATGGCGCTCAGCCCCAGCGCGCGGGCCCGGCGCAGGTTGGCCATGGCTTTTTCGACGTTGCTCCAGTTGGTGTTCTGGGTGAGGTAGGCGCCCACGATCACCTCAAAGCGCGACTGCGCCGGCCACCAGTTTTGCTGACCGAAGTGCCCCACGAGAGTGCGGTAGTAATCGAGGAGTTGAGAGCGTTGAGTGGAAGAGAATCGGGTGATCGGGTGATCTGGTGATCCCACCCCACCCCGCGCAACACTGGCGCGGAGCGGGGACCCCGGTGATCGGGTGATCTGATTCGGAGCGGAGCGCATGTTTGCACCCTGGGTTATTGAGAACTCGAGATGGAACTAGAGTAAATCCTATTCAGTTTTTCCGATCACCGGATCACCCGATCACGGCGATCCCAGGACGGCGATCCCAGGACTATTCCTTGGTTCCATACTGGGCGTGCATGTCACAGGATTCGCGGCAGGGACGGCAGTAGTACTGGCCGTCTTCGCAGAGGCGAACTTCGAAGAGGCTCTGGCAGAGCCAGCAGTAGCGGTTGCAGGTGCAGCTGCGCTCCGGCTGGTCACAGATGCTGCAAACAAATTCCTTTGCCATACGTGGAGATTATCGCTACTCGCGGTCGATAGCAATGGAACGATGGTAACGGACTTCCAGAGCGGGAGAGCTCCGTCAATTTTGACCTCTGCGCAAATTGACCCCCGCAAAACGGCGATGTTAACCTTGAGGGTTCGTGCCTGCCCAGCCAGGCCAGGAGTACGCGTGGCCGGGGTTCACGCGCGCTCTCGGCGTGCTGTGTTGGTAGGGAAGAAGGAAATTAGAAGGGAAAACAGCTTGTCTTCAACCGCGGAAGGCCAGACGCTAAGAAAAACGGCTCTTAATGCCCAGCACCGGCGCAGCGGCGCCAAGATGGTGG
>DASTJB010000073.1:0-14907 GCA_035717005.1 Candidatus Angelobacter sp.
ACGCGCGCGCTTTTCACCACCGTCAGTCACAATGGAAAAATGCGGTGAATTGACCTCGATCCATTGTTGATCGGCGCGCAGGGCAGAACAACTACACAAGAGAAGGGCAGCCAGCAAAGAACGCAGTACATTCATAGGAAATTTCCCGACGGCTGATAGTCAGGAAAGACTACTTTGTCTTGCTCCGGCTTGCAACCAGCGGAATAACCTATGCTGACGATCGTTTTCTTTCTACTTCCCGCCCGTTGCTCCTGTCTTTTCCGGCGTGTTCACTCCCAACTGCCAGAACAAATAGCTCAACTCGTCAGTGGTATTTTCCACCTGCTTGCCGGCGGGCGTACCGCCGGAGTGGCCGGCCGCGGTGTCATAGTGCAGGAGGATCGGATGATCGGCGGCACCTTGTGAAGCCTGGAGCAGCGCGGTCATCTTGCGGGCGTGCAGCGGTGCAACGCGTGTATCGGAGTCGCCGGAGAGGAGCAGCACGGAAGGATATTTTGTTCCGGCCTTTACGTGGTGATACGGCGAGTAGGCGTAGATGTACTTAAACTGGTCGGCGTTCTCAGCCGAGCCGTATTCCGGCACCCAGTAGCGCGCGACCAGGAAATTCTGGTAGCGCAGCATGTCGAGTAGCGGGTAACCGCAGATGACTGCGGCGTAGAGATCAGGACGCTGCGTGAGCGCCGCGCCCACCAGCAGGCCGCCGTTCGAGGTGCCGCGGATGGCCAGCTTTGCGGGCGAGGTGTACTTGTTCTTGATGAGCCACTCGGCCGCGGCGATGAAATCGTCAAAGACGTTCTGCTTTTTCTCCAGCATTCCGGCGTGGTGCCACTCTTCGCCGAACTCGCCGCCGCCGCGCAGATTGGCCACGGCATAGACGCCTCCATTGGCGAGCCAGGCTGCGGCAAACGAATTGAAGTTGGGAGTCGAACTCAGGTTGAACCCGCCGTAGCCGGTGAGCAGCGTGGGATTGGAACCATCAAGCTTGATACCTTTGGCATGGGCCAGGAACATGGGAATCCTGGCGCCGTCTTTCGAGGTATACCAGACCTGTTTCACTTCGTACTTGGCGCTCTCCATCGGCACTTTGGGAGCGAACCAGACGCTTTGCCTGCCGGTGGCCACGTCATAGCGATAGATGGTGCCCGGCACGTTGTATGAGGTGAAGGTGTAGAACGCCTCATTCGAGCTCCAGCGGCCAAACAGGCCGGAGACGCTTCCCAGTGCAGGCGTGGGCAGTTCGCGCAGAGGTTTGCCGCTGATGTCCAGGACTTTGGTGTGTGGCACAACGTTTTCGGTGGTAGTGATCACCAGCTTTCCGCCCACAAGGGAGAAGCTATCGAGCACGGCATCGCTGTGCTCGGCGACAACCTCACGCCATTTGTTCTTGTCCTGCATCATGGCCGGGCTTTTCAGATCCAATTCCATGACGCGCCACCTGGGCGCCTTCCAGTTGGTGCGGACATACATGCGGTCGCCGGCGATCTGGGCGGAAAACACGGCAGGAAAATCCTTGACCACCGTCACCACCGGCCCGTTCGCGGCCAGGTCCTTGAGGTAAAGCTCGGTGTGGTCGGCGGCTGAACCATGCAGGACGGTGATCAGCAGGTAGTGATTGTCCTCGCTGACGGAGCTGGCGATGATTTTCTCCGGCCCGTAACCCTTGCCAAAGATCTCGGCGTCACTGGAGACATCCGTCCCGATCTTGTGAAAAAAGACGCGGGGGCCCTCCTGGACCAGGCGCGTGTAGTAGATCCCGGTCTTGTCATTGAGGATGGAGAAGCCGGAGTAGCGAGCGCGGGGGAAGACGTCAGAAAGTTCTTTGCGCGTGTCGACGTCGAGCAGATGTGGCGTGACTTCGTCGGCGCCGCCCTGACGGGTGAGATAGCCCAGAAGCTTGCCATCTTCGGTGGCGGCGAAGAAACCAACGGTAACGGTGTGATTGGGGCTCAGCGGCAGTGGATCAACCAGCAGCTCATCTTTTCCATCAATTCCGTTGCGCACGTACAGGGCAGACTGGTCCTGGTCAGCCGAGCGTTTGCTGAGAAAATAGCGTCCGCCGCGCACAAGGGGCGCGCTCATGGTGTCAATCTTGACCAGGCCGGCCACCTGTTGCCGCAGCGCGTCACGGCCGGGGAACTTTGCAATCAGAGAATCGGTGTAGGCGTTCTGCGCGTCGATCCAACGGCGCGTCTCCGGGCTGTTCTGGTCCTCCAGCCAGCGATAGGGATCCACGATCTCCGTGCCGTGCAGCAACTCCCGGACTTCAGTGACGTTCGTCCTGGGCGGCGCCGGAACGGCGGTGGCGCTGGTATTGTCGCCGGCGAAGACCGGAGCAGCGAAAGCAAGAGTCAGCGTGAAGATCAGCAGGAACGCGAGTTTGTTGGACGATTTTGGCACGGGCGTGGACCTCAGGCGGTTCTCAGGATGGCGCGATTCTAGTGTGGGCGGAGACAGACGGTCAATGATTGCTGGACGCGTTGACAAATCTAAACATGGGACGAAATGACACATCGAAGGAGTGGCGCTTTCCGGGCCGACGACGTTTGGAAGCCGCAGAAATTCTAGTGATCGATGAAACTCTTCTGGGGAAGCTTGACAGCGGCAAAGCGGTTGCATAGCCTGTCGCTTCCATGCTGAGGCCGCTTACAGAGCTGAACGCCGAAATCTTTCGCCAGCAGTTGCACACGAAATTCAAAGTGGCCATCGAGGGCGGGGAGTCGCTGGCGCTGGAGCTGGCGGCGGTGGAAGAGCCGCCCCACGCGCCGGGAATGGAGCTGTTTTCCCTGCAATTCACCGGGCCGTTCACGCCGCGGCTGGTGCAGCGAACGCACCGCTTGGAGCATGAAAAGCTGGGCGAATTTGAAATTCTCATCACGCCTATCGCGGCCGAGCCGGGCGAGGGCACGAAATACGAGTCAATCTTTCATCGTTTCCGCGACAAGAAAATATGACAGTGGAGCAGATCACGCTGCGCGCGGTCACCGCTGCAGACGAGGCCTTCCTTCTATCCGTTTATGCCAGCACGCGCGGTGAAGAGATGAAGCTGGTGCCGTGGACGGCCGAGCAGAAAGAAGCCTTTGTGAAGATGCAGTATGCAGCCCAGAAGCAGCACTACCAAGCGATGCATCCAGCGGCGAACCACGCCATTATTTGTGTGGGTGAGACCCAGGTGGGCCGCGTTTACGTGGACCGCAACGCCGAGGAGTTGCACATACTGGATATTACCGTGCTGCCGGAGTTTCGCGGGCGCGGAGCGGGCCAGACAGTGCTGCGCCGGCTTATGCATGAAGCCGGCGCGGATGGCAAAGCGGTGACGATCTATGTTGAGAGCTTCAATCCCTCGTTGCGGCTCTTCGAACGCCTCGGGTTCCAGAAGGAACGCGAGGAAGGGTTTCAACTGCTGTTGAAGCGGCCGGCGCAGCCGCAGCAGCGGGCGCGCTGACCTGTGCCGGCGCGCTGGCATAAGGCACGGCCACAACCGCCGGCGCGAACCGGTTGACGATGGCGCAGGAAACCTGCGGGTTGCCGCCTTCGGGCACGGTGAACAGTGCGAAACTGCCGAGCGCGCTGTGCTGGAAAAGATGAGCGCCCTGGGGCAGCGGCGACGAACTCCAGAAAAACATCATGAAGCCGTCGGTTACCGGCGGCGGGGCTGAGTTGGCCGGCACGGCGAAGCTGCCCGGGTTGGCCACAGCCGGCGCAGGCAGGTCATTCACCGCGGTCAACGTGACCCAGGTGGGCTGAGAGCTGCCTTCGATCATCACTTTGAAATCTGTGCCAACGGCGTTGGCAAACTGCCCGCGAACCAGATGGTCGAAGGCGCCCGCGTGGTCCTGCCACTTGGTGGATCCGGAAGAACGGGTTGGGAGTTCACGGGTTTGATCGTCGCCGCCGATGGGGCGCTTTGAACTAATAGCGAGTAGAGGAGTGGTGGCGCAAGCTGCAGCCGCCAGAACTCCCTGTTGCAGAAACATCCGTCTAGAAACCGCCAAAATGCACCTCACAATCAATGAAGCACAAGCTTCCCAACCTGGGAAAAGATTGTTTTATGTTCGCGCTTAATAGCTTTGGGGGAAGAAACCCTGGAGCCTGTCGACCGAAAGTACTTGGGATAGTACTTAAGAAAGCCGTGAAATACCAGCGGGAATTTTCGGGGAGAGCAGAAACTTTGGTAATTATGGAACGGCAAGGGCCGCGTGCTCACTTAGGTGAAAAAAACTGCACATCCAGGTAAAGAGCAAAATAATATTTGCACTTTTGAGATTTCTGCCTGCTTTCCTCTTGACAAGCCAGGATATTAGAAGCAGAGTACCTGTTGTAATTACTACACCCCCAGAGCGCGGTAACTTGAGTTTCTTCCAGCTAATTTCCGGAGGCTGGCCGATCTCAGTGTACATGTGCCTTTAACCCCAGGCATAAATCTTCCGGATTCCCACATTTGAGACTGAAGTGTAAGGAGTTGCCAGCCGTGACTACTGCTTCTCTGCCTGCCTGTAATCGAGTGTTCGTGAAAATCCAGTGCGTTGTTGCAATCTTCCTGCTCATGATGCTGAGCGTTTTTGCCGGACAGGCGTCCGCGCAAACGGCGCCGACCGGGCCGAAGATCTGGCTTGGGGAGCGGCAGCCGCTGGCAATGCAGCAGGGCGCCGGCACGACGAGCGCAGCCAGGCCGGCAGGCGGCCGGGCAGCCGTGCTCACGGGCGATCCCGGGACAGGCGTGACGACGGCGGGCGCAGCGGCAGTCCAGCCTTTATCCATTGCAACGGGCGACGTGAACGAAGACGGGTTTGCGGACCTCCTGGTCGGGTACAACGGTTCTATCAGCATTCAGCCGGGCAATATTGATGCCTTCGCGCCGCAGAGCGACGCTTCCTTCCAGGCGATCGGGCGCGGACAGTTTCCGGCACCGTTCCTGGCGCAGAGCATACAGCTGGCGACCCCGGTGACTCCTGACTTTATGGCGGTCGGCCATTTTACCGCCAGCGGACACAACGATCTGGTGGTGGCAGCCAGGGGCGGCACAGCCCTTTTTGTTTTCTCCGGCGACGGCCATGGCAATTTCGCGGCACCGCAGCAGCTGAACCTTCCCGGCGCGGTTTCCGCACTGATTGGCGGGGACCTGGGTTACGGCAAAGGTTTCCACAATGTGGTTGTCGGACTCAACGGCACGTCCGGGCCGGAGCTGGCGATCTTCGCCGGCGGCCAGGATGGACTGAATCCCGTGGCGGCGTTTCCGCTGAACGGCGCGCCCAGCAATTTCAACTTCGGTGATTTTGGCGACGGCGGCAATGATCTGGCGTTTCTGGCCGCAGGCAAGGTGCAGGTCCTGCGGGCCGCGACCGGGAAGCTGCAGACCGTCTCACTGCCGATTTCAGCCACGGCGCTGGCCCTGGGCAATTTCGTGAATGACCGCATTCCCGGGCTGCAGATGGCGCTGTTGACCGCAGACGGTTCGATCCACATTGCGGTGCACAACGAATTTGATCCGCGGGCCTTTACTGTGGCTGAACTGCAAGCCCTGAAACAGTCCGCCAACCTGCGTACGGAATTCAATCCGCTGCTGCCAGGCAGGGCATTTCCGGCGAATGGCTGGAAGATCGTGGAAGACATTACTGCCGGGGCGACGTTCCCGGCCGGGCAGACGCCGGTGCTGTTCCGCACCCGCATCTCCGACCACCAGATGGACGACGTGATGGTGATCAGCGGCTCCACGGGCCTGTTGACCGTGGTTCAGCACCCTGACGTGCAGCCGGGCGCGGCGACGTTCGCTCCCGCGGTGCTTTCTACGCGGCCGTATTCCGGCAATGCGATTGCGGCGATGCCGCAGCGGACCAATATCGACGGACGGGCGGGAATCGTGGCGATCCATGCCAATGAGGGTGCGCCTTCCATTTTGCAGCCGCTGCCCGACCCAACTTTTTTCGTAAACCGCACCGATGATCCGACGCCAGGCGCAGTAGCGAGTATCTGCAACAACGTAAGCAATGTGGATGTCTCAACCTCATGCAGTTTGCGCGAGGCCATCATCAAGGCCAATGCCACTGCGGGTACGGACACGATCTCGGTGCCGGCGGGAACCTTTACGCTGACGATTGCAAGAAATGCGGCCGACCACCACACCTCGCTTACGGGAACGCTGGAAGTGCAGGATTCGGTGAACATCGTGGGCGCGGGACAGAACACGACGATCATCCAGGGCGGCACGAACCTGACCACCAGCGTGGACAAGGTGATCTCGTTCAACCAGGACATTGATTCGTTCACCAACGCCACGGTGAGCGTGAGCAACCTGACCATCCAGAACGGGCACAACCGCGGGACGGCGGGCGGGAACCAGGACGGCTTCGGCGGCGCTTTCGACTTTGACACCGGCAGCCCGGGGACGGCCACGCTGACCATGACGAACGTCACCATCCAGAACAATGAGGTGCTGGACGGCCAGGGCGGCGGCTTCACCATGTTCAACACGCTGAACGGGGCCGGCTTCGCCACGCTGACCAACGTGATCGTGCAAAACAACGACTCGACGGCGAACTCCGTGGGCTGCTGCGGAGACGGCGGCGGCGGCGTGATCGACGCGCGGTCGAAGATCGTGATGAGCAACGTGCAGGTGCTGACTAACCACACGCATTTGGGCGGAGGGACCAACCCCACCGGTGGCGGACTGTTCTTCTCCGGACAGCACACGCAGCCGCAGAGCCACATCTCCGGCGGCAGCATCTCCGGAAACACGGCCGCGGGAACCGGCGGCGGCATGAACAATCAGGCCACGCTGCTGATCGATGGCGGCACCGTGATCAGCAACAACACGGCAGGCACCAACGGCAACAACGCCGGCGGCGGCGGCATACAGAACAACTCGGCTGACGGCCTGACGCTGAGCAAAGTGACGATCAGCGGAAACACCACCACGGGCGACGGCGGCGGCATCTACACGGGAAACAACAGCGGCGGGAATGCGGTCACGATCACGTTCAGCCGCCTGGCGGGAAACACCTCCAGCCACCTGGCCGGCAGCAATGAGATTTTCAACTTCACCGCTGCGGCGCCGGGCAACACCGGAAACCAGGTGACGGTGACGAACAGCTGGCTGGGGACCAACGTTCCGAGCAGCGTGATTTCACAGGGCGGCACGGCCGCAAGCAGCAGCTGTCCGGCATCGGCGCCGGCCAACGCGGTGTGCTTCGATCCGTTCATCGTGCTGACGCACAGCGCGACCCCTTCCAAAATCCGCATCAACCAGAGCACCACGTTGACCGGCGACATGAGCAAGGACAACCATGGCAACGGCGCGGCCCTGGTGGGCAACCTGGATCGGATCGTCGGGCTGCCGATCACGTTTGCACAAGACGTTCTGGGAACCATTCCTCAGGCGCAGCCGGAGACGCTGAATGCAAGCGCCCAGGCGACGGCCACCTACAACGCGGGCGGCACAAGCGGACGCGGCGAGCCGACGGCTGCCGTGGACCAGGCGACAATCGCGGCCAACAACAACTTTATTGCGAGCGCAACCGAAGCCGGGACCACCGCGACCATCACGACGGTGGGCGTGCATAACTTCTCGACGAACAATACCGTGGTGATCAGCGGAGTAGGGGTAGGCGGCTATAACGGCACGTTCACGATTCTCTCCACGCCAACGCCCACGACGTTCACCTACACCACGACGGCAGGACTGGGCGCCTCCAGCGGCGGAACCGCCAACATGGGGGTCATCATTCTGGAGCCGCCGCAGATCACCAAGAGCTTTGGCGCGGCCACGATCCCGGTGAACGGCACGACCACGGTCAATTTCAGCATCAACAACCCGAACGTGGTGGCCATTAATGCAAGTTTCACGGATACGCTGCCGGTCGGATTACAGGTGGCGGCGACCCCGGGCATCACCAGTACCTGCGGCGGGACCACGACGGCTGTGGCGGGCAGCGGCAGCATCAGCTTCAGCAACAACCTGACTCCGGTCGGGGTGTGCACGATTTCGGTGAATATCACCGGCACGGTGGACAACAACTACACCAACAGCGTGCAGATACTTTCGACGGATGCGGGGAACGGCAATACGTCATCGGCGAACATCACGGTCATCGATCCGCCGACGATTGCCAAGGCGTTCGGCGCGGCGACGATTCCGCTGAACGGAACCACCACACTGACGTTCACGCTGAGCAGCACCAACCAGAACCTGACCATCAACGGGGCGGCATTTACCGATAACCTGCCGGCCGGGCTGGTTGTGGGCACTCCGCCGAACGTGGGCGGGACCTGCACCGGCACGATCACGGCTGTAGCGGGCGCAGGCAGCATCAGCCTGAGCGGGCAGACGCTGGCGCCGGGCGCAAGCTGCACGGTCATTGTCGATGTGCAGGGCACCACGGCGGGAGTGAAGAACAACAGCGTACAGGTGACTTCGACCAACGCCGGCACCGGCAACACGGCGAATGCGTCGATCACGGTGGTAGCGCCGCCGACGATCTCCAAGGCGTTTGGCGCAGCCAGCATCCCGCTGAACGGCACCACGACGGTGACCTTTACCCTCAGCAATCCGAATACGACGGTGGATCTGAGCGGCGTGGCCTTCAGCGATACCCTGCCGAACACGACGGGAACGCTGGTTGTGGCGGCGACGCCCGGAGTCAGCAACACCTGCGGCGGCACCGTGACGGCAACGGCGGGGACTGGAGCGATCAGCCTCTCCGGCGCGACCGTGACAAAGAATACTTCGTGCACGCTGACCGTGAATGTGACGGGAACCGCGGCGGGCGATGCCGTTAATACCACGGGTGCAATTACCTCGACCGAAGGCGGAACCGGCACGACGAGCAACACGGCGACGGTCAAAATTGTTGCGCCGCCGACCATCTCCAAGGCATTCGGGGCGTCCGCCATTCCGGTGAACGGCACCACCACGGTGACCTTTACCATTACCAACCCGGCGGCGAACACGGATTCGGAAAACGGAATCGCTTTCAGCGACACGCTGACCGGCGGTTTGCAAGTGGCATCAACACCGGGCGTGAGCAATACCTGCGGCGGCACAGTCACAGCAACGGCCAACTCAACCACGATCAGCCTGACCGGTGGATCGATTGCTACGCCGGGCACGACCTGCACGATTGTGGTGAATGTGACCGGAACGCAGTCCGGAACCGTGTCCAACACCACGGGCGCGGTGAGCTCCACCAACGGCGGAACGGGCGCGACCAGCAACACCGCCACTCTGATCGTGGCTTCGCCGCCGACGATCACCAAGGCGTTCGGCGCGGCCAGCATTCCGCTGAATGGAACGACCTCTTTGACGTTCACCATCACCAACCCGAACACCGGAGTCTCCCTGACCGGGATCGCGTTTACCGACAATCTGCCGGCAGGCCTGGTAGTTGCGTCAACACCGAACCTGAGCAACACCTGCGGCGGAACGGCAACGGCGGTGGGCGGCTCGGGCTCAGTGAGCCTGAGCGGCGGCACGCTGGCCGCGAGCGCGAGCTGCACGGTTTCAGTGGATGTTCAGGGCACCACGGCCGGAGTGAAGAACAACTCGGTACAGGTGACCTCGACGGAGGGCGGAACGGGCAATACGTCAAATGCGTCGATCACGGTAGTGGCACCGCCGGTGATCATCAAGGCGTTCGGCGCGGCTTCCATCCCGCTGAACGGCTCGACCTCGCTCACTTTCACCATCCAGAACAACAACACTACGGTTGCGCTCACCGGCGTGGCCTTCAGTGACACGCTGCCGGCAGGGCTGGTCATCTCAACTCCGAACGGGCTAACGGGAACCTGCGGCGCGGGAACGATCACGGCGACGCAAGCGACGAACGTGATCAGCCTGAGCGGCGGGACGATTGCGGCCAGCAGCAGCTGCACGTTCTCAGTGAACGTGACAGGCACGGCCGCCGGAACTCAGAACAATACGACTGGCAACGTGACCTCAACCGAGGGCGGAACGGGCGGAACAGCTTCAGCCTCGATCAACGTGGTTGCGCCGCCGACGATCTCCAAGGCGTTTGGGGCAGCAACTATCACGCTGAACGGAACGACCACTGTAACCTTCACCATCACCAATCCAGCCAGCAACACCAGCGCGGAGAACGGGATCGCGTTCAGTGATACGTTGACCAACGGATTGCAGGTGGCTTCCACGCCTGGCGTCAGCAATACCTGCGGCGGCACGGTCACGGCAACTGCCAACTCGACTTCGATCAGCCTGACGGGCGGATCGATTGCCACGCCGGGAACAACCTGCACGATTGTGGTGAATGTGACCGGAACGCAGTCAGGAACGGTGACCAACACGACCGGCGCAGTGAGCTCCACCAACGGCGGAACGGGCGCGACCAGCAATACGGCCACCCTGACCGTGGCTTCGCCGCCCTCGATCACCAAGGCGTTCGGTGCGGCGCAGATTTCGCTGAACGGGACGACTTCGCTGACGTTCAACATCAGCAATCCGAACACGAACGTGACGCTGACCGGGATCGCGTTCACTGACAATCTGCCGGCAGGGCTGGTGGTGGCGGCAACGCCCAACCTGAGCAACACCTGCGGCGGCACGGCCACCGCCACCGCCGGATCAGGCTCAGTGAGCTTGAGCGCCGGAACTCTGGCGGCAAGTGCGAGCTGCACGGTCTCAGTGGATGTGCAGGGCACCACCGCAGGCGTGAAGAACAACAGCGTGCAGGTGACCTCGACCGAAGGTGGCACGGGCAATACGTCCAATGCCTCAATCACGGTTACCGGACCTCCGGTGATCATCAAGGCGTTCGGGGCGGCCAGCATTCCGCTGAATGGCTCGACCAGCCTGAGCTTCACCATCCAGAACAACAACACCACGGTTGCGCTCACTGGCGTGGCCTTCAGCGACACGCTGCCGGCGGGCCTGGTCATCTCGACTCCAAATGGTCTGACGGGAACCTGCGGCGCGGGAACGATTACGGCGACGCAAGCGACGAACGTGATCAGCCTGAGCGGCGGGACGATTGCGGCGAGCAGCAGCTGCACCTTCTCAGTGAACGTGACCGGCATTGCCGCAGGCACACAGAACAACACCACGGGCAACGTGACTTCCACCGAGGGAGGCACGGGCGGAACAGCTTCTGCCAGCATCAACGTGGTTGCGCCGCCCTCGATTGCCAAGGTGTTCAATCCGAGCAATATCGCGCTGAACGCCACGACGTCGCTGACGTTCACCATCACCAATCCGGCAGCCAACACTGCGGCGCTGGCAGGCGTGGCCTTCAACGACACGCTGCCGACAGGGCTGACGGTGGCCAGTGCTTCGTCCACAGTTTGCGGCGGCACGCTGACGACCACGAACCCAACGGGCATCGCGCTCTCGGGGGCGACGATCGCAGCGAACGGCCAGTGCCAGTTCTCAGTAACGGTGACAGGCGCGGCGGCGGGCCAGTACACCAACACCACGGGCAACGTGACTTCAACCAACGGCGGGACGGGCAACACGGCTTCAGCGAACCTGACTGTAGCCACACCGCCGACGATCACCAAGGCCTTCGGTGCGGCAAGCATCCTGCTGAATGCGAGCACGTCATTGACGTTCAACATCAGCAATCCGAATACGTCACTGGCTCTGACGGGCGTGGCGTTCAGCGACACTCTGCCGGCAGGCCTGGTAGTGGCGACGCCGAACGGGCTTTCCACCACCTGCACCGGAACAGTGACGGCGGCGGCGGGCTCGGGCTCAATCAGCCTGACGGGCGGAACGTTGGCGGCGAACGCGAGCTGCTCGATCAGCCTGAACGTGACGGGCGTGCAGGCCGGCGTGCAGAACAACACGACCGGACCGATCTCGTCGACGGAGAGCGGCGCAGGCGCAACCAGCAACACGGCATCGATTACCGTGATCGGGCCGCCGAGCATCGCCAAGGCGTTCGGCGCGGCCAGCATCAACCTGAACGCTCAAACCACGCTGACTTTCACCATCACCAACCCGAATGCGACGGTTGCGCTGACCGGAGTCGGCTTCGGCGATACGCTGCCGGCAGGACTGGCGGTTGCGAATCCGAATGGCCTCACCGGTTCGTGCGGCGCGGGAACCATCACGACGGGAACAGTTTCAGGGTTCTCAGTGGTGAACCTCGCGGGTGGAACGATCGCGGCGGGCGGCTCGTGCACGTTCTCAGTGAACGTGGTGGGAACTACCGGCGGGCACAAGACCAACACTACGGGGACGGTGACGTCGAGCAACGCAGGGTCGGGCAATACGGCCACGGCGACGATCGACGTGCTGGCGCCGGATCCGACGATCACCAAGACCCACACCGGAACGTTCACGCGTGGTCAGACCGGCGCGCAGTGGACGATTACGGTGAGCAACGTTGGCTTTGGGCCGACGGTGGGCACGGTTACCGTCACCGACACGCTGCCGAACGTGACGAATCCGCCGGTGGCGACGGCCATCAGCGGCACGGGCTGGACTTGCACGCTGGGCACGCTGACGTGCACGCGGTCAGACGCATTGCCTGCAGGCAGCGCGTATCCGCCGATTACGCTGACAGTGAATATCCCGATCAATATCGTGAATAACTTCACCAACACAGCCACGGTGTCCGGTGGCGGTGATGTGAATCCGAACAACAACACGGCGACTGATTCGATCAGCCTCGGTCCGCCACTGGTGATCAAGCCGCACAGCAGCAGCTCGTCAACCGTGACGGCAGGAGGCGCGGCGCAGATCGTGTTTGACGTTGAAAATGACACATCGGCCATGGTCACGTTCGGCTGCAGCGGATTGCCGGTCGGCTCGTCCTGCACGTTTACTCCGCCGGCAACCAGCCAGGTGATCAGCCAGGTGACGGCAACCATAACCACCTCGGCGAACCGCAGCAACGCAGTTTCCGGCCATCTGCTTGGACCAGGAAACACGCCGCCGTTCTACGCTGCGCTGTTACCCGTACTGGGGCTGCTGGGCTTTGCGATGACCGGCCGCAAGAACAGGAAGAAGACGCGGCTGCGCCTTGCCGTGGTCTTCGCCGGAATCATGACTTTGTTGACCTTTGCCGGCTGCGGAGGTGCGCATGGCATTACCACACCGCCGGGAACTTACAACATCACCGTGACCGCCGCTACCACAACGGTGCAGGCGACCACGCAAATTACATTAGGGGTGCAGTAAAGCGCTTATAACCAACCTGGTTTATAGAGGAGACAACCAGCATGGGCACACCATACGTAGGCGAAATCAGGATGTTTGCGGGCAACTTCGCTCCGGCAGGCTGGGCGTTTTGCGATGGCTCGATACTGGCCATCTCGAGCAACGACGTGCTGTTCAATCTGATCGGCACAACCTACGGCGGGGATGGACAGAACACCTTCGCTCTGCCGAACCTGCAGAGCCGCGTTCCCGTACACATGGGGACGGGCGGCGGAGGGAGCTACGTCATCGGGCAGACCGGCGGCGTGGAATCGGTCACGCTGACCACGTCGCAGATACCGGCGCACAGCCATGTGCCGCTGTGTAACAGCAATGCGGGAAACCAGAACGACCCCGGAGGCGGCTTCTGGGCCGTGCAGTCGCAACAGAGCCCTTACACCAGCGATCCGCCCAGCACTCCCATGGCAGGCAATGCCATTGGATCAACCGGTGGTTCGCAGCCCCACGACAATATGACGCCGTTTCTCGCCATCAATTTCATCATATCCCTGTTCGGAATTTTTCCGACTCCAACATAAACCTTTGGCGCGATAGCTGTAGCCCGCCGCGACGCCGTTTCGGCATCAGGCAGGCGGGTCCGGGAAAGAATTTCGAGGAGAGACAATGTCGACACCTTTTCTGTCCGAAATCAAAATTGTGAGTTTCAATTTCGCTCCCAAGGGATGGGCGCTGTGCAACGGCCAGTTGCTGCCTATCAATCAGAATCAGGCGCTGTTCTCCCTGCTGGGCACCACCTATGGTGGCGACGGCCGGGTCAACTTCGCTCTGCCGAACCTCCAGGGACGCATCCCTAACCACAATGGCAACGGCTTCACGCTGGGCGAAGTCGGTGGCGAGACCGCGCACACCCTCAACATCAGTGAGCTGCCTGCGCATACCCACACGCCGCTGGGCAACAAGACCAATCCCGCCTCCTCGGCCGGCGCCGGAGGCAACCTCTGGGGCTTCGATACCGGAGGCTTTCACAGCGCCCAGACCAGCGCCATGAACCCGGCTTGCATCACCGCCACCGGTGGTAACCAGCCGCATGAAAACATGTCGCCTTACCTGGTGCTCAATTTCGTCATTGCTCTGCAGGGGATCTTCCCCTCGCCGAACTAAAGAGAGGACAAGCCATGTCAGACCAGTTTGTAGCGGAAATCAGGATGTTTCCTTTCAACTTCGCTCCCAAGGGCTGGGCGCAGTGCGATGGCCAGCTGCTGCCTATCAGCCAGAACACCGCCTTGTTCTCCCTTCTCGGCACCACCTACGGCGGCGACGGCAAGAGCACTTTCGCCCTGCCCAACCTCCAGGGCCAGACGCCCATGCAGCAGGGCCAGGGCCCCGGCCTCAGCCTGCGCGTCCTCGGCGAGATCGGCGGCGAACAAACCGTCACCCTGCTCCAGACGGAGATGCCCGCCCACTCCCACGGCGCCCAGGCAGGCCCCAACACTACCCAACTGCCCACTCCGGTCGGTAACGCCTGGACCTCGGGCCTTAAGACCGGCCCGTCGCTCTATACGCCCAGTGGCACCCAGACCAATGATGTGGCCATGAACCCGCTGGCCACCTCCGTCACCGGCGGCAGCCTGCCGCACAACAACCTCATGCCCTTTCTTACACTCAACTTCTGTATCGCCTTGCAGGGAATCTTCCCGCCGCGAGCTTAGCGGCTTTTTCCCATTGGCTGAATCGGGCTCCGGATCTCAAATCCGGGGCCCTTTTTGCTTTCCCGCCCGAATTATCACCGCCCTTCCGAC
>DASTJB010000074.1:0-7445 GCA_035717005.1 Candidatus Angelobacter sp.
GGAACGCCTTCCACCAGCAGCGAGCCAAAGGCCAGAGCCTCAGCCATGCCATAGTCGATCGGCAGCTTTCCGGTGCCCATCTTCTCGCGCTGCTCCAGCAGCTTCTTCACCTTGGGATGAATCGCGAACCCTTCAGGGTACGTCGTCAGTTTTTCCGTAATCCGGCGCAGCTGGTCTTCGGCAACCGCGGTCGGAACCTCATATTCCTGCTTGTAGCGGCCGCCCACGTACTTGTCCCAGTATTTCGGCAGCACGCGCAGCACCGGCGACTTCTGCATCTGTGCCGCGTGGTCATACGCCGCGTCAATCTTCGCGCGGAAGGCCTTGGCCATTTCCGTGGTGTCAATTCTCTGCTGCTCCGCGTAAATCTCAAACAGCGGGCGGTGGGAGTTGATCCGTTTATACAGCAGCGGTTGGGTAATGGTGGGATCGTCGACCTCGCTGTGACCGTGCCGGCGGTAGCCGATCAGGTCGATAACCACGTCGCTCGAGAACCTGTAGCGATATTCGGTCGCCATGCGTGCCACGCGCAACACCGCTTCAGGATCTTCCGCGTTCACGTGGAAGATCGGGACCGGCTGGCGCTTGGCCAGATCGGAGGCGAAGCGCGAAGTGTGCAGCTCGCGCGGGTTGGTGGTGAAGCCGATCAGGTTGTTCACGATCACGTGGATCGCGCCGCTCACGCAATAGCCGGCGACACCGGAAAAGTTCAGCGTCTCCGCCCAGATCCCCTGGCCGGCAAAAGCGGCATCCCCATGCATGATGATGGGAAGCACCAGTTTTGCGCCGTCAGGGCCGGAGTGGATCTGCTTGGCCAGCGTGCGGCCGAGCGCCACCGGATCGACAGCTTCAAGATGGCTGGGGTTGGATACCAGGTGCGTGCGAATCACTTTGCCGTTTCGCGTGTGAAATTCGCCGGTAGCGCCCTGGTGATACTTCACGTCACCGCCGCCCAGCACGCTGCGGGGATCAACGTCTTCAAATCCGGCAAAGATGTTTTCCGCGGGAATACCCACGGTCAGGGTCATCACGGTGAGGCGTCCGCGATGGCTCATGGCCATCACCGTGGTGTTCGCGCCCAGATCGGCGCCGGTTTCAAGCACCGTGTCGAGCAGCGGAATCAGCGCTGTTGCGCCCTCGCCGGAGTAGCGTTTGGTGCCGAGATAACGCGTTTGCAGGATTTGTTCGAAGAGATCGGCCTGGAGCAACCGCTCAGCCAGCCAGGGGCGGTCAACCTGCTGCGCCCGAGGGTTCTCCATCTGTTCCTGCACCCAGGCGCGGCGGTCAGCCTGCGGAATATGAATGAATTCCGCGCCGATGGCCCCGCAGTAGATGCGCCGGGCCTCTTTAGCGCCCTCGGACTGGTTCGGCAGGTCAGAGTAGCCGCCGGCGATGGGGCCGCCGAAAGGATTCAGGTTGGCGTCCAGGTAACCCCAGCGCCGGAAGGCGTCAAAAGTCTGTTCCCGCTCCAGGGAAACTTCGGTTAACTGTGCGCTTTTGGTGCTCATCTTCTGTGGTCCGGAGGTGACAGGGCCTGCTCTGGCAGCGATTCCTGCGGGTTCCTAACTCTTGAGGATAACACTTTTCGCTAGTACAGCAGGAGGCCGGAAAGGTTTCTGAACCTGGAAGACGTTGTTGTTTAGAAAGGTCGTCTTGAGGAGGTCCCAATGTCCGCAGGAACATCAGTAACCGCTGGCGCGGCGGCTGCTCCGGGGGCGTCAGCCGCACCGCAGCCAACAATGAAACAGGAGTGGTTTAAGGCGTTCATTACCAGTGGTGTCGCACTCGTGCTCACTCCTCTGACCGTGAGCCTTACATTCTTTTTCACAACTGCTCTTCAATCCCCGAAACCCTCAATTGAAGAATCGAGTCCAGGCATCCTCTACGATCAAATCCCGATGAGTGCGGACCTTGCGCGTGTTTTCAAGACGAACCCTACAACGGCTGCACACCTGCGCGATGCGATTGGGGTCACGCAAACAACCGATCAGGATACCGATTGTGTTGAGTGGATGCAGACTCTCCAGTGGCGGAAGGATTGCTCGCAAAGGGTACATAGCGCTCTTGCAGAGATTCGAGGCCAGGCGCAAGCGGCGCGGGATAATCCCTTCACCAGATCGCCTGACATCACCCAGGGAATTACCTCTGATTTAAAAGCAATTGAACTGATTGAAAAGATGATCAATGCCGTGGACGAAAAACCCTACACGTCGCGAACTGGATATGTTCAGGTCCAGGTTGGCGTTTACAATTCCGGTGCATCAGATGGGGTAGTGAAGAACCTGTCTAGATTTGAATTTGATGGGCAAAAAGTGACGTTGGGCTCCGGAAGCTGGACACCGCTAAAGAGCCACGCTTTTTCCGAAGTTACGTTCAGTACGTGGAATATTTCTGTGTCCGGAGAAGAGGCGGCTGAACAGGAGCTTCAGCGCAGGATAAAAAACCATCAGGAAGTACGAGGGAAGTTAGAAGTGGATGTGAGTGACAAGACTGTGGTCACGGATGTGACTTTCTCGGCAAAAGACTAGCAACCAGAAATTGTTAGTGCTTTCAGCACCCCAAAAATCAAGCGTCCTGCGAATCATCGCAGGACGCCCGGCAGCCCTCCCCCAGAACTGCCTTACCACCGGGAGTGAGCATAGACCCGCACTGGCCCTTCGTCCACGTCACTTTGGTAACCTGCGGCGGGTGGAGAGCAGAATCCCTTTGTGCGGCAATAAGTTACCGCGGGCCGAAACCAAAACGGTGCAGCCTCATCTAATGTGTTTAAGGGCTCCGCAGCAAGCTGCTTCGCCCTCGCGATAGCTCGCGCGATCCGGCGCTCGCCATCGCTCACCCTGGGATTTGCTAGGATATTGAGTTCGTCTCACGCTGGCTCCCCCCCTGGGCAGCAGAATCCAAAACTTGATTGAAAGGGTTTTTCATGGCAACTACCGCAATTCTGGAAATTACCGACACCAACTTTGACCAGGAAGTCCTCAAGAGCGAGCAGCCGGTCATGATCGATTTCTGGGCTGCCTGGTGCGGTCCCTGTAAGGCATTGGCGCCCGTGGTGGACGAAGTGGCTGCAGCTTATTCCGGCAAGGTGAAGGTCGGCAAGATGGACGTGGACTCCAGCCCAGTCACTCCGCAGCGTTACGGTGTGCGCGGCATTCCCACGCTTTTGATCTTCAAGGGCGGCCAGGTGCAGGAGCAGATTGTTGGTTACGTGGCCCGCGAGGTGATCGAGAAAGCCCTGAACAAGCATGTGGGCTGAACGGAAATATTTTGAACGATGAACCCGGCGAGAGACGGGTTTTTCTATCTCGAGAGCGGTATTTAGTGCTTTCTGACGATATCTTAGCCCCCAGAATGGCGGGCGTTTTTGAAAGCTAAAGACTAAGTACCAAATACTAAATACCGCTTTTGCCGCATTCCTCGCATTGGCAAAGCTCGCGCAGATAGTCCCATGAGTAAATCCCGCTGGCATGGCCGTCATTCCACGCGATGTTGAGCGCGTAGCGTCCCACCGGCTTGACCTCTTTCGGACGTGCCGGCTCTTTATACATAGGCAGCAGCGCGGGAGCGGACTTGGCCGGCTCTCCCGGCTTGCGGTTTTGATTGTTGCGCTCTTCGGTGCACGTCGCGCAGGGGCAGGCATCGCGCAGCCACTGGAAAGTGTAGTGCGTGCGATGCCCGTCGTCCCACTCAATGTCCATGCCCGTGCCGGTGGTAACGTTGACCTTGACGGATTTGGGGTTGACCACAGCCATTAATTTCAAATCTACCACGGAGGCGGGGAGACACGGAGGAAGCACCTGACCAACGAAGCTGGTCATGCGTGATCAGACCAAGGTTATCGACTCTCGACTCGATTTCGCCCAGTTTTATATTTTGAATACTCCGTGCCTCTGTGTCTTCGTGGTGGATGGGTCAGCGCCCTTTACCCGGCACCACCAGATTGTTCTCCACGGAGAAAACTCCCGGGACGCCGTTGGCGCGGATCCCGGCCAGGTTCTTGTCTGATTGTCGGTCGACGACGCCCTCCAGTGACACGTGTCCGCGATTGACGATGATCCTGATCGGACGGTTCGAGCCGACGCCATAGTGCTGCAGCGGCGCATAGCGGTAGATGGCGATGAAAACGTCGCGGCGCAGCCGGTCGTCATTCGGCGAAGGGGGCAGAACCTCAATGAGGTTTTCCACGCGCTCCACGCCTTCGATCTTCCTCACCACATGCTCGGCGGAATCTTTAAGTGATGCATTGACAACGTGGCCGAGCAGGATCACGTCATAGCCCTTAAGCTCAAAGGCTATGTTGTCAAACACGCCGAAATCCGGCAGCATCAGGATGTTGTGCCGGACTTCTTTCGTGATGCGGGCCTGCGCCTTGGGCGAATATCTTGGCTGGGGTTGCGGGAAGGCAACCGCAGAGCACAGCAGGATAAGAGTCGCAACCGCGTTGTGAAGCCTTCGGGTCATGGGCAAAGTTCTCTGTAAGCGATTCTCGGCCCGGAAAACACAAATTACAAGGCGAATTCCCGCGCAGCAGGCCGCGCAATCGCGCATGCCCGGTTTAAGATATAACTTCATGACCGCATCGAACGCCAAGCCTGAAGCCACGCAGCCAGCAGCGGAGCCGGCGCGCCCTTCCAACTTCATCCGCGACATCATGGTCGAGGACCTGAAGACCAACAAACACAACGGCCGCATCTGGACGCGCTTCCCTCCGGAGCCGAACGGCTATCTCCACATCGGACATGCCAAGGCCATCTGCCTCGATTTCGGGCTGGCCGACGAGTTCAAGGGCGGCACCAATCTCCGCTTTGACGATACAAATCCGGAGAAGGAAGAAACCGAATACGTCGAGTCAATCATGGCGGACGTGAAGTGGCTCGGCTTCGAGTGGGAAGGGCTCTATTACGCTTCCGATTACTTCCAGCAGCTCTATGACTGGGCGGTCGAGCTGATCAAAAAGGGCAAAGCTTACGTTGATGATCTGAGCGCGGAAGAGACGCGCCAATATCGCGGCACGCTGACCGAAGCGGGCAAGGAAAGCCCTTATCGTAATCGCAGCGTCGAAGAAAACCTGGACCTGTTTACGCGGATGAAAGCCGGCGAATTCCCTGACGGCTCGCGCACCCTGCGGGCGAAGATCGACATGGCTTCGCCGAACCTCAACATGCGCGATCCGGTGATGTACCGCATTCTCCACGCCGAGCACCATCGCACCGGCGACAAGTGGTGCATCTACCCGATGTACGATTATGCCCACGGTCAATCGGATTCACTCGAAAACATCACGCACTCCATGTGCACGCTGGAGTTCGAAGACCATCGGCCGCTCTACAACTGGTACATCAAAGAGCTGGGCATCTTTCCTTCGCAGCAGATCGAGTTTGACCGGCTCAACCTGACATATACGCTGTTGAGCAAACGCAAGCTGCTGCAACTGGTGCAGGAAGGCCGCGTGAGCGGCTGGGACGATCCGCGCATGCCCACTCTCAGCGGCATTCGCCGGCGCGGCTACACGCCGGAGGCGCTGAGGAACTTTGTGGCCAATATCGGCGTGAGCAAAACGCAAGGCACACTAGAGCTGGCGATGCTCGAGCACTTTGTCCGTGAAGACCTGAACCGGCGCGCGCAGCGCGTGATGGCCGTGCTGAAACCGTTGAAAGTCGTGATCGACAACTACCCGGAGAGCCAGGTTGAAGAGATGGACGCCGTCAACAACCCGGAAGACGCGAGCGCGGGAACGCGCAAAGTGCCATTCAGCCGCGTCTTGTATATCGAACAGGACGACTTCCGCGAAGTTCCGCCCAAGGGCTATTTCCGTCTCTCGCCGGGAAAAGAAGTTCGGCTGCGCTACGGATACTTCATCACCGCGCAGAGCGTGGTGAAGAATGCGAGCGGAGAAGTGGTCGAGGTGCACGCGACTTATGATCCGGCAACGCGCGGCGGCAACGCCCCGGACGGACGTAAAGTAAAGTCAACCATCCACTGGGTCTCGGCCGCGCACGCCATCAGCGCCGAAGTCAGGCTCTACGACAACCTGTTCAGCAATCCCAATCCGGGCGACGTTCCTGAAGGCCAGGACTTCACCGCCAATTTGAATCCAAATTCGCTCGAGATCGTAAAGGCCGCCAAGCTCGAGCCTTCGCTCAAAGACGCGAAAGTTGGCGCGCGCTACCAGTTCGAGCGCCTGGGATATTTCTGCGTTGATCCAGACTCCAGGCCCGGAGCGCTGGTGTTCAACCGCACCGTGGCGTTGAAAGATACATGGGCGAAGGTGGAGAAGAAGCAGTTGGCAACTAGCCGCTAGCTACTAGCCTGAGTGTTTTTGCTGCTTGCATTTCCGCAGCTGGTTGGAAACCTATCATAAACACTGCTTCTGCTTCAGCTGAGCTAGCCGCTATTTGCTGGTTGCTGGCTGCTTCGTTACCCCCAGTTCTCTGCCGTCTCCATCTTCACCACTTTCGGTCCCACGCTGCCTGAGCGCTTTCGGTTCCACGCATGACGATAAGCTTCATCATATTTTTCGCCGACGGCCTTGTTGTTGCGGGTCTCAAAGATATACATGCGGCCGGCGACGCCCAGCGCGGCGCGAAATTCCGGGTTGCGGCCAAGAAACGCCATGCGATAGCCGAGATCGCGCGGGTTGCCGGCCTCAAACCACAAACAGCCGCGGCCTTCGGGTGTTGCGTCACGATTGCGGGGAACATCGGCGGCGAGCAGCGTTTTGCCTTGCCACAGCGCCTTCAGGCAAAACTCGTTCGGCTGTCTCACCGCCACAGGATTGCCCGGTGTCTCATCCAGGGCGATCACGACGTGCGCGCTCTGCATGGTGGCCGGCGCATCGAGCTGGTGGACCAGCGCGACGTGCGCCCCGATCCCCAGCCTGCCCGCGTGCTCGTTGATCGCTTTGCGCGCTCTCTCCGGCGCTTCCAGCAGCAGGCTGAATTCCGGAAGCTCGTTGGAAGCGAGCGCAAAGCCCTCCAGCGCAGAGATCGCGGACGGAGAAAGCTCGGCGGTTTCCTCCGAGCCAAACTGCGGCACGAAGAAGGAGACCGTCTCCGGCGCCAGGCCGTAGCGCCGGAACAGGAAATCAGTATCAGGAAAAAGCGGGGCATCGTCTTCGCTCTCGAATGGATCAGGGACCAGGAAGAGGTTTTCCGGCGCCGCGCCGCGCTCAATCGCGGCATGCTTCATGCCCTGGGAATGCACAATGACGGCAGCGGCGCGGGAGAGGACAAATTGTTCCGCCACGCGAAATGACCGGCCCATCCAGCTGCCGGGCTCGCACAGCTTGGCCGCGATCGCCATCTCCTCAATGCAGGCGCGCAGATCGTAAACGACGCACGAGACGCTGCGCACGGCGGCCATCCCGGCGGCAAAGCAGTGGGCATGCACCACGTCAGACGAAACTTCAGGATCGCAGTCAAGCAGAGACTTGCGCCAGTTGCGTA
>DASTJB010000075.1:0-2877 GCA_035717005.1 Candidatus Angelobacter sp.
AATTCGGGGAGTGCAGCCGACGACGCAGGCGAGGGCGCCTGCGGTCCACGTGTGTCGTTTGACGAGTCGGCCAAAACGTAAGCACCTTTGGCCACGCCGGACGCCGGCGCGTACGTTGTGCGGTCGAAGGTCGGTATGGCCTGGCGGGTGAGGATCAGCGCCGCGGGCTCATGCCGCAGCTGCATGATGACCTTCCAGGCTTCGGTGACTTCGTTCGCGTCGGCGGGGCGAATGGTGACAAAGCCGGGCAGAGCGCGCAATGAGGCAAGCTGCTCGACCGGCTGGTGTGTAGGCCCATCTTCGCCTACGCCGATGGAATCATGCGTAAATACGTAAATGACCGGTATTTCCATGAGCGCGGCCAGACGCATGGGCGGGCGCGAGTAGTCGCTGAAGATCAGGAAGCCGGAGCCGAACGGGCGGAGCTTGCTCAGCGAGAGGCCGTTCAGGATCGAGCACATGGCATGCTCACGGATGCCGAAATGGAAATTGCGGCCGGCGTAGTTGTTGGCTTCGAAGTCGCCCGCGCCTTCGAAGGTGAAGCGCGTCTTGGTGGAGGGGGCGAGATCTGCCGAGCCGCCCATCAGCCAAGGAACGTTCTGCGCCAGGACGTTGAGCACCTTGGCGGATGAATCGCGGCTGGCCACGCCCTTGGCGTCGGCGGGGAAGACGGGCAGGTTTTTGTCCCAGCCATCTGGAAGAAGTCTGCGCTGCATGAAATAGATCTGGCCGGCCAAGTCAGCATGGTCCTTCTTATAGCGGTCAAGAAGCTGGTCCCACCCGGTGCGCAGCTCATGGCCCCGCTTGCCCAGGCCGGAGGCAAAGTGTTCGCGTACGCCATCGGGGACGAGGAACTTGGCGTCTTCGGGCCAGCCGTAGGAGCGCTTGGCGAGGCGGATTTCGTCTTCGCCGAGGGGCTCGCCGTGGGCTTCGCGGGTGTCCTGCTTGTTGGGAGCGCCGTAAGCGATGTGGCTGTCGACAATGATCAGCGTCGGGCGGTCCTGGGTATTGTGGAAGTGCTCGAACGCGCGGGAGAGCAGGTCAAGATCGTTGGCATCAGCGACGCGGGTGACGTCCCAGCCGTAACCCATGAAGCGCGCGGCAATGTCTTCACTGAAGGCGAGATCAGTCTTGCCTTCGATGGTGATGCGGTTGTTGTCGTAAATCCAGCAGAGATTGGAGAGCTTGAGATGCCCGGCGAGCGAGGCGGCTTCGCCGGAGACGCCCTCCATCATGTCGCCGTCACCGCAGATGGCGTACACGTTGTAATTGAACAGCTCATAACCGGGCCGATTAAAGTGCGTGGCGTGCCATTGGCCGGCGATCGCCATGCCCACGCTATTGGCAACGCCCTGGCCGAGCGGGCCGGTGGTGGTTTCGACACCGGAGGTCAGGCGGTATTCAGGATGGCCGGGGCATCTGCTGCCAAGCTGGCGGAAATGCTTGATGTCATCGAGCGTGACCGCAGGCTCGCCCACGATCTGGTAGTTGGGATCGACCGCCTTCACGCCGGTGAGGTGCAGCAGCGAGTAGAGCAGCATGGAGGCGTGGCCGTTGGAGAGCACAAAACGGTCGCGATTAGGCCAGATCGGGTCAGCCGGGTCGTAACGCAGGAATTTCTGCCAGAGCAGATAAGCCACCGGCGCCAGCGCCATGGGCGTTCCGGGATGGCCGGAATTGGCCTGCTGGACGGCATCCATGGAGAGCGTGCGGATGGTGTTGATGGTGAGCCAGTCAAGATTACCGGCATTTTTCAATTGTGACTGCTCAGCTACCTGGGGGAGTGTGGGGGAGCTCGCCATTATTCACCTAGAGATAAGCGTACCAAAAAACTAAAGCACAGAGGACACGAAGAAATCGCCGACATCGCCGACATCGCCGAGATCGCCGGCATCGCGCGCCATCGGAAAAGCCAAATTTACCATGGAGGCGGCAGACGCGGAGGAGATCAGGCCCTCCGGGCCATCGGGCGCTGGGAAATGGCTGGATGGAAGAGGCCGCTATTCAGGGTTCGGTTTCGGGAATAGCGGGGAAAAACGTTGCGCGATTGTCGAGTGCGCCTGCTGGCGCGGGAGAGAGAAAAAGCGCGGCCGGAAGCCGCGCTTCATCCGTTCTGAAGAGGCAAAAAGAGGAGCCAGACTTCCTACCAGGTCGGCGGTGACACCCCCTTGGCAACCACCGCCTCCCTGGCAGGAGCTTTTTCCGTTCATCCTTGTATGGGTAGTGCCGAATACCGGAAAAACGTTTCACTCATTTCGTGAATTTTTTGGGGACGGTCATCCCCAGTCGAATTCTGGCTAAGGGGACTTTTCCCAGGAAGATTTTAGGAGGATAATCTTTGACGCCAGGTCCTCCGTTTGTCCAGCCCCCCCTTTAAGTACACAACAGGAGGTACTCATGCCACCAAAGAAACACGATCTGCGCATTTGCTTTGACCGCATCATTCCGGCAAAGAATAATCCGCAAAAAGCCGCAGCCCACGAGGCGGCGCTCTCACATTTCGCGGCGCTGGTAAGACAGAAATCAGGAGCGCCTGCGAACGCCAGTTTCGGCGAGCACGTGGATCGAATCGGCCTTCCTGATCTGAACGCGAACGATCCCATCTTCAAGGCGCGGATGGCGGTCATCGACCAGAAGAAGTGGGCCAATGGCTTCAACCTGCGCTGCCGTTTTCTCGACGGCGACAACACGCAGAAAGACAATGTCATCCAGAAAGCCAAAATCTGGGAGCAGTTCGCCAACGTACAGATCACCTTCGGAGACGATCCGGGCGCGGAGGTGCGCATCTCATTTGTCGCCGATTCAGGCTCGTGGTCAGCGGTCGGCCAGGATGCGCTTGACCAGCAGGCGTTCCCGATTGACCAGCCAACGATGAAC
>DASTJB010000076.1:0-15617 GCA_035717005.1 Candidatus Angelobacter sp.
AGAGCATGGGGTAAATGGGCACCACGTAGTAGTTCTTGCCTTTGAGCGCGATGAATACGGCCAGAACGACGATGTATGTCCAGGCGAGCAGACGATAGCGTTTGCCGTCGCGAGCAAAGAAGAGCCAGAGCAGTCCACCGAACCAGAGCGGAAGCAGCAGCGGTCCCATGATGACCGCCTGATCGATGAAGAACGGGACGGGGCCGCGGACCACGTCGCGGCTGGTCATGCGGATGTTGTGCATGAGCTCGACAAAAGGAAAGTTGTGCCGCACCAGCCAGAGGAAATTCGGCAGGAAGATGAGAAGCGCGGCCAGGGCGCCCAGCCAGAGCCAGCCGCTCTTCAAGCACCGGCGCTCGGGCGTGGCGATAACGCCCACGATCACGCCGAGCAGGAAGAACACGATTGAGTATTTGGCTTCAAAGCCGACGCCGGCCAGCACGCCGAACCAGAACCAGTATTTTTGATCGCCACTGTTGATGGCGCGTACCACGCACCAGATGCAGGCGAGCCAGATCAGAGGCTCGAAGGCGTTCATGGTGATCCAGTGAAAAAAGATCATGTAGATGGGGACCATGAAGACGCCGAGTGCGGCCATGGCCTGGGCAAAGCGTCCGCCGCCAAGTTCGCGAGCGAGCTTGCCGGCTAGCCACACGGTGGCAGCGCCGGCCAGGGCGGCGGGCAATCGCAACGCCAGGAGCGAGCTGCCGAAAACATGGCGCGTGATCCAGATGATGAGTGCGATCAGCGGCGGCTGGTCGACATAGCCCCACGCTAGATGTTCCGAGCAGGCGACGTAATACATCTCGTCGCGAAAGATGCCGTAGCGGGCGGCAGTGAGCAGGTGGAAGAGGAGTTTCGCGGCGGCTATATAGACGACGAGAGCAGGGCCGGAGAGGAAGCGGGATTCGGGCGGTTCAGCGAAGCCGGGTTCGGGGATGGAGTGGGGTATGGACACGTGATCAAAGAGAGTGATCCACTTTTTGCATGATAATCTTCTTCTCTCTACAACGTCATTCCCGAAGGGCGTAAGCGAGCCCGCGCCTTCATGACGACGTTTAATAAGAGTGGCTCTTTCAAGTTCCCTGAATGCTGAAGGGATGAAGAACCTGATGTTGATCGGCCGGTTTTCTGCCATAATGGCGGAAACAACCGGACCCTCTCGACGTGAAGCGCAAGCGCAAACCCATCCCGATCAATCCTGAAACAGGGCTGCCCTACTCCAAAGGCACGATGAAGATGCGCCTCTTGAAGCGGCTGAAGTGCACGCAGAAATTTGAAAAGCTGGCATGGGCGGCGGGGGCGCAGCTCGTTGCCGGCGTGGATGAGGTCGGGCGCGGCAGCCTGTTTGGGCCGGTGGTGGCGGGCGCGGTAATTCTGGAGCCGGGATATCGCATCAAGGGCCTGCGCGACTCCAAGCTGCTGGACCAGAAGACGCGCGAGAAGCTGGCCGAGCGCATTAAGCAGCACGCGATCGCTTACGCGGTGGCTGCGGTTGACGTGGCGCGGATTGACCAGCTGAACATTTACTGGGCGTCGCTGCTGGCGATGCGCGAGGCGGTGGCGCTGCTGGCACCGGCGCCTGATCATCTGCTGCTCGACGCGGTACGGATCGACTGGGAGTGCCCGCAGACCAAGATCATTCACGGCGACGCGCTCTCGATCTCGATTGCCGCGGCTTCGATCATTGCCAAAGTGCACCGCGACGAGATGATCCGGCGCTGGTCGCCGGTCTATCCGGAATACGATCTGGCGTCGAATAAAGGTTACCGCTCGCCCAAACACCTGGCCGCGCTGCGCGAGCATGGGCCGACGCCGCTGCACCGGCTGTCATTCGCGCCGGTTTGGATGTGCAACGAACCGCCGCAGGAAGAGTTTGCGTTCATGGAAGAGGAAGCGGTGAGCTTCTAGCTACTAGCAGCTGACAATAACCCGACCGGTCAAATCGCCAGGGGCTAAAGCCCCATGATTTTTTTTGCATTTTTACGGGCGGCTGAACGCCGCCCTCTTCTGCGGTAGTGCAAACAGCATGGAAGACGAGTTCGCTTCGCGGCCGAAGTTGAGGCCTTGCCAAGGTGAGTAATTTTTATCGAAACACCTTAGAAAGTTTTTCTTCCGGCAAGTAAATTCCTCTCTCTTAGTACTGCCCTAAACCCTCGCGGTTCCCCTCAGATTCGTTTGGTTTTGTAAATGCTCTATAAGAAATTCAGAGCTGCACAACTCTTTTGTGACATAAGGGTTCCTACTTACGAGAGCACAAGGTGACGGGATGAAATGCGAGATCTGCAACGCGATTGAAAGGCTGGGGCTGGACGATTCAGCACACGATCTGTGGCACTGCACGGATGCAGGGCTGGTGAAGACGGCGAGGAGAGAGAGCCGGAGTTATCTGCGCGAGATCGGCCGGCGCATTCAAGGTTTTGCCCGCGCGCACAGCCGGTATTATCGGATGGCCACGATGGCCTATCATCGGCGCGCGCTGGTCACACTGGGATTGTAGTCATCGGGAGATCGGTTGATCTGGTGATCGGGTGATCGGAAAACCAAGAAAAAATTTAGCGATCGAGGATTGACTCTCGGAAGATTTTTGCTAGAGTAGCGCGTAGCAGAATTTGAAACGCAACGGGTGACCGTTGCGTTTTGTGCTTTTGGGGCTGTGACCCTCAGCCGATCATCGCAGCCTTCCACCCCAGCCAGCGCAAGAACGGCGCTGTCCGGGGACCCCGGCTTGGGTCGAATTGGGTCACCTTGGGTCGAATGGGGTCGAAATAGGGGGGAGGGGTACCCTCATCGGGAGATCGGGCCATCGGGCGATCGGGCGATCTGAAAAGCAAGGACTTAGAAAACGAATGCGGCAAAAACCGACTAAGAATGGATGCAAAATACGCGCGAAACAGGGCCGATTAGGCCTAGTTAAGGCGGGAGCCGGCAGAGGGCCACAAGAATCGGGTGATCGGGACAGCTGGGGACCGAAGGATTACAATTTAGCTATCAAGCACGATCCAGAGAGAGCACGCCAAGGCTGACCATCTATGGATTCCTCCATCATTCGCCAACTCAGAAAGATTGCGGGCAAAGAAGCCGTGCTCGACCGTCCGGAAGAACTGATGCTCTATGAATACGATGCCGGCGTGGACCGGCACCGTCCCGGCGCAGTGGTGTTTACTCAAACCGCACAGCAAGTCTCGCAGATCATGAAGCTGGCCAGCGAGAAGAAGATTCCCGTGGTGCCGCGGGGCGCGGGGACTGGGCTGAGCGGCGGGGCGATTGCGCGCCGCGAGGCGATTGTGCTCTCGCTGGCGCGGATGAACAAGATCGTGGAAATCGACATAGCGAACCAGCGCGCGGTAGTGCAGCCCGGTGTGGTGAACCTGGAGCTGAGCAATGCGACAGCGAAATACGGCTATTACTACGCACCCGATCCTTCCAGCCAGAAGGCCTGCACCATCGGCGGGAACGTGGCGGAAAATTCCGGCGGGCCGCACACTCTGGCGCTCGGCGTCACGGTGAACCATGTAACCGGCATCGAGGCCGTGCTGCCGGATGGAAGAATCATCGAGTTGGGCGGCAAGGCGCAGGATTCCACCGGTCTTGATCTGACCGGTTTTTTTGTGGGCTCGGAAGGCACGATGGGCGTCGTAACAAAAATCACGGTGAAGCTGACCAGGCTTCCGGAGCACGTGACCACGCTGCTGGCGATTTACAACACGGTGGAAGACGCCGCGAACACGGTGGTGGCGATCACGCAGAGCGGCGTGACGCCGGCGGCGCTGGAAATGCTGGACGGCTGGATGGTGCGCTGCGTTGAGGCCAACGTGCATGCGGGCTATCCGGAAGATGCGGCGGCGGTGCTGCTGATCGAGCTGGAAGGAATGCGAGAAGCGGTGGAAGAGCAGGCGCACGCGGTAAGCGCGGTGTGCCTGGAGCAGAAAGCGCGCGAAGTCCGGCATGCGAAAGACGAGAAGCAGCGCCAGCTTCTCTGGCTCGGGCGCAAGACGGCGTTCGGCGCCGTGGGGCGCGTCTCACCTTCTTATTACACGCAGGACGGCGTGATCCCGCGCACCAAAGTGCCGTACACGCTGGCGGAGATCGAACGCATCAGCAAGAAATACGGGCTGATCATCGGCAACGTGTTCCACGCGGGCGACGGCAATCTTCATCCGCTGATCCTGTTTGACGCGCGAGATCCCAAGCAGACGGAGAACAGCCGCAAGGCCGCGAAGGAGATCATGGCGTGCTGCCTGAACTTTGGCGGCTCCATCACCGGCGAGCACGGGGTGGGCCTGGAAAAAATGGGGTTGATGACCGCCATGTTCACGGAAGACGATCTGGAAACCATGGTGCGGCTGCGCAACGCGTTCAATCCTGAGTCGATTTTGAACCCGCAAAAAGTGATTCCCGATCTGCGCTATTGCCGCGAGATCACCGGGCCGTTGCCGAAAGCCAAAGTTGAGCCGACGGCGGGGATGCCGGTATGAACGCGATCTCCATAGCGGCGATGGTCGAGCACGATCTGGCCGGGATTGTCGGGCAGACAAATGTCACTCAGCTTCCGGACTCTGACAGCTTCAATATCAACGGAGTGGCTCCGGTCATCGCGGTCTCGCCGGGATCACCAGAAGAGGTCGCAGCTGTACTCAGCCTGGCCAACCAGTTCGGATTGGTGGTGGCGCCCGCCGGCGGGTTGACCAAGCAGCAGATCGGCGGCGTGCCGGAGCGCATTGACATTCTGCTGAGCACCACGCGCATGAACCAGATCGAGCAGTACGATCCCGGCGATCTGACGGTAAGCGTGGCCGCAGGGATGCCGTTCGCGGCGATGCAGGCGCAACTTCTGGAACACCACCAGTGGGTGCCGTGCGACGCGGCGAACCTGGAGACCGCGACCGTCGGCGGCTTGATGGCCACGGGAGCCGCGGGGCCGCTCAAGTCGACCTTCGGCCATATGCGCGACTTCTGTATCGGGGTTCAGTTTGTGACTGCGGAAGGAAAAGTCGCCAAGGGCGGTGGACGCGTGGTGAAGAATGTGGCCGGTTATGACCTGATGAAGCTGATGACCGGCAGTTACGGATCGCTGGCGGTGATCACGCGGGCCAACTTCAAGGTATTCCCCCGGCCGCGGCAGACGCGGGCGTTTATATGTTCGTTTCACTCCCTGGAGGAGGCGCTGGAGTTCCGGGCGCGGATTTTCAAGTCGCCGCTCACGCCGATGTGCATGGAGATACTCTCGCCGCGCGCGCCGGAGTATCTGAGCGACGCCGGACCGGTGCAGGACCCGGATCACTATGTTCCGCAGCGGCCGGTTTCACTGCCGGCGCTGGAGTGGCAGGTGGCGTTGCGAGCGGCAGGAAGTGACAACGTGCTGGCGCGTTACGCGCGCGAACTGGGACCGGCGCTCACACGGACGCTGGACGGCGCCGAGGAAGAAAAGTTCTGGAAGCACATCTCGCATTTTGAGCAGAGCGTGCTGGCGCGGCACCGGAACGCCATGGTGATCTACACACATCTGGCCATCCAGAGTGTGGGGCCGGCCCTGCAGGCGCTGGAGCGCGCGGCGCCAGACTACAACCTGATCCCTGCCGCCGTGGGCCGCGCGGCCACGGGAAACCTGGTGCTGGCGTTCATTCCGTTGTCAGTGGACCCGCCTTCGGCCATGCAGTATGCCAACTGCGTTTCAGCTTTCCGCGGGATGCTGCCGCCCGGGTCGTCGGCTGAGGTGGCACAGTGCCCGACGGAGGCCAAGTTGCACTTCGATGTCTGGGGCACGACGCCGACCAACGTCGAGATGATGCGCGCGGTGAAGCGGGCCATCGACCCGAAGAACATTCTGAACCGAGGTAGATTCATTGTCTGAGACCACCGCATTCGAGCCCCATGTGCATGATCCGCAGCTCAAGCCAATCGGCGGCAAGGACCAGCCTTCATGGGAGCTGCTCTCCACCTGCGTGCATTGCGGACTGTGCCTGAACCACTGTCCGACGTACAAGGTACTGGGTATGGAGATGGATTCTCCGCGGGGGCGCATTTACCAGATGCTGCAGGTGAATGAAGGCAAAATGCCGCTGGCGGAGACGTTCGTCACGCACATTGACCGCTGCCTGGGCTGCGTAGCCTGCGAGATTGCCTGCCCCTCGGGCGTGAAGTACGGGCGGATCGTAGAGCGGGCGCGGGCGCAGATCGAGCAGAACTACAAGCGGCCGTTCGTTCAGCGCAAGCTGCGCGGCTTCTTCTACAACAAGGTGATTCCGAATTTCAAGACGCTGGCACGTGTGGCGCGGCTGACGCGTTTCTATCAGCGCTCCGGGCTGCAGACGGTGGCGCGCAAAACGGGACTGCTGAGGCTGCTGGGCGTGGCCGACCTGGACAGGCTTTCTCCGCAGATCGACCGCGAATTCTTCTTCAGCGAAATTGGCAAGGTCTTTCCTGCCGTGGGCGAAAAGCGCGGCACGGTGGCCTTCGTTGCGGGATGCATTAATAATGTCGCGTTCTCGCACCTGAATCGGGCAACGGTGAACGTGCTGACCGAGAACGGAATCGAGGTCCACATTCCCGCCGGCCAGGGCTGCTGCGGCGCGCTGCATGCTCACGCCGGGCTGCGCGATGAGGCGCGCGAACTGGCGCGGCACAACATCAACATCTTCCTGGGCGGCAATTACGACGCCATCGTGACCAACGCCGCCGGCTGCGGATCAAACATGAAGGAATATGACGACCTGCTGGAAAACGATCCGGCGTATCTTTCCCGCGCCAAGGAATTCAAGGCCAAGATGAAAGACGTAACGGAATATCTGGCGGGGATAGGGCTGCGGGCGCCGAAAAAGAAGATCGGCCAGAAGGTGGCTTATCAGGACCCGTGCCATCTGGCCAACGCGCAGCGCATCCGCACGCAGCCGCGGGAATTGCTGGCGGCGATCGGGTGCGAGCTGGTGGAATTGCCCCATTCCGACCAGTGCTGCGGCAGCGCCGGCGTGTACAACGTCGCGCAGAACAAGCTTTCCATGCAGATCCTGGAGCGGAAGATGGAAGACGTGACTTCGGTGGAGTCCGACATGCTGGCGACGGCGAACGTCGGTTGCATGATCCAGCTCCGCGCGGGCGTGGAGCAGCAGGGACTCAAGCTTCCGGTGAAGCATGTGATGGAGCTGCTGGACGAGGCGTACTCGAGCAATTAGCAATTAGCAGCTGGCGTTCTGCCCGCAAGCGGGCGACGGCAAATGTGATGGCCGTCACAATCTTTGACAATCGAAACAGGTGTGATGCGTCTCACAGAATGGGGGTGCGGGCGAGCGCACACTCTCCTTGTGATCCTGAAAAGTAACTTACTCAAGTAACGTTACCGGGCTACGGGATACCAAGGAGGGTTCTAAGGTCTTTGAGCGATTCGCGGTTTTGCTCACTCCTAGAACAATGAAGAAGCCATGAACAACGTCGTCAACAAATTCGTGCAGGCCCATGACCGGTACATTGAACTTGATCGCATTCGCACCGAGTGCACCAACGCGGCGCAACGCGAGTCGATCCACATTGCCATCATGACGGCGTACCTGGAAGTGCAGTTTCACGCGCGGCAGATCGCCGGGTTGCAGTACGCTGACGGCATGGACTTTGCCGAAGTCAACTAGCCCGCCGGGGGCCAGCTTCCCTTCCGGCCAGCGTCCCAACCGATCTTCTGCCCGGATCCGGGCTTTGCTCCTCTGAGACACCTTTCTTCTCTCTATTTGCGTCTAAATAATTACGCCACTGCTGTACTATGTACCTGTGCACCAACTGCGGAGCAGTCGGCCGCAGAGTCGATCTTTCGGAGGTGGCTCCCCCATGCCGCTTGCCCGTATACTTACGCATTTTCCCGAGCGCGCGACAGCGCTAGCTGAACAGCTTCGCCAGCAGGGTTACCGGGTCGACATCAGCAGGCCTGAGCAGACCAACCTTCCGCCGGCCGACCTGGAAATTGAATTTGAAATCTGCGAACGGGCTGACGCCCTGGAGCGCGCCGCCAGCGTGGCCGATGAACTTCATGCCGATGTGGCTGTGGCGCCCGGTGTTTTACAGGAGCAAGCCGCGCCGGTAGAGGCTGCACCCATTGCCGACGAGCAGGTTAGCGATCGCGAGCGCGAGTTTCAGGCGGCGTTTCAGCAGTCACAAGTCGAGCATGGATTGGAGCCGGCGGCCCGTATCGATGTGCCAGTCGAGGGACCGCAGGTGATCGATATACCGGTCATGGAGCAGGCGCCGCTTCACCCCAGTACGCTGGAACCCAGCTTGCCGCGGACCCCGGACCCGTTGCCGCCGGTGCAGTTCCTGGACGAACCTCCCGCGATGAAGCCGGAATTGGTGCATTCGGCGAGCGAAGCGCCGCGGGCAGCTGATCCCGTTCCCTATCTGGCGCAGTTGACGCCCTTCGGCACGCCGCAATCACAGAGCGAATATTCTGAGCACGAGCCGGCCCACGCGGCGCAGACGCAGGCCTCGCCAGCCAAGACCGCCAGTCCGGGCTTGGGCAAGCGCGCAGCGGATTTTGTGGGCCGCTCAATGGCGGCGATGAAGGTTGGAATCGCGGAGACGGCGGAGTCATTCCGCGAGAACCTGAAGGAATACAAGAAGAAGTCGCAGGTGCGCTCGGCGGAATCGCACGCGGCGCGGGTGGCCCGCATGCTCGACCTGGAACAGCGGCAAGCCGAGGCACAGGCGCGCGCCCAAGAACTTGAAGTCGCGCGCGATGCCGCGGCCGCGCGGCTGGCGGATCTGCTCAGGGAGCGCGATCCGGGATTGCGCGAAGAAGGATTGCGTCAGGAGCAGCTGCGGGAAGAGATGTTATATGAAGCCAGCAAGCCGGCGCCTCCGGCTGAAACGCCCACGCTGCGCAAGCCGGCAGCGGCGTTGCGGCATTTTTCGATCGCGGGCCTGATCCGGAAGCCGAGGCAGCCCATGAGTCCTCAGCTGCGGGCGGTCTTGACCGGGGCCGCGGCAGTGACGTTCCTGTTCGTCATCGGAATCGTGCTGGGCGTGCTGCAGCCGCACACACCGGCGGCGAACACCGCCGGCAATCGGGCAACTTCCTCCAGCGGCGTTACCGTGCAGACCGGCGGAGCAACGTTGCAGCCGGGAGGAGTGACGGTAAAGACCGGGACTGCGGCCCAGCCGAACACCGCCGCAGCACAAAAAGCCGGCGCGAATGCGCCTGCCAAAGTACAGGCCGAAACACCGGGCAAGCCGTCACCCAGAGTGGATACCAGCAGGCACATCGCGCAGCAGAACGGCGAGAATGAGATCGGCGACGACGTTGTTGTCCGCCATTTCAGTACGCCGGTACCCACGCAGAAACCTAAGCAAAGCGGACAACAGGCCGGGCTGAAGCACTTTTCTGATCTCGATAATCAATAACCGTCAGCCTTCAGCAGTCAGCCTTTGAGCACGCAGCCTTCACTCCGCAACCGTTGTGGCTGAAGGCCGCGCTGCGCCGTGGGCAGGGAAAGTTTTGCCGCAAACTGAGCGCCCGAGCGCGGTCACTCAATCTTTCGGGGCCTAGCGTCTGAAGTCGACTACCAGCTCCGGCTGCGGACCAGAGTCACATTCACCCACTCGCTGAACGAAGTCAGCGGAAAATCCAGCCGCTGGATGGTATCGGCATAGCCCGGATTTTTCACCTTCAGCATGTGGGATTTGCGCGGTAGATGCGAAATTACGAAGCGGCCGGGCGACGAGGCTGCGAGTTCCTGGCCATCGAGAAAGACACGGGCCGTCGGTGGGCTGCAGACCACGATTGTCTCCACGCCCCAGAAGTACCACCCTCCGAGCCCGCCTACGACGATCACCAGAAGCAGGATCGTCACGATGATTCCCATTTTCCCGCTGCGAGCCGGCGCCATGGGCGGGAAGTCAGGTTGCGCTGCGTATGCCGGCACGGGCCGCTCAGGCGCAGGTTGGGCGACGGGCGGAGCTGGAGCAGGAACTGTGGTGGGCTGCGATTGCACAGGAGCAACGGGAGCCGGCGCGGACGATGGTGAAGGGCTGGTCTGCGCGAAGACAGCTTGTGCTTCAGCGCCGGCTGCGGGAGCGGCAGGAGCAGGCGCCGGAGCTGCTGCGGATGGAAGCGGCGCGGGTGCCGGAGCAGGCGCTGCCGCTTGAGTCGGTGCGGCCGCAACAGGCGACGGCTGGGCAGCGGCGGTCGTAGAGGCCGGCGCGCCGCAACTCATGCAGAACCGCGTATTGGGTGACAGCTGGCTGCCGCAGCTGGTGCAAAACGCGCCTGCGGCCGGCGCCGCGGCCATAGGCTTGCCGCACACAGTACAGAACTTTGAAGAAGCGCCGACTTCATTTCCACACGATGAACAAACTGCCATAGAGGCTCCTGGAGAATTTTGTTTTTCAGGGGCCAAAGCCCAAGTTAAGGAATTGTCCCGGACGGCACGGCGAACCATGCCCTGTTACTCGTGGATCAGCTCAAAAGAGCGCTGTTTCAACCGCGATGAACGTCTGCCTACAGGCCCGCGATTCCTGGCCCCACCGCGCGCAAAAAACGGCGCGTGCTGGGGGCCCGCAAGCGAATCGCTAGACGCTGACACTGGGTCAGTTTTTCAAACTGACCCACTGCCCAGATTCGGGAAGTTGTGCCCGCATCTTACCCCAAAACCTACTTGGCTGCGGCAATCTTTTCCACCAATCCCGAGTAATCGGTCTTCTCGATTCCGTAGACCTGCTTGTTGAACTCGTCGACCTTCTGCGAGTAATTCATCGAGCAGAATTTTGGCCCGCACATGGAGCAGAACTTGGCCTCTTTGTAGTAATCGTCGGCCAGGGTCTCGTCATGCATGGAGCGCGCGGTCTCGGGGTCGAGCGAAAGAGCAAACTGCTTGTCCCAGTCGAAGGTGTAGCGGGCGTAGCTGAGCGCATTGTCGCGGTCCTGCGCTCCGGGCCGGTGCCGCGCAACGTCGGCCGCGTGCGCCGCGATCTTGTAGGCGATGATCCCGTCCTTGACGTCCTTCTCATTGGGCAAGCCGAGGTGCTCTTTGGGCGTGACGTAGCAAAGCATGGCAGCGCCGTGCCAGCCGATCATCGCCGCGCCGATGGCCGAGGTGATGTGGTCGTAGCCGGGAGCGATATCGGTCACGAGCGGGCCCAGAGTGTAGAACGGAGCGCCGTAGCACCACTCCACCTCCTTATCCACCTGCTCCTTGATCTTGTCGAGCGGCACGTGGCCTGGGCCTTCGATCATCACCTGCACGTCGTGCTCCCAGGCTTTTTTCGTCAGCTCGCCCAGGGTGCGCAGCTCGGCGAACTGGGCTTCGTCGCTGGCATCGGCAATGCAGCCGGGTCGCAGACCGTCACCCAGCGAGTAGCTGACGTCATACTTCTTCAGGATGCTGCTGATGTCGTCAAAGCGCTCGTAGAGGAAATTTTGCTTGTGGTGGTGGGCCATCCATTGGGCCAGGATCGCGCCGCCACGGCTCACAATGCCGGTAATGCGTTTGGAGATCAGCGGCAGATACTGCACCAGCACGCCGGCGTGGATGGTCATATAGTCGACGCCCTGCTGCGCCTGCTCTTCGATGACTTCCAGCATCAGCTCGGCGCTCAGGTCTTCAATGCGCTTCACGCGCGAGACCGCTTCGTAGATCGGCACCGTGCCGATGGGCACAGGCGAGTGGCGAAGGATGGATTCGCGGATCTCATGGATGCCGCCGCCGGTGGAGAGGTCCATCACCGTGTCCGCGCCGTAATGGACCGCGGTGTGCAGCTTGCGCAGCTCTTCATCGACATTTGAGGTAATGGCCGAGTTGCCGATATTGGCGTTGATCTTGCACAGCGACGCCACGCCGATGGCCATCGGCTCGAGCTCGGGATGATTGATATTGGCCGGGATGATCATCCGGCCGGCGGCTACTTCGTCGCGCACCAGCTCAGGCTTAAGCTTTTCGCGGTCAGCCACGTAGAGCATCTCTTCCGTGATAAGGCCCTGGCGGGCAAAGTGCATCTGGCTCACGTTGTCATCGCCGTTGCGGGCGGCGTGCTCGCGGCGGCGGGCAATCCACGGTTCGCGCGGACGCGGCTGAGTTTCTGCAGGATGGGGCGTGCTCTCGGTTGTGCTCATGGGGTCCACCTAAAGATCGGAAACTCTTTATTATACCCGCCATAAAAAGGGCGTGTGATTTAGCTCACGCATGTTCAGAACCCCTCTTGACCCGGGTTCCCAGCGGGGATAACCTTTGAGAAGTATGTCACAGCAAACCCGCAAATACCTTAAGTTCGGGGGCGCGATCACGCTGATCGTTGTGGCCCTGGGCTACCTGGCGTGGACCGCCGTGCAGGAGAGCAAGAGCTATTACGTCACCATCAAGGAACTGCGCGCCATGGGCGACAAGGTCTACGAACGCAACCTGAGGGTGGCGGGTAACGTGGTCCCGGGGTCGATCCGGCAGGTTGGGACAAATGCTGATTTTACGCTGACAGAAAATGGCGAAACGCTGAAGGTCGCCTACAAAGGCTCAGAGCCGCCGCCGGACACCTTCAAAGACAATTCCCAGGCGCTCGCCCTGGGCCGGTTCGGCAAAGATGGCGTCTTCCACGCCACGGAACTTCAGGCCAAGTGCGCGTCCAAGTATGCGCCGCAACAGCAACAACCGGGCGCTCCGGCCCAACCCCAGTCGAAAGGATACTGAGGTCCGCTGCCTACCCCTGACGCACCCCCCGTCCGAACTGAAAATGTTTCCAAGATTTATGGCCGCATCGCCGCGGTAAGGAAGGTCTCGCTCGAGCTTCAGCCGGCGCGTTTCTACGTGCTGCGCGGCGAGAACGGCGCGGGCAAGTCCACGCTGCTGCGCATGATTGCCGGGCTCAATGAGACGAGCGAAGGAAGCATCCTGATTTACGGCACGCCCACGCGGGACGCCCGTCATGAAATCGGATACATGGCCCACGCGCCGCTGCTCTATGACGAACTCAACGGCATGGAGAATCTGCGCTTTTTCGCGCAGCTGTACGGCGTGGCGTCTGACCAGCCGCTCGCCGAAGCCATGCAGCGCGTTGGTCTGGACCCGGCGCTCACGCGCAGGATCGGGCAGTATTCCCAGGGCATGCGACAGAGGCTCTCGCTGGCGCGGGCGATCTTTCACCAGCCGCGGCTGTTGCTGCTGGATGAACCGTTCTCCAATGTCGATCCGGAATCGGCGTTGCAGATCGCGAAACTGCTGGCCGGGATGCGCACTGCTGGAGTCACCATCCTGCTGGTCACGCACCAGATCGGGCTGCTGGCCAACCTGGCCGACGAATATCTGGTCATGTCACGGGGACAACTGGTGGATCGCGGCGTGATGTCAGGAGCGCAGGCATGAAGGCGTCGCCGGCAACGGTCAGCAAAGGCGAAAAGAGGATGTCGATTACCCGGCTCACCTGGATCAACGTGCGCAAAGACCTGCGTCTGGAGTGGCGTTCGCGCGATGTCCTGAACTCCATGCTGTTCTTTTCCCTGCTGGTGGTGGTGATTTTCAGTTTCGCGTTCAGCCCCACGGTGGACGAATCGCGCCGCATCGCCGGCGGGCTGGTATGGATTGCGTTCCTGTTTTCCATGGTCATGGCGTTGAACCAGTCCTGGGCGCGCGAACTGCGCAATGGCGTGCTGGACGGCTACCGGGTTTCTCCGGCGCCGGCCGAAGCGCTCTTTCTGGGAAAATGCCTGGGTAACTTTATTCTCGTGATTCTGCTGGAATGCCTGATGGCCCCGTTGTTCATGGTCTTTTACAATTTAAGCTCAGTGGGGCCGCTGTGGCAGCTGGTAGTGATTGCTCTGCTGGGGACGTGGGCGCTGGTGGTGAACGGAACGTTTTTCGCCGCCATGTCAATCCGCACGCGCAACCGGGAGCTGATGCTGCCGCTGCTGCTGCTGCCGATCTCGATTCCGGCGGTTGGTTCCATGGTCACGGCAACCACACAGGTGCTTACCGGTGAAGGATCTCCGGTGATGCAGATGAAATTTCTGGCGGGATTCTGCGTGGTCTTTACCACGGCATGTTTCCTGCTGTTTGGAACGGTGTTGAACGCAGAATGAAATCTCCGATATTTTACCTTCTGCTCCTGATTACCCTGGGGCTGCTCGGCTGGGGAACTTATCAGGCGCTTGACGTCGCTCCCGCGGAAGCCACCATGGGTGACGCGCAACGGATTTTCTATTACCACGTGCCTGCCGCGACCGCTGCCTCGATCCTTTTCTGGGGCAATTTCGTGGCTTCGATCTGGTATTTGTGGAAGCGCAGCCCGGTTGCCGACGCTCTGGCCGTTGCCGGAGCTGAAGTCGGAGTCGTGTTTTTTGGCGTGGTGCTGGTCAGCGGCCCCATCTGGGCACGTTACGCCTGGGGCAAATTCTGGGTGTGGGACGCCCGCCTGACCACGAGCCTGGTTTTGTGGCTGCTCTATGTCAGCTATCTTGTGCTGCGGAAATCCTCGGAGGCTGGTTCAACGTCCGTGCTGGCTGCGTCGCTGGCAATTCTGGCGGCGCTGGATATGCCGATCGTCTACATGTCCAACCGCTGGTTTCCCACCAACCATCCTCAGCCGATGATCGGCACGCCGAACCTCAACCCGGAGATGCAGAAAGTCCTGCTGTGGAACATGCTGGCGTTCTGCCTGTTTGCGCTGCTGATTGCGTGGTTCCGCTATGAGCTGGAGCGGACCAGCCAGAAGATCAATCTGCTTCACATACACAAGGCTGCTCAGGGCGGCATGGCGGCGCTTCTGCCGCTCGTCTTCTTCATCGGCGACGACAAATTATTGCGCGAGCAGGCGGTGCAGCATCGGTACATGGTGATTGGATACATTGCCGTGTGGACGATCTATCTTGGCTATCTGCTGTTCCTGGCCAGCAAGCTGGCGCGGCTGAAAAAAGAAGAGGCCGAGCTGCGGTCGGTCTAGCCCTTCATTGCACTTGAGCCGATTTTTCGAGGTCATTCCATGAGCCATTCTGATCCTGCGGCGCTGGCCGGCATGCCGGTGGAAGAGCGGCTGCTGGGCAGCAGCGAGCACGGGCAGCTCCTGCTGGCCGCTTTTATCTCGGCGCTGTTGCCGGGAATGGGGCAGCTCTCGCTCCGGCGGCAGAGCAGAGGCGTGCTGCTGCTGCTGGCGTTTGCCGGGCTGCTGTTTGCCGTCTGGCCGATGCGCATTGAAGCCAATCCCGGACTGCTGCTGGTTTTCTCGGTGGCGATGATTGCGCTTTGCATCTTTGCCGCCTGGGATGCCGGTTACGGCGGCCAGCATGGCACACAAAAGCTCTCGCAGTGGTGGCTGGCGGTATTTCTTCCGTTTGCTTTGATTGCTGCGGCCGGCCACATGAACTGGGCCATCCGCGCGGCCGGCTTTCAGTCCTTCGAGATACCCTCACGCTCGATGGAGAATGGCGTGATGATGGGCGACCGGATCATCGTGGACCGGCGTTATTACCAGACGCATCCTCCAAAGGATGGCGAAATTGCCATCCTTGTGAATCAGGACGGGCAGTATCTCATCAAACGGATCATCGCGCTCGGCGGCGAAACGGTTGAAGGACGCGATGGCAAAGTTTTTTTGAACGGAAAACTGCTCAACGAGCCTTACGTGGTCCATGCCGGACCGACGCTGCCGGAGCAGAGCGA
>DASTJB010000077.1:0-24526 GCA_035717005.1 Candidatus Angelobacter sp.
TCAAGATCCATGGCGACGATCAGATCAGCGCCGCGCAGTTGTTCCCGCGACACCAGCGAGGAGCGATGTTGTGAAAGATCGAGGCCGAATGTGTGGGCGGCGCGGAGAATCTTCTCCGGAGAGCTTCGCCCAACGGCGTGATGAAAGCCCGACGACTGAATTTCGATTCCGGAGAGCGCCGGCCGCGCGATCGCAGCAGCCAGAGGGCTGCGACAGATATTCCCGTAGCAGACAAACAAGATTCTTTTTGGTCCGCCCGACCTGGCCAGCCGTGCGAGCACGGCGCGATGATGGCGCAGCCAGCGCCGCTTTGCGCCCCAGTTTTTCATGCGCCGCAGTAACGGCCGAAGCTGGTCGGCGAAGCCGGCCGAGAGAAGCCTGCGCGTTATGCCGAGATCATGCCAGTCAAAGTGGTCCCAGCTCTCGCGTCCGGCGAGCGGACGCAGGAGTTCGAGCAGGGAGACACCGCGTGAGCGGGTGAGCAGCAGCGGGTCCTCCCGATTTGCCACGAGATTCTCTTTGAGCCACGCCAGATCAGTCCGAAGATCGCGCGTGTAGATGACCCTGTAGTCGGGCTGCGGCATGGGCTGCTGGCCGCGGGCAAGCTGCAAAAGTCCCAGCGGAAAGTCGACGCCGGCATCAATGGAGAGCGCCAGAGAACCCCAGAGCCGCGGGTTGATCTCCATAAGCCAGTGCTGTCCGCGGGAGTCCAGTTTGAATTCAACCATGGCGACGCCGTGCCATTGCAAGGCCGCGAGAAGCTTCTCCGCATCGCGCAGCATGGCGCCTGGAGGGTTGATGGAGCGTCGATACGAGCTGGCGCCGCCGGTCAACGGATATTCGTGAACCCGCTCATGGGCGAAATGCCAGACCTTCTTCCCGCGATCGAAGAGGAATTCGATTCCAACGCCTTTTCCACTGACGTATTGCTGCTCCAGGACCGGGGTGAGTGGGAGCCATTGCCGCAGCTGTTCCTGGCGCTGATTTTCGCTCTTGACGATTGCGACAGCGAGCGTGCGCAACTCATTGGCGATCATCACCTTGCTGCGGGCAGGTTTGAGGACCAGCGGGAGCTCTTTGGTCTGGCCGATTTCGTCAGGCGAGGTGATGAGCCTCGTTCGGGGAACAGAGACGCTCAATTCGAGTGCCAGCGCCCGCGTTTTCTCCTTATCAAGCGCGATATCGAGCGAAGCGTTTGCGGGAAGAACAGCTTTGCCGCGAAGAGGGTCGCCTTCGGGTAAGGAGCGAAGTCCCAGCAGCGATGCCTCTGTCGCGGGAACAATCAACGCGTAATTGCGCTTCGCATCTCGGGCGCGCAGCCAGGCGTGGAATTCATCGATGGCAAGTTGCGAGGGCTGCTGGAGCTTTTCTGCAGCATAGCGCGAGTGAAAAGCGACGCAGTCGCTGGTCTCAGCTGCGATATCGACTTCAACGCCGGCGCGGCCGAGGCTTTGCAGCGTCTCCATAGCAGCGCGGCTGTGTCCGTCAAGTACCAGTACGGTCACGGCTACGCCTCCGGCCGGTGCAGCCGCCAAGCGGTCAACGCAGGATTTTCCGCGCTGGGAATGCGGGGCAGGCGGTGAAGGTCGATTTCATTTTTGTGGCCAAGCACGCCGGTTTCGGTGGTCACGGCAGCCGAATAATTATTCTTCACGGCCTGATACACACGTTCATCATACGAGCCGTTGGGATAGCAGAAGAATGGAATTTCGCGATTCAGCTTCTGCTCGAGCACGCGGCGGCTCTCGCGCAGTTCCCGGTCGAGTTCCTCGGCAGGAAGCGTGGTGAGGATGGGGTGAGAAAGCGTGTGCGAGCCGACGGTGATGAGCGCGGGATCGAGCGATGTGAGTTCCTCCCAAGTCATCATGTCATAGGCTTCACTCTGGGCCGGCGTAGCGCGGAAATCTGACGTCGCCTGGCGAATCATCTCTTGCGCCCAGCGGCGTTGCGCCGGCTTGAGGGTCTTGATCCATTCGACGATGCCGTCCACGGAAACATTGGCGGCCAGCAGCTTGCTTCGAACTGCGCTGAGTGCTTCCGGCTCAAGAGATTGCAGGCGGCAACGGGCCTCATGGTTCCAGAGCCAGCGGCCGGAGGAGATGAGATCGGGGCAGACAAAGAGAGTGGCCGGGACCTGCAACTCGCGCAGGAGCGGATAAACCACGCTGAGATTGTTGCGCAGGCCGTCGTCAAAGGTGAGGACGATTTCATTCGCGGGCGCGACGCCATGCTGGGCCAGCCGGTCAACCATTGCGGCAATCGAGACGATTTTGAAGTTGCGGGCGAGATATCGAAGTTGCGAAGCCAATGCCGACGCGCCACCGGTGGCGACGCCGTGATACATGAGGATGCGCGCGCAAGCCTGCCGCCTGGCCATCATGGCTGAGAGTCCGGCGCGAAACGAGAAGCTGTGGCCGAGAGATTTGAGTTCGTGGGAGACAGGCAATCCGGCACTCCGGCCGCCTGCCTTCGAGCAGGCGGAGTACTGCACGTGGTGGTAAGAGCAGTTCTCGGGCCTTTTTTCGTGGCAAACATTGCACTGAAAATAGAACCGATACTCCGCTGTTACTCCCTTGTTTACATCGACTTAGAACACGTCTCTGGCTAGGCTTTAGCGAGCCTTCACCAGCGGAGGAGACAAAGAGATTTCCCAAGATGTGCAATGTTTTTCACCCTGGCAACCAGCAGGCTGCCTACTATCGCTCAACTATTTGTAAACAAAAGGCCTAAAGCAGAAACGCAACGGCAAGAGCTTTGCAGTATCAGAAGTGTGGCGAGGTCTGCCTTGAAGGTGGATCGTCGCTCAAGGGAAAGGAATTGACAAGATCAGCCCACATTTCCGAGCCGCAGGCATGCGCTGCTACGGCAATTCCGCCGGCCCATGTGCTCAGCGTCGACGTTGAAGACTACTTTCAGGTCGAGGCGTTTGCCGGGCAGGTCTCGCGCGAGAGCTGGGAGCGCTGGCCTTCGCGCGTGGTGGAAAACACGCAGCGCGTGCTGGATTTGTTCGACGCGCACCAGGCCAAGGCGACCTTCTTTTTTGTCGGATGGGTAGCGGCGCGGTTTCCCAATCTGGTTCGAGAGGCGCAGGCGCGCGGTCATGAGATTGCCTGCCACAGCTATTGGCATCGCACAATTTACAGCTTGACGCCGGATGAATTCCGCGAAGATACGCAGCGGGCGAAGCGTGTGATTGAAGACGCTTGCGGCTCGGCGGTGCAGGGATATCGCGCGCCGAGCTGGTCGATCACCAGAGATTGCCTGTGGGCGCTGGACATTCTGGCCGAAGAGGGATTCACGTACGATTCGAGCATCTATCCCATCCATCATGATCTCTATGGCGTACCCGGCGCCAGGCGTACGCCGTATACCCACGGTTGCGCGAGGGGCCTGGAGCTGAGGGAGTTTCCGCCGGCGACGCTGCGTTTTGCGGGGACGAACTTTCCCGTCGCCGGCGGAGGATACCTGCGGATCTTTCCTGCCTGGTATACCGAGCTGGCGTTCCGGAAATTTGAATCAATGGGAGAGCGCCTGGTGGTTTATCTGCACCCATGGGAGCTGGATCCGGAGCAGCCGCGGATTCGCGGGCCGCTCAAATCGAGGCTGCGGCATTACACCAATTTGCGCGGAATGAAGTCGCGGGTGGAAAAGATTCTCGAGCGGCATAAGTTTGTGCGGTTTTGCGACGTCATGGCACAGGAGCGCCAGGGGCCTGCATTACGCGGGGATCCTGCAGCGGAAGATCTGACTGCTGGTTCAGAAATCGCTGTGGGCCAGAGTACCGGGGACCAACGATGAGCGTGGCGGACGCAGCAACGCAGGGGATGGTGCTGGCATATCACGAGATCATGCCGCAATCGAATTATGCCTATTGCGTTCCGAGCGGAAGCTTTGCCGCGCAGCTCGAACTTCTGTCTGCGCTGGCGGCGAACGCAGGTGTTCGGGCTAGAGTGACCTTTGATGATGGCGAGCAGTCGGAATATCGGAACGCCGGGCCGTTGTTGAGCGAGCGCGGGATTACGGCGACCTACTTTGTGAATCCCGGGCTGGTGGGAACGGAAGCCAAGTTCCTGGGCTGGCCGCAGTTGAAGGAGGTGCTGGCGGCAGGGCATTCGGTGCAGTCGCACGGGCACTCACACAAGTTTCTGACCACGTGCTCGGACGCCGAGTTGACGCAGGACGCCGGCGGATCGCGGGAGATGCTGGAAGACAGGCTCGGCGCCACGGTGGAAGAGATCTCTATGCCCGGCGGAAGGTGGGACAAGCGCGTGATTGACGCCTGTGCGCGCGCGGGCTACAAACGGGTGTTCGTCTCCGAGCCGTGGATCGATACGGAGATCGCCGGCGTGAAGGTGATTGGCCGGTTCATGGTGCGGCGGACGACGACGCTCGCGGAGTTCGAGAAGATGGTGCGCAGAGATCCACGCGCGCTGTGGCGGATGAAGATGCGGGCCATGCTGAGGCGGCGCGTGATTGGCGTGGTGGGAGACGAGTTATACCATCGTCTGTGGTGCAAGTTGACGGGCTACAACGAATTTGAGGCGGCGCGGCAAGGCCGCTCCTCCTGAGGCTGGAGACGTGAAGGCGAAAGAGTTGAAGGTCCTGCAACTGATCAGCAGCGGCGGCTATTACGGCGCGGAAAACATGCTGCTGAATTTGTGCGCCAGCCAGGACGAGGCCGGATGCCGCAACAGCCTGCTGCTTTTTTATAACGTGCATGTCCCGAACGTTGAGTTCTATGAGCGGGCGCGGCGGCGCGGACTCAGCGTGCGCATGGTGCATTGCCGCGGGCGCGCGGACTGGCGCGCAGTAAGGCAGATCAAAGAGTACATCGCCGAGGATGCGATCGACGTGGTGCACACGCACGGTTACAAGGCGGATTTGTACGGATATTTCGCTGCGCGTGGGGCGAGAAGGCCGATTGTCGCCACGTGCCACAACTGGGTGGGCGGCACGGCGGCGCTGGGGATCTACAACCGGCTGGACCGCATGGTGCTGAAGCGCTTCAGTGCGGTGGCGGCGGTTTCAGAGACCGTGCGCGAGCGGCTTTTGCAGTCGGGCATTGCCGCGGAGAAGATCAAGGTCATTGCCAACGGTATTGACGTGGCGGCGTTTGAGCGCGCCCAGGCGCTGGTGGAGCTGCGCGGAGACGCCACGAAAGTGATTGGCGTGGTGGCGCGGCTGGATTTGCAAAAGGGATTTGAGCATCTGCTGGCTGCGGTGCGCGAACTGGGAGCCTCTCTCAGCGGCCTGAAGGTGATCATTGTGGGCGAGGGACCGGACCGCGCAGCGATTACCGATATGATCGAGCGCGAGGGGCTGCGAGAGAGCGTGGTGCTGGCGGGGCAGCGATCGGACATGGCGAGCGTGTATGCCTCGATCGACATATTTGTTCTGCCATCGCTCAACGAAGGATTGCCCATGACGCTGCTGGAGGCGATGGCGGCGTCGAGACCGGTGGTCGCAACGCGAGTCGGGGCGATCCCGAAAGTGATTGAAGACGGCAAGACGGGGCTGCTGGTGAATCCGGGCGATGCCGGCGGGTTGAAGGACGCGCTGGCGCGCTTGCTTGCCGACGGTGCGTTGAGCGAGCGCCTGGCTGCGCAAGGGCACGAGTGGGTGGCGCGGCATTACACGGCGGCAGCGATGGCCCGGCAGTACCGGGCAATGTACGACGCAGTCCTGGGCAGGCCGCTGGTTGCCACGGCGAAGGCGCAGAGTTTCGGCGACTCGGGCGCGGGAGCGCGGAGCGCATGACTACGGTGGAGCAGATTTCGGCGACGACGAACCGGACTACACCGGCCGGAACAGTGCTGGTCTCGATCGTTATCCCGGCGCTGAACGAAGAGAAGATGATCGGGCGCTGCCTGGAGGCGCTGGCGAAGATGGATTTTGCCAAAGAGCGGTTCGAGGTGATTCTCGTCGACAATGGCTCGACCGATCGGACGCGCGAGATTGCTGAATCATTCCGGGACCGGTTGAATTTGCGAATCCTGGAGAAGCGTGGCGTGCGCATCTCCGCCTTACGGAATTTCGGCGCGCAGGAGGCGCGGGGCGGGATCGTGGCGTTTTTGGATGCAGATTGCCTGGCGCCGAAAGACTGGCTGGAGCGAATGATCGCGTTGGTTCCGGCGCAGGGCGCAGGGATCGTGGGCGCGCATTATCTGCTGCCGGAAAATTCGACGTGGGTGGGCAGGACATGGCACCGGTATCAGGAGGCGGAGAAGCGGGGCGAGGTCTCGCATGTTCCCGCGGGCGACCTGATTATGCGGCGCGAGGATTTTCTGCGCATCGGCGGGTTTGATGAGTCGATTCAGACCAACGAGGACTACGAGCTGTGCGAGCGGGCGCGCGCAAATGGATTGACGGTCCGCGCCGTGCCGGAGATCGGCGTGGTGCATCTGGGAACGGCGCAGAGCCTGCGCGCCTTTTTCCGCAAGCAGGCGTGGCACGGCACGCACGTGGTGAAGGTCTTCCTCCGGAACATTTCCGGCTCGGACAATTGGAAGGCTGTGGCGTTCGCGGGCTGGATCTTGTTCGGGTCACTGGCGGCGATCGCGGGCTCGGTGTGGGCGGTCTTCGACCGGGGCATGTGGTGGGCGCCGGTTGCGGCGATCGGGGCCATGTTGTTGCCGCCGGTAGCATTGGCGACGAAGCAGGTAATCGGGAGCAGGGAATCAGGCGATTTCTTCCCACTCATGGCGCTTTATTTGACGTATGGAGTTGCGCGGGCGAAAGCGTTGTTGCGGTTGTCCTGAAATCCCGAGCGGAGCGAGGGACCCTACTACCGTCATAAATTCCTATTCGGATCATCAATACCTACCCTGAAAACTGTCGTGGCAATAGGGATCTCTCGCTTCGCTCGAGACTTCGGAAACGGGTCGCGATTTCAGAAAAGGCTAATGCACTATGGCCTGAACGTTGGTCGGCGGGTTAGGACGAGTCGTGCCTGCGCCGGCGAAGAACTCGTAAGCGCCGAGGTCGAATGCGCCGCCCTGGGGCCGCAGCACGCCGTCCTTGTCATTGCCGATCGTCGGACCGGGGTTAGGCACGAAGGAGTTGTTCGGCAGCACGGTCAGGCCGGTATCCTTAGCCGGGCTGGTGCTCGAGAGGTGGAAGTCGCCGAGCGAGCGGTTCACCACTTGCGGATCGGCGTTGATGTTGTTCACGGTCTGCGCCGGGCCGTTGCCGACGCCGAACCAGAGGTTGTGATCGCCGGTGATCTGGGAAAGGCTGCCGTCGATATAGATTTCGCCTGCGAGCTGATACGCGACGTTGTTGCGCAGGTGCATGATCAGCGTGGCCGGGCCGCCGCCGACGCCAAAGGCGCCGCGCGATCCCTGGGCGTTGGCCGAGTTATTGGCCGCGCAGTCCGAGAGCGAATTGTTGAACACTTCCACGCTGCCCGTGCCGGGCGTGCCGTTGTTGGTAATACCGGCAACGTAGATGCAGGAAAAGGCCGCGCCGAGCTGCAGCGGATCCATGCGGCCCACGTTGTAAATCACGTTGTTGTAGGCCTCCACCGGGCCCTTCGACGGATCGACGGTGGCGAAGTTGATGCCGTTGCAGTTGTCACCGTGGATCAGGTTGTCATGTACATGAAGGTCGAACTGGTCGAAGCCCGTGGTGTCACCGGTGCCGCAGGTCGGGCTGCACAGGGGAGACGAATGGAACTGAAGCGCGCGGCAGGTGAAGTTATCGTGAATGTGGTTCCAGCCCACGTCGATGTGGTTGGAATCGGTGGAGAAATAAACCGCGTGATAGAACTTGGATGAGGTCGGATTGATTCCCGCGTTATGGACCTCATTGCCGTAGAATTTGGCGTTGGCGCCTTCGCTCATTTCAAAGCAGCCGACCTGGTCGTCGGCGCCGGGGCACTGCATTTCATTGCCAATGACGCGCCAGCCCGCGCCGCCGATGTCCATGGCCTGCGTGCCGCCGATGATATGCAGCTGCGAGATGACCCAGTAGTCTTCATGGGTGCCGATATTCGGGGTGCGAATGCCGTAGTGCAGGCCGCCCGCCACGCCGACAGTCACGATGGCGTTCGGGTAGGCGACGATCGCCTTGGGCGCGGCAGCGGTGCCGGAGTTGTCGGCGCCCTGGCGGTCCATGCTGATGTAGGCGGTAAAAGTGTCTTCGGTGGTTTGCGCGACGCCGTTCTCGATGTACGCAACGTCGCCCGCATTGATGGTGTTCTTGGCCTTGATGATTGTCTGCCACGGCCCGGTAAAGCTGCCGGTGTTGGCGTCATTGCCGGTAGCGGCGACAAAGAAGATGTTGCCGGGGCGCACGGTGAAAGCCAGGCCATTACTGGTTCCGACGCCGGGAACGTTAACCACGATGTTGCCGGTCTTTGCGCTGGCGCCGAGCTGGAAGATGATTTTGCCGTCAGACCAGAGCGGATAATTGTCGACCGCGCCACCGCCGACGGTCACGGTAGAGGTGCCCTGCGTGGCGCCAAAGTTCTTGCCCCAGATAGTGACCCAGACACCTTTGTTGTTCTGCCCGCCGGTATTGGGCCCGCTCTCAAGATCGGAAAAGAAGATACGCGGCGGCGCCGATTGCGCATGAGCCAGCGCGGCCGCAAGAAGCAATAGAGAGACGATATTAATTAACCTGCGCATTCAAACTCCGATTCAACAAATCACAACAAAAAAATCACGGCGTCGGAATAGTCACGGCGACCTCCGTAGAGGCCGCGCTTTCCGCACCGCTGGTATCGACGGCAGTGACGACGTAAAAATACTGGTGGCCAGAAAGGGGAGTGGCGTCTGTAAAAAGCAATGTTGCAGGGGAGAGAGTGGCAGAGATCTTTGAATATGGGCCGCCGCTTACCGTGCTGCGATAGACGTTGTATCCCTGCAAGCTGGCCGAGGTGCTGGCATTCCACGTCACGTCAACGGAATGAGCCAGCGGCGCCAGCCCTGTCCCCGAGAGCGGCACGGAGAGCATGACAGTGCCGTTGCTGGAGAGCGTGAAGCTGCCGCTCACCGTGCCCGCAGCTCCAGGGTTAAACACCACGGAGACGTTTACGCTCTGCTGCGGATTCAGCGTAACGGGAGTGGTGACTCCGGCGCTGAAGCCGGCCCCGCTGATGGAGTTCTGCGTGATGTTGGCGGCCGCGGTCCCTACGTTGGTGATTTTGACGGTGAGCGTCACCGGTGTATTGAGCACTTGCGATCCAAACCCCAAACTGTTCGGTGTGGCGGTCAGGCTCGGAGAGCCTGTTGCGGGCGAAGGAGTCGGAGACGGGCCCGGAGGAGGAGTGCTTGCACCCATGCCTCCGCCGCCGCAGCCAACTGCGCCCAGGCAGGTACAAATTAGGATGAGAGAAAAAGCAAAAGATTTGCTTGCGATTGAGATCCTGCGCACTGCAACTCCTCATGGCGGAAGAGCCCAGGCATGAACTATTGGGCGTGTCCTGATGCGCTTCCTGTCCGGTTCATCAATTGCGGCTAGCGTCTCACGCTAAAAACTCGCGCGCCTGTCTCGTTCGACCATGCACTGGCAGGTGCGCGGTCGTGCGTCCTTCGGCAATGCGCGAAAACGGACGTGTCCGGCATCGCGCGCGACGAGCGGCTACCACAAAAAAGTCAAACTTCCCGGAAGAGAAAATCGTGAAAGGTTCGTGCAGGGTGTTGAAACAGATTGCACGACCGTCGCCACTGGGCTGCAGCTTGGAAACATTGGAGTTGCAAAACATTTCTACGGGAGGGAGGAATCAAAAATGTAAATTATTCCCGCAAGTCGAGGAGAACAAGGTAATTTCGAGATCGGAGATTTATCTGAGGCAAAGAAATGCGCAGTATGCAATCAATTGCACACTACGCTTTGCGCTGGATTATGAACTCCGGTGCACCTTAGGCGGTACGCGTCAACTCCAGACGGAAGATGCTCTGTCCGAAGTAGGAGAGCACGCGGGGAAGCGTGGTGATGCCCGCGTAGCGGAGCAGCTTGCCGCTGGACCAGCGGATGCGCGCGTTACCAAAGCCGCACTCACCAAGGAGACCGGCCCAATACTCCGGCTGGCGGTGTTTGAACCATTCAATGTTGGGTGACATGGGATTGCGCATCCGGAGATCGCCAAAAAAATTGTGGCGCGCGGCATCGATGATGATGAGCTTTCCGCCCACCTTCATCATGCGTGCAATATCGCGGAAAATCTTCTGGTATTGATTGCCGGCTGCTTCCGATTTTCCCAGGGCGACGCAGCTTTTTTCATCCAGGTGATTGATGGAAGCTACGGAGAGCACGATGTCAAAGTAATTCGCGGGCGAGTCGAATTCCTGGACGGTGTTGGGAAGAATACGAGCTTGCGGCAGCTCGAGTTGTTCCGCCATGGAGCGGAAAGCCTGGTGGCACCGGCTGGAATCATAGGCGCCTTCGGCCAGAGGCTCCAGGCCGACCACGTGGCGCGCGCCGTGCATGGCGCCCCACAGGCAGAGCATGCCTTTACCGCAGCCGATCTCCATCATGGTTTTGTTGCGAAAATCGAGATCGCGAAAAACCTGCCGGGCGAAGCGCGGGAAATCATAACCGTGGTTCCAGACACCCATTTTCTGGCCGACGAGACGGATACGCTCGGCGACGGCGTTCTGACTGATAGGAGCTACCTGATAAGCAGTTGACATGGGTCCTTCTCACTCCGTGGAGCCGGTGGTTTGTTTTTGCGGCGGTCCGGTCTTCCGGCCGCGCAGCGCCGCGACCGCCGCGGCCGGCAGCATTCGTTTCATCGATTGTTTGAGTTGCTGTTTCCTGCGCCGCGAGGCCAGACAGAGCCGGCCGCGCGTCGATAACGCAAGGCGCAACGTGACGTAACTTCCGCACCGTGCGCCGAACCGTACTTTGTATGAGTCGTCACCGCCCAGGAAGTCGTAACGTTTGGCGCCGGTCTGGATCAGCTGCTGGAGCACGTGGGCGCGGAGCGCGTAGCCGACTTTTTCCGCAGCATATTTCGGGTGAAACCCTTCCTGCAGCAGATAAACAGAGTCGCGGTAGCGAAAGCAGAATTGCGCGGCGGCAATTTCGCCGTCGAGTTTGAGCAGCCAGAATTCGAGCCATCCGCGCGCCTGAAATGCATGCGCCATGCGGAGATAGAAGTCGCGGCGCTCGGCGCTGGAGAACGCTCCAGCCTCGCCGCGGCCGGTCCAGCGCATCTGGTGCAGCGCAAAAAGCGCGTCCAGGCCGGAAGCAAGATCGCTCTCGTGCTCGCAGCGGGTCATGCAGACATGAAAGCGCGAGTGCAGACGCCTGGGATAGCGAGTGAGCAGAGGACGGAATGCGGGCTCGAGCGTCTGGAGATAATCGGGCCAGTTGGCGGGCAGGTCGACAAAGAAGTTAGGACAAGTTTCGGAATGGAGGGTGAGATTGTTGCGGGACGCGAGCGTGGTGAAGCGCTGAGCGATCGCGGAGTTTTCGGGCAGCGTCTCGAGCGCGCAGATGTCGAAGGTTTGTTGGTGCGCAAGCCAGTCGAGGAAAGCCTCCGCGCAGGCCTGCTCGTATCCGGGAGAGACGATGAAGTCGAGCGCGTCGGAGTCGCCGGAACCTGCGCCGGCGAAGCGCAATACTCGCAACGGCAATCCACAGAAGCGCTGCTGCTCAGTGTACATGGGCGCGAGGGCGACGATGTTGTTGTCGCCATCATGGAAGAGCAGCGCGAGCAGTTCTTTGCCTGCAGAAAAAGCCTGCCACCACGAAGCGAGCCATTCGGGCGTCATGAAAATGGAGGAACGTGGGCTGCTTTGAAGCAGCCGGTTCCAGGCGGGAAGATGCTGGTCAAGTTCTGCCCAGGTGTGACACGCATGAACCGAGAGGCGATCATTCCCAATTTGGGAATCTCTTATGACTCCGGGTTCGTGGTGCAGAGCAGACATATCCAACCCGAGTGAGTGCAAGTGAAGTGCCTTGAATAAAGTATCTTGCAGAATACGTAAGTTATTGCAGATGTATGGTTTAACTGGGAGCTCGGCCGATCGTGGGAAGCTGAAATATGCAACAGATTGCATATTCTAGTTAACAAAAATTATGAGAATTTCTAACATTTTGGGCTTGCAAAGCGCTGCATAGTGTCCTATAGTTCATTGTACTAAAGGACACTTACAGATAGACCAAGTGGACGACTCGCAGGTTTGGGTTTCAATCGCCCCAGTTGCTTTCAGTGAAGTCAAGTCACGAAGGCGGCCAATTGAGATCGAGCGTTGCGTATCGACGGAAGCGGACACCTGGGAGGGGTAAGAAAATGTTTTCAGCCCAATCTTTCCCGGGTTGTGGATGCGATGGAGTGCAACGGGCTCCATCACTTCGACACTACTTCTAAGTAGGCTGCATGCGGCGATGCCGTGTAAGCAGCGCTTTTCACTCCACTCAAAAATATTTGTCCGAAGTTCCTGGCGCGACGATTGCGATCGGTATCTCACGCAAGGAAAGTAACAACTTGTGCAAACGAAGTCACTAACGTGTGATTGCGATCACAGGCAGAGTAGGAACCGGGTTTCTAGAATTCTTAGTTAAGCATTGCCCAGGACCAGCCGATCGAAACTGCTAAGGAAAGTGCTCGGGGCCCAAGCCGGGCATTGACGGGTGGACGGAAAAAATGGAGACGGTATACGGCAAGACCGGCGAGGTGCAGTGTCCGGTGTGCCATCAAGCAGTGATTTCCGGGCAGCACGCTGCGCAATGCGGGGCAAATGCCGAGGCGATCGTTGAGGTTGTTCCTCCGGAGCGGCGCCGGCGGCAGTTGCGGTGCGGGCATGAAGAAGTCGAGCCCTCGGCTTTCCCGCTGGTTTCAGCCGCGCACGAATTCAAAACTCCATTAGTGGTGATGCTGGGATACGCAGACCTGATGCGCAGCGGACATCTGGGGCCGGTCAACGACCGGCAGAGGCAGGTGCTGGGAGAGATCCAGGAGAGCGCGGAGCGGCTGCAGAAGCTGATCCAGAACCTGCTGCTGTTACAGGAACTGAAGGCGGGACGGGGAAAAGCGGAGAGCCTGGAGTCGGCGGACGTGAACCGCCATGTGGAAGAGATTTTCAATTACTGGTCAGCGACGGCGAACCAGAAGTCGCTGCGGTATCAAATTCATCCGGCGCGCGGGAATCCGCGGGCGCGGATCGAGCCGCTGAAGCTGCAGCACGTTGTGTCGAGCCTGGTGGAGAACGCGCTGAAGTACACGCCGGCGCACGGGACGGTGATCGTGAGCATGACACCATGCTTCTGGGAGCGGCGGAAGGCGCAGAGCGAGTTCTTGTTCAACATGGAAAGAAAAGAGCAGCGCAGGATCGAGAATGCGGTGCGCATTGACGTAAGCGATACGGGGCCGGGCATCGCGCCCGAGCACCATGACGAGATCTTCGGCGACTTTGTCCAGTTGCCCGGAGGATCTGCTCGCGGAACCGGGTTAGGACTGGCCATCGCCCGGCGTCTGGTCGAGGCACACGGTGGAATGATCTGGGTGGAGAGTGAGCTCGGGAGGGGAAGCAAGTTCTCCCTTTTGTTGTCTCAGTCCAAATAGGAGAAGTAACGTGGGCGCGCCAAACATACTGCTCGTCGATGATGAGCCGAGTGTACTTCGTTATACCAAGACGCTGCTGGAGATCGAGCACTACAACGTCGAGACCGCCGCGAGCGGCGAAGAGGCGTTGCAGCGGATCAACCGCGGACCAGCACCCAGCCTGATCGTGCTGGACCTGGTCATGCCGGGAATGGACGGACTCCAGACACTGGAAAGCTGCAAGAAACTCCGGCCCGACCAGAAGGTGGTGATGGTTTCCTGCATCAACGATACGAACAAAGTGGTGCAGGCCATGAAGCTGGGGGCATCGGATTATCTGACCAAGCCGTTTCTGCCGCCGCAATTGCAGGTGGCAGTGCGCAAGGCGCTGGGACCGGACGAGGCGGAAAAGCCCGTGGCTGTGCCGCCCGCGAAGGGCAGCGAGATGGTGGATGAGATCGACGACGATCTTTTCTTCCTGGCGGCGAGCCCGGCGATGAAACAGATACGCGCCCAGGCGGCGCTGATCGCGAAGGTGGACGTGCCGGTGCTGCTGCTGGGTGAGAGCGGCGTGGGCAAGGAAGTGCTGGCGCGGCTGATCCACAAGATGTCAGTGCGCGCGCACCGGTCGCTGGTGAAGGTGAACTGCGCGGCGCTGCCGGCGGAGCTGCTGGAAAGCGAGTTGTTCGGCTACGAAGCCGGAGCGTTTACCGGCGCCAACAAGTCGAAGCCGGGCAAATTCGAACTGGCGCACAAAGGCACGATCCTGCTGGATGAGATCGGCGAGATGAGCGCGGGATTGCAGGCGAAGCTGCTGCACGTCCTGCAGGACGGATCGTACTCGCGGCTGGGCGGGCGGGCCAACATCACTGCCGACGCGCGAGTGCTGGCGGCGACGAACATCGACGTGCAGAAGGCAATCGCCGAGCGCCGGTTGCGTGAGGACCTCTATTACCGGTTGAACGCGTTTACGCTGACGGTGCCGCCGTTGCGCGAGCGCCGCGAAGAGATCCCGGTGCTGCTGCGGTATTACATGAACAACCTGGCGCGGCAGTTCGGGAAGAACGCGCCTTCGGTTTCCGACCGGCTGGTGCAGGAGTGCATGCGCTACCACTGGCCCGGCAACCTGCGCGAGCTGTGCAACCTGGTGAAGCGCTACCTGGTGCTCGAGGACGAGAACCAGATCATCGAAGAGATGCGCATGCGCTCGAACGAGGGCGGCGAGCTGGAGGGTGCGCCGGCGGCGAGCGGGCGCGGCCTGAAAGCGATGATGCGCAGCCTGAAAGATGACGCTGAGGCGCGGGAGATCCAGCGCGCGCTGGAAGACGCAAACTGGAACCGCAAGGTCGCGGCCATGCAGTTGAACATCAGCTACAAGGCGCTGCTGTACAAGATCAAACAGCATGGGCTGTCGCCGGCGGCGCGGGAAAGCGTCCTGCGCGCGAAAGTCAACTAAAATCTGGTAAGTTGGTAACCTGGTAAGTTGGTCAATTGGACCTCCCAGTTGCCAACTCTGCCCCTTTTTGTCTGCGAGTGTCAGGGAGATCTATGGCGAAGTATCTGGTGACGGGAATTGCGGGTTTTATCGGGTCGGCGATCGCGCGCGGCTTGCTGGAGAAAGGCGAGAGCGTTCGCGGCCTGGATGATTTTTCCACGGGCAAGTGGGAGAACATTGCCGCCATCGAGAGCCAGATTGATTTTCGCGGCGTGAGCCTGCTGGACCAGGCAGGACTGGCCTCAGCGTGCCAGGGGATCGATTACGTGATTCACCAGGCGGCGCTGCCATCGGTGCCGAAGTCGATTGCCGAGCCGGAGCTGACGCATTCGGTCAACGTGAATGGAACGCTCAACCTGCTGCTGGCGGCGCGCGACGCCGGAGTGAAACGCGTGGTGTATGCGGCTTCGTCGTCGGCCTACGGCAACAGCGAGACGCTGCCCAAACATGAGGCGATGATTCCACGGCCGATTTCGCCCTACGCGGTGCAGAAGCTCACGGGCGAATATTACATGCAGGCGTTCGCGGAAGTGTACGGGCTGGAGACGGTGAGCCTGCGTTACTTCAACATTTTTGGTCCGCGGCAGGACGCGAACTCGCAGTATTCGGCGGTGCTGGCCAAGTTCATCACGCGGATGCAGCAGGGCGAGGCGCCGACAATTTTTGGCGATGGCGAGCAGAGCCGCGATTTTACCTACGTCGCGAATGCAGTGCAGGCGAATTTGAAGGCGTGCCTGGCGCCCGGAGTCTCAGGGAAGATGTTCAACGTCGCGACCGGAACGCGGTTCTCGCTGAACCAGACGTTTGAAATGCTGCGGCGGATCATCGGCTTCAACGGCGCAGCGAAGCATGCGGCGGAGCGCGCCGGCGATGTAAAGCACTCGCTGGCCGACATCAGCCTGGCGCAGAAGCATCTGGGTTACGCGCCGGAAGTTGGTTTTGAAGAGGGGCTGAGGCGGACAGTGGAGTGGTATTCGGAGAAGCGCGGAGCGGAGACGGTCGGGGCGGCGAAGTAGGCGGTTTTCCAGCGCGGGCGAGCGCGCCCTTCGACAAGCTCAGGGCAGGCTCTGCAGTCCACAAGTATTGTCCTTCAGTTTGCGCCGCTGATGCTACGGTTGGCGCGCTGGTCGGACGCCCATGAGTCGCCCAAATAGCGGAAGAAGCGTGGATGGCCGCGGCGCTTCCAATATCGCGAGGTGTAGGAAGCGGTCTTCACACCCGAGCGCAGCGCGCTCACAAAAGTCTCTTCCTCGGGATCAACCACAATGCCGACGTGTCCGGGCCACACGATCAAGTCACCGGCTTGAGGATGATAGACGCGCTTGAATCCAGTCATGCCCGCGTAGAGGACGCGCGATGGCGCGTATCCGTAGTAGAGACCGGCACGCTCGAACAGCGACTGCACGAAGTGGGAGCAGTCGAGGTCAGTGGTATCGATCTGCTGACCCATCCGCACCAGAAGCTCAGTGGGCGAGAGGAGCGGCAAGGAGCCGGCGGGCTGGTCAAGTTCAGAAATGAATTTGGTGAGAATGGGAGTTTCCTGCGCGCTAACGTTCCGCGCTGGGCCGATGATGAGAATGAATAAGAGCGTGAGCCCGAGCCCGAGCTTTGGCATTCGCGTCATTCCTAGGTTCGATGCGAGCAGAATCGAATCCAGAGCTGGATTTTTGACGAGTGGAGTTGCCGGTTTGTGATGCAGAGCTCAAGGAAAGGGATGGCTGGAAGAACAGCAGTCAGCATTCAGCAGTCAGCATTCAGTCCCGCAACATTCTCGTCGTGACGACTAGAATCTTTGACACGCAGAAGTAGAAGAAGCAATGGAGGGACCGGGCGCAATCTAGACGCTTGGGGTATCCGTGTCAGCTCCGATGATGGACAGCAAACGCAGAGTTTATCGCTAACCCTCTTTGAGCTGTGAGATTTGCTTGTACGTTTTTTCGAATTCCTGCTTGAGCAGCGGATTGGGCGAGGTGAGGCCGGCGACTACGTCTTTGGCCCATTCGAAATACTGGCGCTGACGTTCGAGGCCCCAGCCGACGGGCGGGCTGGCGAGGATGGAGCGGAGGTTGGAGATTTTGTCAGCGAGTTTGAGGGTCTGGGCGCGGGCGGATTTTTTGTGCGCGTTCCTGACCTGAAGATGCTTGCGTTGTTCCTTGGGGAGTGATTTGTCGTCGGTGACTTCGGCGACGAGGGAGGCGACGTCGGCGCCGAAGAGCTGTTCCAGTTCCGTGAGCGTGACGCCGGTGTCTTCGACCGTGTCATGGAGAAAGCCGGCCATGATCAGCTCGGGATCGAAGGTGTTGCTGCTGGCCGCGATGAGCTCGGCAACTTCAATCAGGTGATTGATGTAAGGCTCCTGGTTCTGGCCTTTGCGTTTTTGCAGCACATGTTTTTCCGCGGCGAAGCGGGCCGCGGCCAGGATGCGCTGGACGGGAGCGGCGGTGGTTTGGTTTTCGGATGACATGAACTTCCCTTAAGCTGCTTTCCTGCAGTTTATCGTGGAATCCTCTCGACTGAACTCGGGATGTTACGCCAACTGTTGCCAACCTACGAAATCGCTATGGGGCTCAGGAAGTAATTTCAAGCGCTCCCTTCGATCCCACGATCCGCAGATGTAGTTTGGGCGTTGGGCTGTTTTCGACCGGAGCATCTACCTCAATGCGACGAAGTGCCTTGGACAGTTCAGCGGTATCTGGATCTGTTATGGCGAACCGCTCAATCTGACAGCCGGCTGGCGCATCAGATGAAGGGTGGACTGAGTCTTTGCCCCATTCGATGAAGAACGGGAGCAAGCCGTTACGATCATCGGCGAGACTAAAACTCTTCCAAGTCACAATGCGCCCGTCAGCTCGTGTCCGCGAGCCGGGCCAGGGTCCCAGGATTTGCAGGCCAGATTCCCGGAGTTTCCTGGCCAAACCCTCAATGTCGTTGGGATGCACAGCCCATCCTATCAGGCGCGGATTCGCCAGACCCTTCAAGACCCCCAATTGACGGGCAGCCCAGGCTTGAACGGCTTTAGCGTTTGGATCGGGGGCTATGATCTCCAAATAGTGGCGATCTCCGAGCGACAAGAGAGCATTGGACGTGCCTCGGTCGGGGTGGACTCCACCGAGCGCAGCCCGCACTCCAGTGCGCTCTTCCACAAAACGAATACCACCTTCAAGTTCATTGCAGCCTAAAATGATGTGATCGAGGAGTGCAGGAAATTCGTGGGCTGCCCACGACAAGGATGGCGCGAGTGCCGCCATTCCGGCCGCCGTAAGAAAATTTCTGCGAGAAATCACCGGGGCCTCCTTTAAGAAGCTGGCCTATTGTACGCGTAAGCATTAAAAGCAGACGATTATAGATTCGAGTGCCCAATGCAGTCGCATTCTAGTGCCGTTGTGCGATGACGACCTTTACTGTCGTGATCGCCTGGCCGACGTGGCGCTGAGTGTGGTCGGCGACGTGGACGAGGAGGCTGCCGACGGAGGTAGGCAGTTCTTTTTTGCCGACCTTGCGCGGCTCTTCGAATTGGCTGGGTGAGAAGCTGCGGATTCTCTTTGCACTTTTGGAGAAGGCCACGACCATCTCCGCCAGTAGCTCATTGCGCGTGGCTCCAGGATCGAGTTCGGTTTTCATGATGGCGATCTGCGCGGGCGAGAGCTGGCGGCCTTCCGCGTAGGTCAGGAGACGGTCCATGCTGCGGGCAATGTGGCGCAGATGAAAGGCCACCGGAGCGATGCCCGCAGGCCGCGCGTTGAGTTCTTCGTCACTGAGGCCGTCGCACCAGCGCTCCAGGTCTTCACGGGCGAGCTCGAGCGCGTGCAGCACAGCGCGCTGGAGGGCGGGAACTTCAGTAAGCGTACCCCGCAACCAGGGTTCTTCATTCATGTCGCTTCGCTCCAAACCGCTTATGATTCTCGATTCGCATATCTATGTGCTCCTGAAGCAGCCGGCTCGCCGCGCAAGCCGGGCTCGCCAGCATATTCTTATACGGTACAACAAAAACGAGAGTGGAAGCTGGCGATGATGGGTTTGAGAGATCCGTGGGCTTCGGCGCAAGTGCATTCAAATTGAGGAAATGAGAATAATGAGGATACGAACTGTGCGCATCGCGATGATAGTCCTGGCCGGCGCCGGCGCGTGCGCGGCGCAGAAGGCGAATGACTGGGCGTTTCAGAACGCGATGATCGGGCCGGATTCGCCGATCGAGATGAATGCGGGCAGCACGTATCAGGCGCAGGTGGTATATCCGGTACCGGATGGGCCGCTGTATCCGCTGAAAGCGAAGGTCACCTGGCGGATTGAGCCGGCGGTGAAGGGAATTGCCATCGATGCGAGTTCGGGAAAGATCACGGTACAGGCGGAAGTGGCGCATGGGTCCTCTGCAACCGTTCGCGCGAATGTGGATAACGGGCGACGGACGCTCACGGCGAAGCTGTGGGTGTTTCGGGCGGAGATGTACCCGTTCATCGGGAGCTGGATGATTGAATCTGAGCCCACATGCGGTGACATGACAGAGTTGAAAGCACTGGACCAGCCGGGCCGCCGCATCGCAGGGCTGACGTGGAAATTTCATGTAGACGAGCAATTCTGGATCGGAAGGGAGCTGGGCATAGCCGCCGGAACTTTCCTTAGCGGCCGGTTTGAAAATGATACGAAGAACCACAAACTGACGCTCCTTCCCGAGTGGCCCAAAGGGCGGAAGAGTTCTACGTGGACGTGGTCTGTAGTGGAGAATGGGAAAAAGTTGCTCCTCAGGCCAGAAACGAGCGCACCGAGTTGCAGCTACGCGCTGCACCGGCAATAGGCGGATGGTTGAGGAGTGCAGGACATTGCGCATTTCCACCCCAGATCGCGCAAAAGCGGCGCGATCCGGGAGCCCTGGTTCCGGGGATCCCGTTTAGACTTGTGCGCTCAGGGCGCGGGGAAAACCAAAGTAATCACCAGGAAGGCACTCCCTACGTTTTTTTAGTGTACCCAGGGAATCGCATTGCGATAGTGTGGGGACAAGCGCGGTATATTGACGGAGTAGTTCATCAAATGAGCGATGCTTCTTCCGGACCTCTCGCCGAACGTTTGCGTCACCTGACAGCTGAATTGAGAACAGTTGAGCATGAGCTTAAATCCGGGCAACTGCCGGACAAGGTGCAGTTGCAGGAGTTCCGCAACGTGCTGGACAACGCCCGCCTTACCGCCTGGACAGTGAACGAACTGCTGAACGCACGCGAGAGAGAAGAGAACCTGGAAAAGGTACTCTCGTTTGTGGTCGCGGAGCGCTTGCGCCGGGCCACGCAGATGCTGAAGGAGCTGGGAGCGGACATCGAGCGCGAAGGGCTGACCTGGCAGACCCACGGCGTCCAGAACCTGTTTGAGGCAGTCAAGCTGGTGCAGGTGCATCTGCTGGAGTTGATCGAAGAACACAGGGGAGGCTTTGAGCAAATGAAGGGCGCGGGAAGGTAGAACCTAGCCGTTAGCTCTTAGCCTTTAGCTCCACCCGCTTCAGCACGATTCCGCCTACCTCAACCCTAAATGGCGGCAACAAAGTTGCGCTAAGCGAAGACCGGCAATTGCTGGTGGTAGAAAATCCTAACCTTTTGAAAATAAGCTGTTTGCTGAGGGGATGGGAGCATGGTGCTCTGCCTGTTGAAAAATAACTAAATAATTAGTTACTATTTGATTTTCGATGCGTCTAAATCAGGTAACAGGAAATCTCCCGAGGAGTAAGGAAGCTTGCCGCCGAAGAAGTCGCCAACCCTGACCGAAGCCGAACTGAGGCTGATGGAGGTGCTGTGGAAGAAGGGGCCGGCGACTGTCCACGCCATTCTGGAAGAGCTGCCGCCGAAGCCGGCGCTGGCGTACAACTCCGTTCTAACGACCATCCGGATTCTCGAGAAAAAAGGATACGTGCAGCACGTGAAAGAAGGCCGGGCGCACGTGTATATGCCTCTGGTGGGGCGAAATGAGGCCACGCGGGTGGAGATCAGGAACCTGCTGGGAAAATTTTTTAAGAACTCACGCGAGCTGCTGCTGTTGAATCTATTGGAAGACAAAAGCATCGATGCTGAAGAGTTGGCGCGCATGAGACGGGTCATAGATACCGCGAAGGAGAACGCATGAGCTTTGAAGCGATTGCGTCCCTGGCGGCGGAACGGCTGCTCTTCAGTCTGGGTGTTGGGACGTTGCTTGCGGTGGCGGTTTGGCTGCTGTTGCGGATCTTTCCCAGAAAAGATTCGCGCACGAGTTTTGCGGTGTGGTTTGTGACGCTGCTGATCACGGCCCTGTTGCCGGTGCTGGGCGTGTGGTTCCGACACGGAGGACAAGGTTCGAGTGACGCGGTGGTGAGAGTTTCAGCCGCCTGGGCCGGCTACATTATTGTCGTGTGGGGAGTGATCGCCGCAGCCGGGCTGGTGCGCGTGGCGGTGGCGCTGTGGCAGGTGCGGAGACTACGGTCGGAAGCAGCGGAACTCGCGTTGGGCCGGCTGAGCCCAGAGTTGCGCGCGATGGTCGAAAAGTTCAAGAGTTTGCGAACGGTGGAACTCAAGGTTTCACGGCGATTGGAAGTACCGACGGCGATCGGCTTCCTGAGCCCGGCGATCATACTGCCGCAGTGGCTGATGGACGAAACACCGGCAGAAGAGCTGAAGTACATCCTGCTGCATGAGCTGGAGCACCTGCGGCGGCGCGATGACTGGACCAACCTGGCACAGCAGATCGTAAAGGCGCTGCTGTTTTTTGTGCCGAGCGTGTGGTGGATCGAGCGCACGCTGGCGCTGGAGCGGGAGATGGCGTGCGACGACGCGGTGCTGGCGCAGTCCGGATCGGCACGGGGATACGCCGAATGCCTGGCACACGTGGCGGAGAGAAGTTTTCTGAGGCGGCAGCTGGCGCTGGCGCAGGCAGCGGTGGATCGCGTGCGGCAGCTGACGGCACGCGTGGCGAAGATTCTGGATCCGAAGCGGCCGCAGGCTGTGCGGGCGTGGAAACCGGCAGTTCCGGCAGTGGTTGTGGTGGCGGGGCTGTGCGTGTTTACGGCGTCACAAGGGCCGCAGCTGATTGGATTTGCCGATTCCGGGCAGGCGGCGCAAAGTTCTGCGCCGGTGGTGGCGAGCGGGAGCATGGCGCCGAGTTCCGTGGGAATGAAGACGGTGCGCAACTCGAGCGCAGACGCGCCGCAATATGTGCCGGCGAATTTGAAGCTGAGTAATGGAGAGGCGCGGCCGTTGCGAGTGGGTATGAAGTCGCGCGGGAAGACGAGTCATAAGCAGGCGATCCGCACACTCGAGAATCTTCGCGCGGAAAACAAAATTCCGCGCATGACGATGGCACTTGCGGGCCTGGAGCCGCGACCGGCGACGGAGTACGTGACGGTCCGCGAGCAGTATGTGATGGTGGTGATGCAGGGCGACGCGACGACCGGGCCGCAGCAGTGGCAGGTGCGGGTGATCGAGATCAGCGTGACGCAGGCGAAGCCGCAGAAACAAATTCCAAGAAAAATCTAAAAACAGGCGTTGAGTGGACGAGGAATTGTTTCGGGATCGAAAAACTAAATGATTAGTTGGAGAATCGGAACATCGGAACATCGGAACATCGGGTCATCGGAGAAGAGGGATTTTGATAGAGCGGAATGCTGTCAGCAACGAGGAAGGAAGCAGGAGCGAGTGTGAGATCGAAGTAGGAAGTTGAATTTTATATCGCAATAAGAATCAGGAGGTGAAGCAGTTATGAAAATGATGGAACGATGGAAACAGTTTCTCAAGCAGCGGACGGTGGCGGCGGCATTGGCGCTGGCGCTGGCGGCCGGGTTTGGAACCTACGAATTTACCAGGCCTGCGATGGCGAGCGCGGCAGCTCCGGCGGCGGCAGCTCCGGCGCTGGACGACAACAGCGTGAGCGCAATCACGGCGCTGGACCAGGCGATGGAAAAATTGGCGGCGCACGTGACGCCGGCAGTAGTCAACGTGACAGTAGCGGCAAAGCCGCGGCAGCAGCAGATCTCGGGCGATGATCAGGACGAGATCCGGCGGTTCTTCGGGCCTTTCTTTGGACCGGAGGGGGGGCCGCAGGGACAGCGCGGGATGCGTCCGCAGCCGCGGGTTGAGCATGGGTTGGGCAGCGGCATCATTATTTCGCCGGACGGATACATCGTCACGAACAACCATGTGGTAGAAGGTGCGACCGATATTCGGGTGACGCTCAACGATCGCCGCGTGCTGGCGGCCAAGCTGATCGGCGCCGACCCGATGACCGACCTGGCGGTGATCAAGATCAACGGCAGCGGTTTCCCGAGCCTCCCCTGGGGCGACTCCACACAGCTCAAGCCCGGACAAACCGTTCTGGCCTTCGGCAATCCATTCAACTTCCGATTCACCGTGACTCGCGGGATCGTGAGCGCGCTGAACCGCCCCAACCCGTACTCTGACGACGCGCGCAAGCCCGGCGAGTTCATCCAGACCGACGCGGCCATCAACCCGGGCAACTCCGGCGGGCCGCTGGTGAACGCGCACGGCGAAGTCGTGGGCATCAACACGTTTCTCATCTCGCCTTCGGGCAGCTTTGCCGGCATGGGATTCGCCATTCCCACGCAGATCGCCAAGCCGGTGGTCGACACGCTGCTCAAGGACGGCAAGATCGAACACGCGCGCATGGGCATCGGCATCAATGACGTCACGCCGGAAAACGCCGGCTTCTTCCATCTTTCGAACGCCAGCGGCGCGCTGATCAGCCAGGTTGAACCGGGCTCGCCCGCGGCCAAAGCCGGAGTGAAAGTTGGTGATGTCATCACCGAACTGAATGGCAAGAAGATGGACAACTCCGGCGCGCTCCAGGCCGCCATCAGCTCGCACCGCCCCGGCGACAAAGTCATGCTGGGCATCATCCGCGACGGCAAGAGCATGACAGTCCCCGTGACGCTCGAGTCCATCAACAAGAAGGCGGAAGAGGCTGCAAACTCCGGCTCCGGCGCGACGCAGGGCAAGGCGCGCTGGGGCGTCGGATTGCAGGACCTCACGCCTGACCTGCGTGACCAGCTCCAGCTTCCCAGCGAGGTGAAGGGCGTCGTGATCGCAAACGTTGTTCCCGGCAGCCCGGCTGACAATGCGGGTCTCACTCGCGGTGACGTGATCCTGGAGGTCAACCGCAAGCCGGTGGCCAGCGCCGACGACGTCAAACGCGAACTGGGCAACGTGCCCGCAGGCAAAGACGCGCTGGTGCTGATCTGGTCGAACGGCGGGAGCGGCTTCCGCGTGCTGCACGCCGCCGAAGGCGGCGAACAGAACGGCGAGTAAGCTTGTTCCAGAGCTAACTGGCGCACTCGAAAGGGTGCGCCTTTTGTTGTAGAGCCGCGGGGTGGAGCAGGCCTTTAGGGGCCCCCGGACCGCGCCGATTTTGCGCGGGCTGGGGCGGAGGCCTGCGGTAAGATCAGGTACCTGGACGGCTTCAGCCGCTGAACAGATACGCTTTGTCCCTTTTCCGATCACAATCCCTCCGTGTTCCTTCGTGCCCTCTGTGGTTTTGCCCCAATTTCGGCGATTTTGGCAATCATGGCAATTTTGGGA
>DASTJB010000078.1:0-4777 GCA_035717005.1 Candidatus Angelobacter sp.
GTCTGGCCCACAGTCGCTGTGGTCGTTTCAATCATCGGCGCCGTTGCTTCAACGGTAACGATTTCACTGGAGGTAGCAACTTTCAGGCTGAAATTCTGGACAGAATCCTTGGCCACCTCGAGCACCAGATCTTTTGCCAGATGCGTTTCAAATCCGCCCATTTGGACCTGAACGGAGTATCTCCCCGGGGGCAGCGCTGGCACTTCATACGAGCCAGTAGCATTTGTCTGCGTGGTGCGCTCAATTCCTTGAGCTGAGTTCTTCACGGTGACCTTAGCGCCGGCGATGGCAGCGCCGCTCTGGTCCGTAACGGTTCCTTGAATACTGGCGGTGGTTTGGGCGAAGGCGACCGCTCCGAACAGCAAAAACAGTAGCGGCAGCATCCACGGGGAAAAAGCGCGCTTGTTTAACATCTCATCTCCCTCCTAAGGAAACGGCAATGCTATGCATTCGAGAACTGAAAATAGACCAAAATAAAATAAGGAGAGTTGCGGAATTTGCTTAATAGACTTCGTTCGTAGTGCGCGACGAAGTTGAAATTGTTTTGTGCATTCTTAGTTCCATTCTTAGAATTCTCCCAATTGGCTGCTGATTGAGCGATTTACGTTTCGAAAGCTGCGCAGGTATTCCAAATTCAGTAGGCACTGGAATTTAACGATATTGAAATTGGAAAATCGCAGAATGACACACGCAGACCGGGCTTTATCCCAGCGAGAAACACCAGGTGTCCTGCGGCGCAGGACACCTGGTTTTTGAAACTGTGATTAGAGGTTTACTTCGGAGTTGCTGTGGTGGGAAGACGGTTGTTGTTGCTCGCATGGGGAACAACCTCAGTTGCGGCGCGATTCGCATCGAACGGCACCACGTCAACCGTAAGCGGCCGTTGCAGCAGCATCTTGACCGAGGTGCCCGGCTCGATGCGCAGATCCTGCCCACGTGTCATCAACACGGTCGCCAGGCCGGCCAGCCCGCCGATCCCCGCCCCGCTCAGCACACCTGCTCGGCTTCCGGTGATGATTGCCCCGCCGGCCGCGCCGACGCCCGCTCCTTTGGCGACCGTGGTTGCATCCTTACCCTTCTGCGAATCAGCCTTGATCCTGCCTTCATCATCCACGCTGGCATTGCCCGATCCGGAATCGTGATGAATCGTTCCCGGCACATCAACGGTGTAGCCATTGGGGAAGATCAGCGTGGTGAACTTGAACTGAATTTCCGCGCGGCCCTTGATCTTGCCGGCGCGCTGCGCCTTCACCACTTCGCCTTTGACATAAGTTCCGGCGGGAATCGCGATCACGTTGTCAATGACAACGGGAAAAGCCGTCTGGCAATACACTCCGTCTCCGACGCGGGTGTTCTTGGTGTCAATGGCGCTCTTCAGGATGAGAGGAACTTCGGTGCCGGCGGGGACTGTGAGCTGTTTCAGCGCTGTCGAAGTCGCGGCCGGTGTGGTCGCGCTCGGCGCAGATTGATTCTGGTCAGGATTGCTCTGTGCCGCGGCGGCGAGGGTTGCGGCACACAGGAAAAATGCCAAGCGTCGCATAAGGACACCTCTTCAGGAGGATTGTAGTGCTAAAGGGAGAACGGCGTCACCTGCCGGCTTTTGCCATCTCCATCTCAGAAATAATCGCTTGAGCGGCGGCGGCAGGATCGGGGGCCGCGGTAATCGGCCGCCCGACCACGATGTGGCTGGCGCCATTGGCAATCGCCAGCGCAGGCGTAGCGATGCGCTGCTGGTCATGAGTCTCGGCTCCCGCGGGCCGGATGCCGGGCGTGACGATGGCAAAACCCTCGCCCAGTTCTTTCCTGAGCAGTTGGGCTTCGCGCGGCGAGGTCACAACTCCGTGGCAGCCCGTGTTCTTTGCCAGGGCGGCCATACGCAGCGCCTGGTCAGCGACCCTGCCGGACACGCCGATCTCCTGCATATCTTCGTCATTGAGGCTGGTCAGGACGGTTACGGCAAGAATGTGGAGCCGATTACCGGCCGCCTCGGTGGCGGCGCGAAGCATGGCAGTCCCACCGCTGGCGTGCACGGTAAGCATGTGCGCGCCCAGCTCGACGGCGGATTTCACGGCGTGGCTCACGGTGTTGGGAATATCGTGCAACTTGAGATCGAGAAAAACGCGCCGGCCCGAACTCACCAGCTCCCGGACCACACTCGGGCCTTCGGCGGTAAACAGCTGCAGGCCGACCTTGTAGATCCCGGCAGCTTCGCCAATGCGCTGCACCAGCGCCTGCGCTTCGCGGGCGGTCGAGACGTCCAGAGCAACAATCAGGCGCTCACGCATCCCTGCGGATGCGGTTGAGGACACGGATTCCGTCATCTGGGAAGCCATGTCCTCAGTATATTCCCTGCTTTTGAGGATTTAGGAATTATTGCCCGGCGTAACCCTGGTTGAGAGCTATCCTCTCAGGCTGGATCAGGTCAATCCGGACCCGCTCCACGCCGTCGCGGAAGTTAAGCATGCGGGCGGCGCTGTAGCTCAGGTCCATGATCCGGTCGCCCACGTAAGGCCCGCGGTCATTGATCCGGACGATGATCCATTTGCCGTTTTTCAGGTTGGTTACCTTGACGAAGGTACCCAGGGGCAGCTTCCGATGGGCGGCTGTAAGCTCGAACATGTCAAAGTCTTCGCCGCTCGCAGTTGTCCGGCCATGGAACTGCTTTCCGTACCAGGAGGCGTTTCCAACCTGGTAAGGTTTGGGTTCTGGTTTAGTCGTTTTCCTGGCTGTCTTGCCGTTTGCGGCCACGGGGATGGCGCTGGTTTTAGCTCGGGGCTGTTGGTGGTTTGGAACTGGAGCCGCCCCCACGTTGGCGACAAAAACTAAGGTCGCCGCCAGAATGGACAGTACTCGGTTCATGCAAACTCCTTAGCGTACAGAATCTGGGGTCCCGGAAGAATCGCCGCTAATTCCTTGTATTACAAAGAGAAGAACGAAATCCTTCTCTTCTCCTCAAAACTCGCAGCGTGTCTCTTTTACCACTGGTTCTTTCCTCTAGAAGTGTGCGCACTAAGTTTCTTACCTTAACAATTGTACCCGAACTTAGATGCCAACGGGTACTAAAGCTGTTGTTCCCAGGTTACTAATGATTTTCGTTGTAAGTTGTTGATTCTAATTGAAATTTAGAAATATATTTCGTTTTCCGTCTGACCGCACCTCAATTAGACGGCTCTGGGCTTGAAAAGCCTGCCCACTATCTATGTCGCTTCGCTCCAAACCGCCATGAACCTCCGTCTGGGTCAAGATTTCCTTGCTCCTATGTCAAGCGGCTCGGCACGCAAGTCGGCCTCGCCGCCAAGCTCTCGGAATAGCCGCCTCACCTTTATACTGGGCTGGCATGGCTTCTGACCGCGAAGTTGAGATCAAGTTCCAGATAGACGATATCGAAGCGCTCACCAGCCGCCTTGAAGGAGCCGGATTTCGCGAAGTCACCCCACGGACCCATGAGTTGAACACCCTTTATGACCAGAGGGGCAAACTGCGGCGCCGGGGCGCCCTGGTGCGACTCCGCCAATATGGCCAGGAATGGACCCTCACCTACAAGGACAAGAGCAAGGCCACGCCGGGGCGGCACAAATCGCGCCGGGAGATCGAAACGCGATTGGAAAACGGCCAGGCCGCAGCCCGGATCATCGAGGCGCTTGGTTTCAAGCCCAGCTTCAGCTACGAGAAATACCGCAGCGAATGGACCGACGGCACCGGCCATGTGGTGCTCGATGAGACGCCCATCGGGAATTATGGGGAGATCGAAGGGCCGCCGGAGTGGATCGACGCCACGGCCCAGCGACTGGAAATCGCACACCACCGCTACATTACTCTTTCCTATGCGGAGCTGTTTCTGGCCTGGAAGCGCAAGGCCCGCAGCAAGGCCCAGCACATGCTGTTCGCGGAGATCTAACCGCAATCCGGCCCAGCCGGCCAAACTTCAAACGCCGCCGGCGGCGGTTCGCGCTACAATTTCGTCTGCCCGACGGAGTTCCCCATGTATGACTACATCATTATCGGCGCCGGCTCGGCCGGATGCGTGCTCGCCAACCGCCTGAGCGAAGATCCCAAAGTAAAGGTCCTGCTGCTCGAGGCCGGAGGCCCGGACAAGCAGAAGGAAATTCATATTCCTCTGGCATTCTCAAAGCTGTTCAAAACCAGCAATGACTGGGCATATTACACCGAGCCCGAGGCGGCGCTGAACAACCGCACTCTCTACTGGCCGCGGGGCAAGGTTCTGGGCGGCAGCAGCTCCATCAACGCGATGATCTACATTCGCGGCCATCGCGCCGACTACGACGGCTGGCGCGACCTGGGCAATCCCGGCTGGGGCTATCAGGACGTTCTTCCCTTCTTCAAGAAGTCGGAAAACCAGGAACGTGGCGCATCGGAATATCACGGCGCTGCCGGCCCGATGAGCGTAACCGACCTGCGTTGCGTGAATCCTCTTTCGGAAGCGTTCATCGCCGCCGGTGAGGAGGCCGGCTACCGGCGCAATCAGGACTTCAATGGCGAAGAGCAGGAAGGCTTCGGCTTCTTCCAGGTCACGCAGTCGAACGGCAAACGGCACAGCGCGGCAGCGGCGTTTCTGCGCCCGGCGGCGTCGCGTCCGAACCTGACTGTCCGCACCGATGCTCAGGTCTTCGGCATTTACTTCGAAGGCAGGCGCGCGGCCATTGTCAGCTTCCAGCATGGAGGCAACAGCGCTCAGGAAAGGGCTGCGCGCGAGATCATTCTTTGTGCCGGGGCCATTGGCTCACCGCAATTGCTCCTGCTATCCGGCGTTGGTCCT
>DASTJB010000079.1:0-4775 GCA_035717005.1 Candidatus Angelobacter sp.
CTGCTGCTTCAGTTCGTTGTAGATCTCTTCCGCGCGCTTGCGCTCCAGGATCACCGCCGGAATGCGCACCGGGCCGTCCCAGGTGGCGAAGTCAGAGACCGTAGCGTGGCTGTTCAGCGCGAAGACGTAATTCCCTTCTTCGATATTCCTGGTGTGGTTGGCGAAGATCTGCTTGACGAAGACGCGGGCATCGGAGTTGTCGATGCGGATGGTGATCTCCATCTCCTCAAGCGACAGGATGGCAGGATCAGGCTGGGCTTTATCGCGTGGAATGAGGACGCCCGCGTCACCCCAGGTGAGCGACGAGACCAGCAGGAAGACGACGATCAGAGTGAGCAGCCGTTTCATGGCAGATTTTGCTCCGGAATTCGCACCAGACCGTTATCGGTGCCGACATAAATGACGCCATTGCCCGCAGCCAGAGCCGTGACCGTGAGCGAAGGCAGCCCGGCGGTGATCACGCTCCAGCGGTTCGAACTGCGGTTGTAAACGTAAAGTCCGCGGCCGAGTGTGCCCGCAAAAATATGCTGGTCCGTGACCAGCATGGCGTTGGGATAAACTTCGAACTTCGCGGTGGCGACGTCAAAGGGCTCGAAGTGGCCGTCGGCCATCAGGCGCACGATCCCTCCGCCATACGTTCCGACCACCCAATCGTTGCCGGTGCGCACGATGCCGGAGATCCAGTTGTGCGAGAGGCCGCGCGTGGCCACCGTGTAATTCGCCGCTATATTCTCATTTTCGAGCACCGAGATTCCGCCCAGCGTGCCCGCAACCACTTCTTTCCCCGCGGCTGCCACTGCGTACACGTGATTGTTGACCAGACCGTGAAAGGCGTAGAGGCTGCGCGGACCGGAGTTATCGAGGAAAGTCAGCCCGGCGGGCGTGGCCAGCACCATACCGTTGCCGTAAAGAGCGGCGTCAGTAATGTGATCGGCTAAAAGGCCATCTGCGCGGCCAAGGACCTGTTGCTTTCTGCCCAACCCATCGAAAAGCACCAGGCCGTTGGCCGTTGCTACGGCAACCATCCCATTCGCGCTGTTGGGCAGGATGCGGTTGACGCAGAACACATTGTCATCTTCGTAGTGGGTGGCGTTGCGCAGGCCGGGCGAGAGAAGATCGAGCCCATGATCGAAATAGCCAACCCAAAGACGGCTTCTGTCGTCGACCGCAAGCGAAGAGACGTTGCGATCGGCCAGCAGCGTGCCCTCGCCGGACATCACGCGCCGCCATGCACCGCGCTGGCCTGAACTCTGATAGAGCGCACTGCGGGTCAGCGCGTACACCGATCCGTTCTGAGAAAAGATTTGCTGCACGTCAGAGATGCCGCGCGCCGAGCCGTGCAGCAGGTTGGGCATGCGCTGCGGCTGAAGGCTGATCTCAACCAGGCTGTCACCGTTCCCGCCGACCAGCAGAGTTGTGCCATCGGCGTAAAGCGCGCGCGCGAAGAGGCCGGGCGCCAGCACTCGGACAAAGCGACCGTCCTGGAACTCGGCCACGCCGACCGCCGTGCCCACATAAGCTTTGCCATTCGCCAGAGCAATGGAGAAAACCTGCGCATCGGGCAAGCCCTCGGCTTCAGTGAATGTTTCGGCTCGTCCGGCCTGCCAGTGGACCACGCCCTGATCTTGCGTCCCGATCCAGAGGTCGCTCTCACTGCCGGCCAGCTCAGTCACATGCAGGGCGGCCAGCGTCGGATGAAAGGCGCGCAGCTTCTCGCCGTCATAAACCAGAACGCCGCGTTTGCCCGTCCCGATGAGCAGCTCTCCCGAACGGAGCGGCAGGATCGAGGTGATCGACCTGGCCTCAGCACGCTCCGGTAAAATCTGGCGAAAGCTCGAGCCATCGAAAGCCAGGATGCCGTCACCGGGAGTCACCATCAGGAGTTCAGGCTCTCGCGCGTCCTTCAAGACGGCGGTGGATAGCCGCAGAATGGGAGTGGAAGGCAGGTCCTGGCCTGGAAGATAGTGCTTGATGAGCGCTCCGTGATTGTCATAGCGGAACAGGCCGGAAGCCGCGGAGAGGTAGAAGTCGCCATTGAAGAAAGCCGCGCCGGAAAAGGAGTTGGGAGCGGCAATCCATTCGAAGTCGCTGGTGACCAGAGACAGCTTTCGCACCGAGAACGGCTCGCTTGCCTGCGCCTGCAGGTCGGCGGACGCCTGGCGCAAGGCGCGTTGCGCCCGCCAGAACACCAACCCGGCGCTGCCCAGCCCAAACAAGACCACAAGCAGGACCGCCAGGACGGCCCAGCGCCTCTTCAGTCGGAAAAATATTTTCATTTTGTTTGAACGTGAAAATATACCTCTGAAGTTGGTCACCGGAACAGGCCGCCGAACTTTTTTCGGATGATACGACGCGTTGCAGTCCATCTTCCGCTCCCGCCCGCCACGATTGCAATGCGCCTGCCAGCCATAGAATCCACGGTTTGGCGTGGGATCGGTGGCAACATCACAGCTGAAATGTCAAAGAACTCGCGTGTCACCTTGCCCACGCCGTGTCAGAAAGAACACGCGGCCCTCAGGCCACGAAGTATTTCGCCTGCGGATGGTGGACGATCAGCGCCGAAGTCGACTGTTCCGGCTCCATGTGGAAGCCGCTGGTCAGCCGAACTCCGATATTCTCCTCCGGCTTGAGCAGAGCGAAAATCTTGGTTTGGTCTTCCAGATTCGGGCACGCGGGATAGCCGAACGAATACCGAGACCCGCGATACTTCTGGTGGAACAGATCACCGATCCGTGGCGCGTCGTCGCCCGCGATTCCCAACTCCTGGCGCATCTGCTTGTGGAAGAGCTCTGCCAGCGCCTCGGCCGTCTCCACACTCAGCCCGTGCAGGTAAAGGTATTTGGTGAACTCGCCGGCTTCGAACAGCTTTTTCGTCTCTTCTGACGCGCGGCCGCCGATCGTGACCACTGACACGCCAATCACATCAACGTGGCCCGAGCCCTTGGGCGCGAAGAAGTCGGCAATCGAGAGCTTGCGGCCTTCGCGCTGCCGCGGAAAGGTAAACCGCGCAATGGCGCTGCGCGTCTCCGGCATGTCATAGAGCAGAACGTCATTGCCCTCCGAATGGCAGCCGAAATATCCATAAACTACCTTCGGCTCGAACCAGCCTTTGGCGATGACTTCTTTCTGCAATTCCGCCAGAATCGGAATGTACTTTTCCTCGACCAGCCGCACATAGTCGGCCTGCGAGGCCGTCTTCAGTTGCCACTGGTTCTTGAACAGCGCCGTGTGGTTGATGTACTGAAAGACCTCGTTCAGGTCAAAGTCCTTGCGCACACGCACGCCATAAAACGGCGGTACGGGGATGTTGGGCGCGGGTTGCACGACGGGCGAACGCTCGGTACTCACCGGCGCATCGGCTGCGACAGCAACCGCCTTGGCAAATTCTTTCACTCTCCGCCCTTCCTGGATCCTTTTCTCACGCTCGCCGTTGCGTGACGTCAGATCGTCCATCAGATGCAGGCCGGTAAAAGCATCATCGGCGTAGAAGACGCCGTTCGAGTACTCGCGCCGCAGGTCGTCTTCTACATATTTGCGCGTCAGGGCGGCTCCTCCGCAGATCACCGGGAAGTCGAGCCCCTGGGCGTGCAGGTCCTGGATCACGTACTTCATCTCCAGCGTCGACTTCACCAGCAGCCCGCTCAGCCCGATGGCATGCGCGCCATGCTGCTTCGCCGCAGCGATGATCGAATCCGAAGGCTGCTTGATGCCCAGGTTCACGACCTTGTAGCCGTTGTTGGTGAGAATGATGTCCACCAGGTTTTTTCCTATGTCGTGGACGTCGCCCTTCACCGTCGCCAGCACCAGCGTGCCCTTCTGTGTGCCCTCCGTCTTCTCCATCTTGGGCTCAAGGAACGCGACGGCCTGCTTCATCACGCCGGCCGAATCGAGCACTGACGGCAGCTGCATCTTGCGCGCGCCAAAGAGTTCGCCCACGGTCTTCATGCCGTCGAGCAGGACGGTATTGATGATGTCGAGCGGGGAATATTTCTCCAGAGCGACATCCAGGATCTGCTCCAGCGTCTGCTTCTGCGCGCCCTCGCCCAGCGACTTCTCGCCATTGATGATGCAGCGCTTGAGCTTGTCTTCCACCGTGAGCGACTCAAGCGGCGCCGCTTCGGCTTGCGGCTGCTTCTCCAGCCCGCTGAAGTGCTGCATATAAACCTGCAGCGGATCGCCCGCCGCGCGGTCAAAGTAGATCAGCCTGCGCGCCAGCTCCACCTCAATTTCCGGGATCTTATATAAAGGATAGATTTTGGCGTAGTTCACAATCGCCATATCCAGCCCGTGATCGACGGCTTCTTTCATGAAGACGCTGTTCAGCACGCGCCGCGCATAGACGTTCAGCCCAAACGAGATGTTGCTCACGCCCAGAATGGTCTTTACCTCGGGCAACTCGCTCTTAATGCCCTTGAGGGCATTCAGCGTTTCGGTGCCCGCCGTGCGGTACTCTTCCTGCCCGGTCGAGATCGGCAGCGTCAGCGCGTCAAAGATGAGATCGACCGGACGAATGCCGTATTTCTCCGTGGCCAGCTTGAAGATGCGCTTGGCGATGGCAACTTTTTTCTCCGCCGTCAGCGCCATGCCGGCTTCGTCGATCGTCAGCGCGATCACCGCCGCGCCGTACTTCTTCGCCATCGGCAGGACCTTGGCCGTACGCTTCTCGCCGTCTTCCAGATTGATGGAGTTGATGATCGCTTTGCCGGGAATGCGCTTCAGCGCTTCCTCGATCACGTCGGCTTCGGTCGAATCGACGAGAACGGGCGCGGGCACGC
>DASTJB010000080.1:0-5952 GCA_035717005.1 Candidatus Angelobacter sp.
CAGCGGTAAGGTGTTGCCCTTTCCGATCACCCGATGACCTTCCCCAGCTCCACCACCTCAATTCCCTCCGGACAATCCTTCCAACTATGTTTCCAGCACACGATCACGTCGCACCCGCCGGGCCGGTGCCGGTGCTTCAGGAAATTCCGGCTGTCGTATTCAAATTCAATCCGCACCCGCTGCCACACCCCCGGCGCGGTCTCGCGCATCGCAATGCAATCCGGATACCTCCCCTGGATCCGGTGCACCACAAATCCCAGCCGCCGCGCCAGCGCGCCGAACAGGTACACCACGCCCATCTCGTTCACCGGGGCATACGCCATCTCCTCCAGCAGCAGCGGACGCCCGTACACCGGCCGGTCCAGATACATCCCGCCCCGCCGTAGCGGCCGCATTTTGTTCTTGACATTTTCACTCAAAGTATAATATTGTGAAATATGCAATATGTGAATAGTATGCGTGTGAATGATTGATTTTATGTCTAACAAAAATAATTGTTTAGCAACGATTCGTCCCAGTATTGGCTATGGCCAAAGCACCGAGGCTCGGGAGGTGCGAACCTCCCAAAAAAGAACTCACCATAAGACTAATGTGAAAGGCAGGTAACACCATGGAAGGGAAAGAAGCAATCAGCAGTCAGCACTCAAAAGAAGCAGTCAGCACTCAGCAATCAGCACTCAGCCAAAACGAAAACCAAGAACAAAAGCAACAGCAACACCAAGGACACGAATTTTTTACCCCGGAACAGCGGGCGGAGGCGCTGGTGCGGAAGATCGGCGAGGCATGCGACGAGCTGGACAGGCTGGCGGAGGAGAATCCGGAGCTGGTGGGGCGGGTGACGCGGGGCGCGGAGGAGCACAAGGAGGCTTACCTGCGTCTGAAAGCGCGGCTACAAATGGCCGCTGCGGCGCCGCGGTGCCGCTGGCTGAGGCAGGACGGGACGGGGTGCGGGTCGCCGCAGATGAAGCGGCACATCTACTGCTTTGCCCACAAGCAGATGGCCGAGGCACAGGCGCTGGCGCTGCTGCTGCCGGCGCTGGAGGACGCAAATGCGATCCAGGTAGGGCTGATGCGGATACAAAAGGCGCTGATTGATGACACGATCTCGACGAAGAAGGCGGGGCTGCTGTTGTACTCGATGCAGCTGGCGCTGCAGAACGTGGGGCAGGTGACGTTTGGGCAGGCGAAGGCGGAGAAGCCGGTGACGGAACCGGTGAGCCTGGAGCAGGCGATCCGGGAAGACGTTCTCACCGCAGAGGACGCAGAGATCGCAGAGAAAAGCAAAATCTCACCACGAAGACGCGGAGACGCGGAGGAAAGGCAAGGCTTGCCGCAGATGAACGCGGATGACGCGGACCAGCAAAAGGGCCTACCAGGGATGAACGCGGATGGACGCCGAGCAGAAGAAAAGGAAAACGGCGGGGAGGTTGAATATGTCGCCGTGCCTGGAGGTGGTTACAGGTTTACGACATACCGGTTGAAGGTGGAGCCAGGAATAAGTACGGGAGGAAGGCCGACGCAGCCGGAGATTCCACCCCAGCCCGCGCAAGAGCGGCGCGGTCCGGGGACCCCGGAGATCGCACTCCAGCCCGCGCAAGAGCGGCGCGGTCCGGGGACCCCGGAGGTCCCACCGAGTGATCACGCTGAACCTCGCGCCATTCTGGGATGACCTGGGATGATGTGGGATACACAGGGAGGAGGGTAGAACCATTTATACTTGTCATCTGGAGCGGACCCATGTCGACGCCCTCAGCTGAGACCCGCAGCACTGCCATTTCTGACTCGCCCGCCTGCTGGCCTGCCCTGCCGCTCGACGCATGGCAATCGACCCGCGACACCCTGCACATGTGGACGCAAATCGTGGGCAAGGTGCGGCTGGCATTGACCCCGAGGATCAATCACTGGTGGAACGTGGCGCTTTACGTGACCGCGCGCGGCCTCAGCACCTCGTTGATTCCCTACGGCGAGCGCGTCTTCGAAATTGAGTTTGATTTTCTCGAACACCAGCTGATCATCAAGACCTGCGATCCTGCCACCAAGATCATTCCGCTCGCTCCTCGCTCGGTCGCCGATTTCTACCGTGAATTCATGTCGGCGCTGCGCGCACTCAGGATCGACGTGAAGATCTGGCACATGCCGGTCGAAGTCATGGAGCCCATTCCCTTCGATCAGGACCGCGTGCACGCCTCGTATGACAGGGAATACGCGCGCCGTTTCTGGCGCTGCCTGGTCTCGATCGACGAGGTCTTCAAGGTCTTCCGCTCGCGCTTTATCGGCAAGTCGAGTCCCGTACATTTCTTCTGGGGCAGCTTTGATCTGGCCGTCACGCGCTTCTCTGGACGTCCCGCTCCGCCGCGCCAGGACCCCGATCCCATCCTGCGCAAGATCATGGCGGAGGCCTATTCGCATGAGGTGATCAGCGCGGGCTGGTGGCCGGGCGGAGGCGACATCAAAGACGCCGCCTTCTACTGCTACGCCGCTCCCGAACCGCAGGGCTTCGCCCAGCAAAAAGTCCGCCCTGACCCGGCGTTCTACAAGAAAGAGATGGGCGAATTCCTGCTCCTGCACGAGCAGGCGCGGACATCGCAATCGCCGACGGAAACCGTGCTCGAGTTCCTGCAGAGCACCTATGAAGCCGGCGCCAACCTGGCCAACTGGGACCGCAGCGCGCTGGAAAAATCGCCCGAGCCCGCCGCCGGCGCGGCCTAAGGAGAAAAGCATGGCAGAGTGCACGCACGTAAAGCAGATCAAGTTCTCGAGCACTGACAAGCGCGTCTGCGAAGACTGCATCAAGACCGGCGACACCTGGGTCCACCTGCGGCTCTGCCTGGAGTGCGGCCACGTCGGCTGCTGCGATTCTTCGAAGAACAAACACGCCACCAAACATTTTCACCGCAGCAAGCATCCGCTCATCCGCTCCATCGAGCCGGGTGAAACCTGGATCTGGTGCTACGTGGATGAACTATCGCCGGGTGAGCTGGCTGCATAGGTTCAACGGCCGTTCAGCCACACAAACAGCCAGTGGATCGCCGTAAGCCAGAGCATCAGCATCATCAAATTCAGTCCGATCATCATGGCGATGACGAACAGCATGAGCACGCCCGCCACCGCCAGCAGCGGCACGATGATCAGGTAGAGCACCGCCATGAAAATCTTCAGGCCCAGGCCTCCTGCCCGTACTGGCGCCACCATGCGTGCACCCATCTTCTGCAGCCGCTTCGCCCGCCGGGCCAGCGGAGGATGAAATGAGAGAAAGCTCTGGATCTGCAGTCCGGACTGTCCTCGACTGGCGCTGCTTGGCTGCTGCTCGCGTGATTGCCGCAGTTGCTGAAGGCGCGCCATCGCCGCCCTGTCGCCGCGGCGTGCCGCCTGCATGTCCGCAAAATTCGGTATGCTTCCAATCCCAACGGGCAGATGTTCCCCCATAATCGTGGCCATGGCCTGCATGCGCGCCATCGCGTGCGGGTCTCCGGCTATCGCTGCCTTTACCGTCGAGATGAGTTGCAGGCGCACGCTCGGCCAGTCACCGGCCGCAACCGGCGCGCCCACTGGGTTCCCGGCGGGCTGCCCCGGCGCAAGATGTTCCGTTGCCGCCCACGCCTGGATGGCCTTCGCCATCTGCTCCTGGCTCGGCTGCAGCCCGCGCAGCCCGACATCGCCCTTGGGATTGATGACAAACAGGTGCGTGGCCCACTCCCCGCCGGACAGCGCCGTAGTGTCTTCGCTCAGGCACTGCAACGCGCGCGCCAGCGCATCAGGATTGCGCGTCAGCTCCACCGAGCTTGCGTCCGCCAGGTAGCGTCGCGTCCTCCACAACAGCGCCATGCACGGCCCCAGCAGCAGGTTCAGGAAGAACCACATCGTAATCTCTACGGCGAGGTTGGTGAAGAGAAACGGAAAAAAGATGACGCGAAACATTTTGCGGAAAAGCCCCGCATTCGGCGCGTTGAAGTAGCGGTCAATGTCGGTGCTGTTCGCATCGATCGAGCCCGCGAGAGACTCCGCGATCGCCGCCGCCTCCACTGCTTTCTGCTCTGGCGGGCCGCTGCGCAGAATGTAGCGCAGCACGCGCCACACCTTCTGCCGCGAGTCGCGCCCAAACGGCGCATTGATCAGGCTCAGCAGGAAGCCGCAAGTCTCAAAAACGCTGGTAACGGTGAACGCAATGCGCAGATCGCCGTTGCCGATCGAGCCCACCAGGTGCGCCAGGATGGCCTGAAGCTGGTCGCGATCGAGATCGTCAATCAGCCGGCGCGAAATCACGATCCGCGCGTCAGCAGGACTGGTACCGATGGCGGCCGCGTTCGCCCCCGGCGAGTCGACCAGCATTACCTTCGGCGCCGGAAGTCCGGAGGCAATCGCCATCTCCTGCGCCACATCGGCCAGTTGCAGCTCTTTCAGATCGGCCTGATTCGGTTCGCGGGCATTCAGGCTGGCCATCGCTCCGCCCACGCCGCCGCGGCGAAATAGCAACAGCATTCCCAGCCACAAAACAAACGCCAGAACCATTCCCGGCAGCAGCACCAGGGCCAGCGTGATCGCGAGTTCCTGTGGATCGGGCGGCTTTCCCTTTCCGTTCAGAACGTAGTCCGCCACGCGCCCGCCGATCAGCGCAAGCTGCTGCGCGCTGGCCAGGAAATCCTTGAGCGGATAAAAATGATTGATGACCTCCGCGATCGCCAGCGTCAGCGCGTACAACAGCGGCGTGAGCACCAGCGTAAGCGGAATGCCCATCACCAACGCCGCGAAGGCGCACAGCGCGGACATGCGCCAGGTGGCGCGCCGGTTCCGCTTCTGCGCGGCAAAGAAGGTCTCAGGATTTCGGGGCCCAAAATTGCGGCTGGCCGTAACGTCAGGGCGCGTGGTCATCTCGGCTTCAGGAACCTGAGATTAGCATCAGACCTCAAGTCGAGCAAGCTTTGAAGAGATCAGCCGGCCGCCCTTTTGCGCGCAGCGGCCTTCACACGAAAACTTCCGCTGGGGATGCGCTTGGAAGTATTTGCTTCCTGGCCGTAAAAGTAAGTCCAGACCCTCACTTTCTTATTTCCAACCCAGGCGTCCACCCGTTTACGTACAAACAAACCCTCACTACACCCCTCGATGTCATCCAGCCTTTTTAACGCGAGCCTCGGTTGCTCGAGTTTATATAGCTCTCCCTGTATGTACTCTCGGCCGGAACTGGGCAATGCGCCTGGGTACGATTCTCCCCGGATGCGAAACAGTCGGCCTTTGATCTTGCCTGCACCGATGAAATGGGAACCCTGTGACTTCAGCTCTGCGTGCAACTCGCCACCTTTCTTTAGCGTTCCGTAGACGAATAAGAAAGCATTGGAAGCCATATTCTTCAATCACCTATTTTTGAATAGTGGTTCAGGAGGCGATGTAACTTCTCGTATCCGTGGTCTTTAATGTATTTTCGCAGCTCTTGCTGTCGGTCCACTTGCATCAGGCGTACGAGATAGTATTTAAACATCGTATCGATGTGCTCGACTGTAATTTGGCGCTGCTGTCCAAGATGTCCTATCCATTCAAAAAAATTGAGATAGTCCGTGAACTGGTCAACCTGGTCTCTCTCAGCCTGCCGGAGCTCGCGCGGAGCGGCATCGCTCTTTTTCAATAGCTGAATCAGGCTCTCCAGATCGTCAAAATCAATAAGCTGTCGCACCGGCTTGTACCGTTCGCTGTTATAAAAACTGTCATATAGCTGCTGCAGCCATTTCATCTGTTCCAGGCTTACTTGATATCGGTAACGCGAAGCGGCCACGATGGCAGTAACTGCAATAGCCACGGTTCCCGCCGCGGAAACGAGTCCAGCCCAATCGTGCACGTCCATGACAGCGTTATAACCGATCGGGCTGCGATTTAAAAGAAGCTTTTGCGAATGGTCGTGACATGCTCTTAACTCTTGCCGCCTGCAACGGTATAAGATCGCACCATGAAGACCGTCCCGGA
>DASTJB010000081.1:0-9368 GCA_035717005.1 Candidatus Angelobacter sp.
CAGGTCCTGCTCCAGCCGCATCATGCGGTCATGAACAACTCCGGACTTCGTGACTACAACGGCCAGCACGCGATTATTCGCCTGGCGCGAGAAATAGACGTGCTCCAGCGCGTTCCTGGGCCCGCTGCTCCCGATCGCCACCCCTACGCCGCTCGAAACCAGCGAGAGCACGTGCGAGGTCCGCTCCAGGAACTCCTGCACGTCCACCGTACCCTGAAGAGCGCCGGAGATCAGCGTCTGGTCGGCCGGCGAAATGGTGGCCGTGCCGGAAATCTGGTCAACATAATAACGATAAGCCTGGGGTGTCGGTACCCGTCCGGCAGACGTATGGGGCTGCTCCAGGAATCCGACGTCAGCCAGGTCCGCCATGACGTTGCGGATCGTCGCTGGGCTAAGCCCATCCTTATTCTGTCTGGAAAGCGTGCGTGACCCAACCGGCTCACCCGTGGAGATGTAGGTCTCCACGATGGCGGTGAGGATCTCCCGCTCACGCGGCCCGATTGAACCGGGGTTCGGCATAACGGTAAATTCTTTTATTGCAATGATTTGGCAGAAATCTTGTGAACTCCTGCCTATACAGATTTTAGGATGTTAGTGGGGCGCTGTCAAGATAGCACTTGGGCGGGGAGAGTGCTAAAAATCAGTACTTAGTATTTAGCACTTGGTACTTAGCTAAATAGAGACTTGCGTCAAGAACCGTTGCTTTGACGCCAATCGGAGTCGCACCAGCTGTAGCTAAGTACCAAATACTAAGTACTAACTACTGAACCTGAATCACATCCCCCGGCGCGCTGCCTTTGACTTCTTCCACTCTGTCGATCACCTTGCGCGCGAAAGCGTATAGCGATTTGGCATGCGGAGAGTCTTCGCCGTAGAGGACGGCCGGGCTGCCCATATCGCCGCCTTTGCGGATGTCAGGGTCGAGTTCAATTGAGCCGAGGAAGGGAACACCGAACTGCTCGGCGGTCCGCGCCACGCCGCCTTTGGAGAAGATGTCGATCTCCTGACCGCAGTGCGGGCACACAAAGTGGCTCATGTTCTCGACCAGCCCCAGAATATCGACGCGCGCGGTGCGGAACATCTCGATGGCTTTGCGGCCGTCCTGCAATGAGACATCGGACGGCGTCGAAACCACGACGGCGCCGGTCAGCGGGACGGTCTGAAACAACGAGATCACAACATCGCCGGTGCCGGGAGGCAAATCTACCACCAGATAATCCAGTTCGCCCCACTCCACCTGCTGCAGGAACTGGCGGATGATGGAGTGCAGCATGGGGCCGCGCCACACCAGCGGCTTGTCACCCGGGTTCAGCAGACCGACCGAAATCACCTTCACGCCAAAATTTTGCAGCGGCTCGATGCGATTTTCCGTGAGCACGCGCGGCTGCTGCGTGGTGTTCATCATCAGCGGGACGTTGGGACCGTAGATGTCGGCGTCGAGCAGACCGGTCTTGTAGCCCATTTTGGCCAGCGCCACCGCCAGGTTGACCGCGACCGTGGTCTTGCCGACTCCGCCCTTGCCCGAGCCGATGGCGACGATGTTGCTGACGCCCGGGAGCGGAAACGGGCCTTGCTGCTGCGCGCCTGCATGTGGGTGTCCGTGAGCCATAGGTAAACTTCAATTATACGGGATGGGCGATTACAGTAATTTTTTCGCCCTGCTGCCGAGCTCCCACTTCCGCAAATCGCGCCTGCGTCCGGCATCTTCAAACCGGCGCTTCTCTTCATCGGTCTCCGGGACCACCGGCGGCACCGCTTTGTGCTTGCCATGCGTATCCACGGCCACAAACGTCAGATACGCCGAAGCCACGTGCCGCGTCTGGCCGGAGATGTAGTTTTCCACCCAGCACTTCACGCCGACTTCCATTGACGTGTTGAAAGCGCGGTTCACCGAGGACTTCAGGATCAGCAGGTCGCCGATCTTCACCGGTTCGCGGAAGTCAATGTGGTCCATGGAGGCCGTGACCACGTGACTGTGCGAATGGCGGTGCGCCGCCATGGCTCCGGCAATGTCGATCATGTGCATCAGGCGTCCGCCGAGCAGGTTTCCCAGCGGATTGGCATCGTTGGGCAGCACCACCTCGGCCATCTGCGACTGCGATTCGCGCACCGCGCGCGGCTCCAGGCCGGGAAGGGAAGGCCGCTTTCCGTCATCCGAGTTTCTGGGACTCATGCCAACTTGGATGTTATCAGCCGCAGCCGGGCTTTCGCTTACAAATCTGTTCCGCATGCGCGGTAAGGCTTTTCAGACTTTTCGAGGTACAACGCCCGCAGTACCGTTGAGACGCCGCCTGAAATACCGGAAAATCATAGCAATCGACGGAAGAAGGGAACGGCTCGAATGGAAGTCTCCACACCCCACCAGCAGGCGGGTGCGGCATTACGCCGCTGGACCCGCTACAAAATTGATGTCCGTCTCAAGGTCTCATTTGCCGCCGACGGCAAACAATCGTCCGCCTTCGGACGCGCCAACAGCCTCAGCCGCGGCGGGCTGGGCGCTTACATTCCGTGCTCGATCGGCGTGGGCACCACGGTCGCGCTCGAGCTGACCTTTCCTTATTCCTCCACCGAAGCCAGGCTGGACGCGATCATTCGCAGTTGCGAAGGGTTCCGCTACGGTCTGGAGTTCACCCGCGTGCCCAGCGACGTCCAGGCGCTCCTGGCCAAGCACTGCGAGCCGGCAACGGTGCAGTAGCAAGTTCTGAAATCCCGAACCCGCCGAATTTGCGGGTGAGGGCCCCCTATCAGCTTCGAAAACGGGTGGAGTGGAACACGAGCACCAGGCTCTCACCCATGATGCGACTCCGCTTCAGGTAGAATGCGTGCGGAGCGACTATGCGGAAGCGCGTTTCCATCCTATTGTTCCTGTTGTTCCTGCTCGCCCCGGTCATCGCATCAGCACAAGTGGCCCAACCCGCCACGCCTTCGCGGCCCAAACTCCGCACCGTAACGGCGTTTGTGCGCCTTGACCGCGCTAACTATCGCACCCAGGTAGCGGACGCTCTGAAGCTCCTGCGTGCCGCCAAAGACGCATTCACCGGAGCCGGCTATGAAGTCGAGACCATCCGCATCACCACGCAGCCCTTCCCCGAGTACACGCACGGACTGAGGTTCGAGCAGGCGCTCGCGTTCTTTCAGGAGTTCGACAAACTCTCGCAGCAGGAGGGATTCACGCCTGACATCGGCTCGGCGATGAGCAAAGACTCTGACGATCCGAAGCAGGCCGACCTGTTGGCGCGCATTCTGGCTGAAACCCAGAACCTCAATGGCTTCATTACTGTTGCCGGCGATGACGGCATTCACTGGAAGAGCATCGCCGCAGCGGCCCGCGTGATGAAGTACCTGGAAGAGCACACTCAGCACAGCGAAGGCAACTTTCATTTCGCCGCAGGCGCCTTTCCGCCGGCAGTCGCGCCGTTCTTTCCCGTTTCCCACACCACCGATGCCGGACATGGATTCGCCATCGGCCTGGAATCGGCCAACATCGCGCAGCAGGTCTTTGCCAACTCCAAAGGCGACGTGAATTCCGCGGGCGAGCAATTCACCGCGGCGCTCACTGCCGAAGCGAAGAAGGTGGAGGAGATTGCCCATCGCGTGGCGGCGAACACAGGTTGGCGCTACCAGGGCATCGATCTCACGCCGGTTCCGCTGAAAGAAATCTCCATCGGCGGCGCGATGGAGTCGCTGATCCATGGCGAGATCGGATCGCCGGGGAGCCTCAGCGCGGCTTACACGATCACCTCCGCCGTAAGGCGCGTGCCGGTGCAGCAGGCAGGCTACAGCGGACTGATGTTGCCGGTGCTCGAAGATTCCGTGCTTGCGAAACGCTGGGAATCGGGCGCGATCAGCCGCGACTCGCTCATGTCATACTCTTCGGTCTGCAGCACGGGCCTCGATGCCGTTCCTCTGCCGGGCGACATCACTGAAGAAGAGCTTGCCGGCATCATCGGCGACATGGCGAGCCTCGCGGTCAAGTGGCACAAACCGCTCTCAGCGCGGTTGTTGCCCGTGGCGGGCAAGAAGGCTGGAGAAATGACAGAATTTGGCAGTCCGTACCTGGTGAACGTACGCATTCGATAGCACTCTTATGGCTCTACAGATGAAAAATGAGTGCGAGAAGTGCCGTAGGCCCTTGCCGGCACAGGAGATCGCCATGATCTGCTCTTACGAATGCACGTTTTGCTCGGACTGCTCCCAGGCGATGAAAAACGTCTGCCCTAATTGCGGCGGAGAGCTGGTGCGCCGCCCAAGACGAAATTAAAACAATCTTCCCTCTTTCATTCACAAAATTCATGAAACCAGCCATTGACAAGGCTTTCCTGAAGGTCTAAGGTTTTCGACTGCCCAGTAGCGACTCCCCCGGAGGTGGTCTTACCGCCATGCTTACGACCCTCACTGAAAAGTATTCATTTGTCCGCCGCACCATCGTTTTGCTGGCCATTCTGGTATTCGTACCGGCCCTGGCCCTGGCCCAGACACATCCGCTCTTCAATCTGTCGTCCAGTTCGACGTCGCCTTTCCCCAGCGACCGCTTCACTGCGCTCGACTCTCAGCAGCTCACCGGATTGCGCGTGAATCTGGCTCTGCCCAACTGCGCCACACATCCCTCTGACTGTGCCGATCTCACACTGCTGAATCAGCTCGATGGCTTCAATCTTCAGCCTCGGATCTCAGTGCCCTTTGACGGCGCTATCGATCCGAGCACGGTGAACAGCAGCACGGTTTTCCTGGTGCAGATTCCCCCCGGCTTTACCGGCGACGGCGACCAGCCGGTCACGCCGAACATCATCGGAATTAACCAGACGGTTTGGGACCCCGCCTCGCTCACGCTGTTTGTTGAATCTGACCAGCATCTGACGCAACGATCCAGCTATCTGCTGGTGGTGACCACGGGCGTGCTTGACGCTTCCGGCAATCCCATTGCGGCGCCAAAAAGTTTCCTGAATCTGGAGGCGGCTGATAGCGCCGACGCGCGGTTGCGGGCCTATCGCCAGGCTTTGCGCGCGCTGATCGATAACGGCACGCTCCATCGCATAGCGCCCGGCCTGGACAAGAAGAACATTGCCGCCGCCAGCCTCTTTACCACTGAGAGCGCCACGGCGACTCTGGAGAGCATTCGCGAGCAGATCAAGGCCGCCGCGCCGCCCACCGTCAACTTCAATCTGGGCACCGGTGGAGAGAAGACCGTGTTTCCGGTCAACACCATTACAGGCCTCACCTGGAACGTGCAGGCGCTCACGGTCGGCCCGCTCATTCCCACCAGCCTCAACGGGAACCTGCTCGCGTTGCAGGTGTTCCCCGGGTCGGTAAAGACGCTTGCCTTCGGCTCGTTCACCGGGCAGCATTGGCAAAACGGGAACGTCTTTATCCCACAGGTGCCGACCACGCAGAGCGTGCCTTCGCAAGGAACGGAAACACTCTTCTTTAACCTGTTCATCCCTGCAGGCACGCGTCCGACCAATGGCTGGCCGGTGGCAATCTTCGGCCACGGATTTACTGACAGCAAGCAGGGCGCGCCGTTCGCCGTGGCTTCAACTCTGGCCCACAACGGGATTGCGAGCATCGCGATCAACGTGGTTGGCCATGGTTTCGGCCCCAACAGCACGCTGAGCGTCAAGCAGGGAACCACCACGACCACCTTCCTGGAAGGCGGCCGCGGATTTGACCAGGACGGCAATGGCCAGATCACCAGTGCTGAAGGTTCGTCCACGTTCGTATTGAGTCCGCAAGGCACCATCGGCTCCCGCGACGCGTTGCAGCAGACTGTGGCTGACCTGATGCAGCTGGTTCGCGCCATTCAGGGCGGAATTGACGCGGACGGCGACGGTCTGCCCGACCTGGACGCCAACCGCATCTACTATGCCGGGCAGTCCTTCGGTGGAATTTACGGAACCATCTTCCTCGGGATCGAGCCGGACGTGCAGGCGGGTGTGCCCAACGTGCCGGGCGGCCCGATCGTCGACATCGTGCGTCTCAGCCCGAGCTTCCAGCTCCTGCTCACGCAGGCCCTATCCGTGCGCACGCCCTCGCTGCTCAATGCCGGCCCGCCGATCTTCTTCAATGACAACATGCCGCTGCGCAATCTGGCTCCAGTGACTAACACCGTCCCGGGGGCCGTTGCGATCCAGACTGTCGAAGACACCAGCCGGTGGCTGGGTCAGCAGGGTGATCCGGTGGCCTGGGCGCCGTTCATGAATGAGTCGCCGCTGGCCGGCGACCGTTCCAAGCCGGTCATCATCCAGTTTGCCCGCGGTGACAAAACCGTGCCCAATCCCACGGCCACGGCGCTGATCCGCTCCGGCAACCTCAAGGACCGGGCAACATTCTTCCGCAACGATCTGGCTTTCCTGGCCAACCCAACCTTCCCCAAGAACCCGCATACGTTCCTGACGAACCTGGCGGGCGCTCCGGGAGCGGTGGCAGTAGGCGCCCAGACGCAGATTGCTGTGTTCTTCACCACAAACGGAGCCTTGACTATCGATCCCGATGGCCCGGGGCCGCTGTTTGAGGTGCCGATAGCAGGCGCGTTGCCGGAAGACCTGGGGTTTATTCCGTAACTCAAGTTGGTAATTTGGTAAGTTGGTAATTGAAAAGACTGTAAAGCCGCGAGCTTCGTGAGACCGAGCGCATCTGATTTCTCAGATTCGTGTTCATTCGCGAAACTCGCGGCTTGTGTTTCTTAACTTACCAACTTACCGACTTTACTCACCATCCCAGTTTCTCTCGCAGGCTCGTGATGTGCGCCAGATGATGCTGTCCGTGCCAGGCATACAGCCCCAGCAGCCAGTCCACATCGTGCGGGCCGGATTCGGGGTGGACCCACGTGCGCTCGAAATCCTGGGGCTTGAGCGATCGCAGCAACACAGTCCAGCGGGCATGGAGGGATTCGAGCAGCGCCAGCGAGACCTCGATCGGAGTGAGTTCTGAGTCTTTGAGTTCGGCCCAGGCGGCCTCATCGTAGGCTTTCACCGTGGGCTTGTCTTCGGTCACCGCCAATTTGAATCGGATATAGGCGTTCAAGTGGCTGTCGGGAACGTGGTGCACCACCTGCCGGACCGTCCAGCCGCCAGCGCGATAAGGGGTATTGAGCTGCTGCTCATTCAGTCCAGCGACGGCCCGGCGCATCCGGGCCGGGAGGCCGGCGATCGCTTCAATGTGGCGGCCCCGGGTTTCAGGAGTGGGCCGGGCGTCTGGGACGAAGCGGCCAGTCGGGTAGCGAGGATCTGTCATGCTTAACCTCATTTATTTATAAGATATGTTCCATAAAACCAGGAATACGGGCGTTTTCTCAGTGAATCTTAAGAAAAATAAGGACTTAGGCTAACAATCGGTTCGCAAAAAAATCTTGACGTTTCTTGAATTGCCAGTTACCGTATAACGTTCTTTAATGGGCTCAAGCAATCTGGCTACCGGGCTTTGTTCAGAAACCGCCACTTCATAACAAAGTCCAGGAATTGGCAACTTAGATACCCCCAACTGCGTCTAATTAGTCGCACGGGTTTCTGGGTACTCTCCACGACATCAGATGTTTTTGCTTTGCGCAAGAAGCAGAAAGTTTGGCGTTCCGCTGTCCATGGCCAGTCAGCTTTGCAAATTTTTGAATTTATTCCCCAGTGAACGAAATCCAATTTCATAACTGGAACTTATACCAAGGAGAAAAAACCTGTCATGCGCTCTGACTTGATCTATGACGCACTCGATACTGTGCGCAACCGCTATCTTTTGTGCCAGCTGATTTCCAAGGCGACGCGGAAGTTTCACAAGCCGAACACGCGAGTCCAGGAGACGATGAATGACGTCCTGGTCCGCGTGGGCAAAGCCAATGAACCTGACGCTGTGATTGAAACGGCGGCCATCCCGCTTGCAGAAACCCAGCGTCGCGCTGCATAATAGACTTTCCTGAATATTCCGCCGGGCCCCGAGCGGCCTGGCGGGATGTCGCAGTTGCAGTTCTCGCCTTTTAGAAATTCGCCGGCGTATTCCTTCCCAATCAGAAACTCCCGTAGGTGACAAACAATGACCATTGCAGAACTCAAAGAAAAAAATATCACCGAGCTTACCAAGATCGCGCGCACCCTCGACCTTCCTGGCGCCAGCGGTCTGCGCAAGCAGGACCTCATCTTCAAAATCCTGCAGGCTCAGAGTGAAAAAGAAGGACACATTTTTGCCGAAGGCGTGCTGGAAATCCTGCCTGACGGCTATGGCTTCCTTCGCTCCCCCGATTACAACTATCTCCCCGGTCCGGACGACATCTATGTCTCGCCCTCGCAGATCCGCAAGTTCGACCTGAAAACCGGTGACACCATCAGCGGCCAGGTGCGGCCGCCGCATGAAGGTGAAAAATATTTCGCGCTGGTGAAGATTGAGGCGGTCAACTTTGAATCGCCGGAAGAGGCGCGCAACAAGATCCTGTTTGACAACCTGACGCCGCTGTATCCGCAGGAGCGGCTGAAACTGGAGACCGTACGCGACAACTTTACTGCCCGCGTCATGGACCTGCTCACGCCCATCGGCAAAGGGCAGCGCGGCCTGATCGTCTCTCCGCCGCGCGCCGGCAAGACCATGATCCTGCAGAACATCGCGAACTCGATTACCACCAACCATCCTGAGGTCGTGCTGATCGTGCTGCTGATCGACGAACGTCCGGAAGAAGTCACGGACATGCAGCGTTCGGTGAAGGGCGAAGTCATTTCCTCGACCTTCGACGAGCCCGCGGCGCGTCACGTGCAAGTGGCCGAGATGGTGATCGAAAAAGCCAAGCGCCTGGTCGAGCACAAGCGCGACGTGGTGATCCTGCTGGATTCCATCACCCGCCTCGCCCGCGCTTACAACACCATTGTTCCGCCCTCGGGCAAGGTACTCTCCGGCGGCGTGGACTCGAACGCCTTGCAGCGCCCCAAGCGCTTCTTTGGCGCGGCCCGCAATATTGAAGAAGCCGGCTCGCTGACCATCGTGGCCACGGCGCTGATCGAAACCGGTTCGCGCATGGATGACGTGATCTTTGAAGAGTTCAAAGGCACCGGCAACATGGAAGTCATCCTGGACCGCAAGCTTTCCGACAAGCGCGTATTCCCGGCCATCGACATCCAGCGCTCCGGCACGCGCAAGGAAGAGCTCATCATCCCGAAAGACGATCTCACGCGCATCTGGGTGCTGCGCCGCGTGCTGAACCCGTTGTCGCCGGTGGAAGCGATGGAACTGCTCATCGATAAGCTGGGCAAGACGCGGTCGAACGGCGAGTTCCTCTCGAATATGAGTTCGATCTGAGCACTTAGCAAATAGCAGCTAGCAATTAGCAAAACCGCAGGTATTCGGCGATACTCGCCAACAACCTGCGGTTTTTGTTTTGGCTAATTGCTAGTTGCCAG
>DASTJB010000082.1:0-12109 GCA_035717005.1 Candidatus Angelobacter sp.
GAATGAGAGCCTGCCGGCGTTGATAGGCGCCTTCAGCCAATACGACGAGGTGGCGCTGTACCGCTATGACCACTCCGTGTCACAGGTGTCCGGGTACACCGGCGCAACCAGCGTGCCGACGGCCGCTCTGAATCGGATCAAAAAGCCCGGCCGTGAAGGCGGGCCTCCGATGGTCGGCGGGCCATTTGGCGGCGGCCCCAGCATCAACGGCCATCCGGTGAATGATCCGAACGCAACCGGCGGCCGGTCGACAGAGGTGCAGACGGCGCCACGCGAGTTCTACGTGCTGAACGACGCGATCCTGCGCGCAGCCCAGGACCTGGCGCGGCGCGACCGCACGCGCCGCCGCATCATCTTCGTGATCAGTGACGGGCGCGAACAGGGGAGCAATGCGAGCTACGACGAGGTCAAGCGAATCCTCCAGTCGAACAACATCGCCGTTTACGGGGTCGGAGTGGACCAGGCGTCGATTCCCATCTACGACAAGCTGAACCGCGTGCGGTTGCCGGGCTTCGGCTCGGGAAACATTCTTCCCAGGTATGTATCCGACACCGGTGGCAACATTCTGGCTGAATTCGATCGCCAGGGGATTGAAAAGGCGTACGCGGAAATTGCCGACACGGCGCGCAATCAGTACACCCTGGGCTATAACACGCATGCCACGGCCAACACGTACCGCACCATCGATGTGCGTGTGCTACGCCCGAATTTGACTGTCATCGCCAAACCCGGGTATTACCCTCTGCCGCCGCAATCGCAGCCCAAGCCCTGACGGATGTTACTTTAGAGTACGGCGAGCGAGTGTTAACGGCTTTTGTGCGCAGCAGCAGCCATAGAATGGAAGCCCCGCTCACTTCCGGTACGTTATGATATAAAAAAGTCTTTCAGCAGCACTGGCCGGTTCGGACTACGGGTCTGAATGCATTAGGAGAGCCTTGAGCTTCATCAATTTTGCCGCTCGCGAAATTAACTGCAAGATCGTCTATTACGGCGCTGGTTTAGGCGGTAAGACCACGAACTTGCAGCATATTTTCGATAAGACGGCAGACAAACAGAAGAGCAAGATGATCTCCCTGGCCACGGAGACCGACCGCACGCTGTTTTTTGACTTCCTCCCGCTCGATCTCGGCACGGTACGCGGCTTCCGCACCCGCTTCCATCTTTATACCGTTCCCGGCCAGGTGTTTTACGATGCCAGCCGCAAGCTGATTCTGCGCGGCGTGGACGGCGTGGTCTTTGTCGCCGACTCGCAGGAAGAGCGTCTGGACGCCAATATTGAAGCCCTGGAAAATCTCCACGAAAATCTCAAAGAACACGGCTACGACTTCAAGAAAATTCCGTACGTCCTGCAGCTCAACAAGCGGGACCTGCCCAGCGCCATGGGAGTGGAAGAGCTGAAACGCGAACTGGTCAAGAAAGGCGAGCCGAGCTTTGAGGCGGTCGCGTTCCAGGGCAAAGGCGTTTTTGAGACGCTGAAGGAAGTCGCGCGGCAGGTGTTGATTGAGCTGAAGAAGGGGTAGCTTTTCCGAAGTCCCGAGCAAAAGCGAGGGATCCCTATAGCCACGAATTCTCTGTGGGACATAATTTCCAAAAAAATAAAGCGTAGCGACTCTTCGCTACGCTCTGTTGTTTTTGCCCCAGCGACTTTCAGCGGATAGGGTTCCCTCGCTCCGCTCGGGACTTCGGAAACCTACTTGTGCGGATCCAGCAATGACGCCATCCCGCCCAGGTCACGTCCCTTGTTCGCGCCGCGGCCGGCCTTGGCCGCCATGGGCGATCCCGGATTCATGCTGCCGTATTTTTCCAGCAGGACGGGAACCAGGGCGCCTTCGGCTTCTTTGGTGAAGGTGAGGCCGGTCTCCTTCCTGTCGATGCGGATAAAGTCGCCCAGCTTGACCTGGCTGGTCGCTACCAGATTGGCCAGCGGGAAGACCACGTTCTTCTCGATCGCACGTTTCAGGTGCCGCGCGCCATATTTCGGGTCAGTGCCTTCCTGCAGCAGGAACTGCTTCACCGGTGAGGTGCAGGAAAACACGAACTGGCTGTTGCCGGTGGCCTGCAGGATCCGTTGCTGCACCATGCCCAGCTCGATTTCCAGGATCTGCTCCAGGTGCTCCGGCTTGAGCGTCTTGAAGACCACGATCTTGTCAATGCGGTTCATAAACTCGGGGGAGAACTTGCGCCGCGCGGCGTCCTGCGCCGTGCGCGTGATCTTGTCATCGAGCGCGGTGTCGACGTGGCGGCGGTGGTTGGTGCCGAAGCCGAGGCCGCCGGTCATGAGGTCATCCATCTCATGAGCGCCGAGATTGGAGGTCATCACGATCAGGCACTGCGAGAGATCGACGCGGCGGTTATCGCCCAGCGTAAGCGTCGCTTTATCGAGGATGCCCAGCAGGAGCTGCCACAGCGCGTCACTGGCTTTTTCAATTTCGTCGAAGAGCAGGAGCGTGAGCTTGAGCTTTTCCGTATGCCACTGGTTGAGGGCTTCCTGCGTGAGCAGCGGGTGGGTCTCGCGATGCCCCAGATATCCCGGGGGCGAGCCGATCAGCTTGGCGATCTCATGGCTGTGCTGAAACTCGGCGCAGTCAATCTTGATGACTGCCCGCGGATCTCCGAAGAGCGATTCGGCCATCGCCTCCACCACGCGGGTTTTGCCCGAGCCAGTAGGCCCGAGGAAGAGCAGGTTTCCCACCGGACGGCCAGGCGCGTTCAAGCCGGCAAGAAACATCTGGTAAATTTCGACAACTTTTTCGACGGCCGGGTCCTGGCCAACAATCTTTCGCCGAAGAGCGGTCTCGAAATCCTGCGCATCGGAGCTGCGCCGGGTAGGATCAAGAGCAGTATTAAAGCCGGTCCTCATAAATTCCCCGCCTCTTTTCGCCGAGGAGGCCTCCATAAATAACGAGGCATTACTCTGAGATGGGAGGGCAGGCGGCAGAGTTGTAATAACTGATTGGTCAATACGCGCCATTCCCTCGATCGCGCGCCATCCAGCTGCATCTCACATTTAGATGCAATGTGGGTGACAAAAGGTCACGCACTCCGGCAATTTTGATCCCGGTTGGCGAAGCGTTGTAAGATGCCTGCAAGACCCCGGGAAAGAGTCCTCTCATGCTAACCAAGAAGTTCCGGTTCATCTCCTCCGCGGCCCTGGTTGTCCTTGGGCTCATCATTGCTGCAACTTTTTTCACCCGACACTCGCAGATTCATGCGGCCGCGGCGCAATCAGCGGTGGCCCAGCAGGCTGCGCCGGCAGCTGCTTCAGCTACTGACGCTCCCGCACAGGAACTGCCGCCGGGAACCATCAAGATCACGGCCAAAGCGCTTACCACCGCGCAATTTGTGGCGCGCGCTCACCTGACCGAATCCAGGTACATGACGGTTGCCGAGTACGTGGATGCGATCGGCGCAGCCAATGGCGGCAAGAAGTCCTTCAAAAAGGGCGAGACCATCCTGATTCCTGGCATTGAGCCGCAGCCGATCGTCGAAAAATCCCGTCCCTTTCCCAAGGACAGCGAAGTCCGCGCCATCTACCTGACCGGTGGGACCGCCGGCAGCGCGCGGGGAATCGAGCTGGTGCGGCGCTGGAAGCAGGCCGGCGGTAACGCCGTGGTTTTCGATATCAAGGACAGCGACGGCACGATCAACGTTCCTTTTGAACATCCGCTGGCCAAAAAGATCCACAATTATCCGATCACCAATCTGCCCAAATACGTGCGCTACCTGCACTCGCTCGACCTGCACGTAATCGCGCGCCAGGCCTTGTTCCGCGACGACAACATCGCCCAGCACCACAGCCAGCTGGCCGTGCAGTCGAAGAGCCTGCACCAGGCGTGGCGCGAGAATGGCAAGCTGGTCTGGACCGACAGCTCGAACAAGGACGTCCAGGAGTACAACATCGCGCTGGCCAAATACGTGGCTGCCTCGGGTGTGGACGAAGTCCAGTTTGACTACGTCCGCTTCCCTGCCGAAGGCAACCAGGCCGACGCGCAGTTTGCTTTCCAGAAAGACCCGAAGATGCACCGCGATGACGTGATCGCCAACTTCCTCGACCGCGCCTACAGCGAGCTGCACCCCATGGGCGTTCTGGTCTCGCTGGACGTTTTCGGCATCATGGCGTGGCAACGCCAGGTCGACCTCAGCCATACGGGGCAGGACATCGTGAAGATGGCGAAGCACTGCGACGTGCTCTCGCCCATGATTTATCCATCGCACTTCTTTGGCATGGATGGATACAAGGCACCGGGCGACGCTCCGGAGCACTTCATCAGCACCTCAATGGACCGGTTTGAGAAGATCACCGCCGGCTCCGGCGTGGTCCTGCGGCCATGGCTACAGGCTTTCCGCTGGAGGACCAGGACCTACTCGCCGGAGTACATCCTGAAGCAGGTAAGCACGGCCAAGAGCCATCACGGCGACGGTTTCCTCTTCTGGAACGCTGCCAACGACTATTCCAAGCCGTTTTCCGCGATGCCAACGATGATGGCCAATCCCAAGACTTATCTCTACACGCCGCCGGCGGCCGTGGCGCAAAATGCTCCGGCGGGAACTGACCAGAAGCCGGCCCAGGCCAGTGCGAGATCAAATCAACCGTAAGTTACGAGCTATTTAATCGCTGCGCGATGAACGTCTGCCTAAAGGCCCGCGATTCCTGCCCCAGCGCGCGCAAAAAACGGCGCGTGCTGGGGGCCCGCAAGCGAATCGCTAGACGCTGACACTCGGTAAGGCAAGTTTTTGCAAACTTGCCTTACCGGATGTTTTGTTAGGTGCTGTAAATTTCGTCAGATATAATGGTCTGTACGCCCTGAAATGTTATCTAAAATAGTAAAGGACTTCCCTTAGCCCTTATGGGCCAGGGCATGGGTCTGCGGGTGTTCTAGTGCGGCGCAGGACAGTCTTTATCCGAAGGAGCCTCCCCAATGGCGATTCAAGCGACTGAGAAGATCTGGCACAACGGAAAAATGATTCCGTGGAACGATGCCCAGATTCACGTGATGTCTCACGTCATCAACTACGGCTCATCCGTGTTTGAAGGAATCCGTTGCTACGCCCCCAAGGGTGGCCCGGCGATTTTCCGGCTGCGCGAGCACATGCAGCGGCTCATCGACTCAGCCAAGATCTATCGCATTGAAATCGACTACAGCCTGGACGAACTGTGCTCCGCCGCGCTCAAGCTGGTGGCGGACAACGGCATATGGCCCTGCTACCTGCGGCCGATCGTGATGCGCGGGTACGGCGAAGCCGGCGTCAACCCGTTCAATTCGCCCACCGAGGTCTACATGACCAACTATCCGTGGGGCAAGTACCTGGGCCACGGCGACGTCACAGAAGGCGTGGACGCCTGCGTCTCTTCCTGGTCGCGCATTGCGCCCAATACCATGCCTGCCATGTCCAAGGCCGGCGCCAATTACATGAACTCCCAGCTGATCAAGATGGAGGCGATCGTCAACGGCTACGTTGAGGGCATCGCGCTGGACGTGAATGGCTACGTGAGCGAGGCTTCGGGAGCGAACATTTTCATTGTCCGCAAAGGCAAGCTGATGACGCCGCCGCTGGGCAATTCAGTCCTGCCGGGCATTACCCGGGAAAGCGTGCTCACCCTGGCCGAAGACATTGGCCTGCCGGTGGTGGAGCAGATGATTCCCCGCGAGATGCTCTATCTGGCAGAAGAAGTCTTTTTCTGCGGTACCGCTTCCGAAATCACCCCGATCCGCTCCATCGACAAGATCAGCGTCAACAACGGCATTACGGGCCCGGTCACGTTATCACTGCAGCGCGAGTTTTTCGGGATCGTGAACGGGACCAAGCCCGATGCGCACAACTGGTTCACCAAGGTTCCGGTGAAGCAGCCGGTGGGCGTGAGCTAAAGCTCAGCAACCAGCAACTGGCAATTGGCAATTAGCCAAACCAAATCAGCCGCGGATTTACGCTGATTAACGCAGATCAGGAAATTGCAGCCGCGAATGAACGCGAAAGACGCGAATACAGATTTGATTCGTGTTTATTGGCGAACTTCGCGGCTTCGTTTTTGTCTCCGCATCGATCTCTAAAGACGTCGGCTAATCAGGTTTGGCTAGTGGCTAGCAGCTAGCCGCTGATTCTCGCCACGAGCCCCAGTTCGGGCGGCAGCCACTCATTCAGGTGTTCCTGGAATTTCTTCATTTCCGGACCGGAGGCACGGTCGAAAGATATTCCCGTCTTTCCGTTACTGTGTGACCACACGATGTTGCCGCTGGCATGCACCGAATAGGCGCTCTCCGGCAGGGTGAGGCTCATGCTGAGCGAAGCGCCGTGCGGCAGCGGCTCGGCCGCATTCAGGCATAGCCCGGTCTGGCTGAGATTGAGCACATTTACCTGATGCAGCGTGCGCTGCCAGCCGCGATGATTCAGAGTTCCCGAGACCAGCCGCGCCGGAATGCTGTGCCGGTAGGTGGCAATCCGCTGCTGCGCCAGGTTGGTGTAAGCCGCCTTAAGCGCACGCACCAGCAGGTCAGCGGTCAAGGGCTTGGAAAGCGTAAAGTGGACCCGCCGGCCGCCTGACCCTTGCCGACGCGCGAGCGATGACATGGCGATAGCCACGCCGCGCCAGTTGGTCGCCGGCGACAGACAGGCGAGCTGCTCCACCCAGGGAACGTCGGAGTCGAACACCAGGAGATCAAGCCTGCGGCTGCGCATCAGCTGCGCAACTTCCACCACGCCGGAAGCCGTATTGACGGTGATTCCGTAGTCGCGCAGAACTTTCTGTACGCCGACGGCGGACCTCTGCTCCGGCATAAGCAGCAGCGCGGAGAAGAGGTTCCACGGAGCGAAGGCCTTGGTTTGCCTGGGCATCGAGTTGTCAGCTGAACTCGCTCTCAAAGGGGCTCCAGACACGTGGATTCACCTCAAAAGTATTGACGAAGTGGAAATTTCAACCGGTGACCGCCATCACAGGCGAGGTACAAGCCAGGCCATCGTCCAACCGCGCTAGGATGGCACAGGCGTGAGTGTTCTCTCCACGGATTTTCCCCTTACAGCGCCTCAGGATTTTCACTGGGCCGGAGAAACGAAAGACATGCGCGTGAAAAAAAAGACGGCGAGAGGTGTTGGCCTCTCGCCTGAACTTGCGATGGTACTGTTTCCCGTCTAGAAGGCCACCTTCAGCCCGAACTGTACCTGCCGCGGCACATCGGCCGAAGAATAAAACAGCGGCTGATTGAGCTGGCTGGTGCTGGTGGGTACCACACCGTGCAGACCGGTGAATGGCCCGGTGACGAGATTCAACGGGCCGCGCGCTGTATTGACAATTCCGTTGGAGGGAAAGCCGCCAATATCAAACACGTCATTCACGTGGTTGAAATTGATGTGGTTGAGGATGTTCGTTCCCTGCACGATCGCATTCACGGAGAAGCCCTTGTCGCGATTGACGAAGAGCGCCTTCTGGAAGCTCATGTCGAGCGAATAGAAGGCCGCGCCGCGGTTGTTGTCGCGCGAAGAGAGGAACGGCATGGCGTAGTTATTGTCCAGCGTCTGCCCCGTGATCAGCTTGTTCTGCAGGCTGGGAGTGCGCACGGAGAACGGCAGACCGCTGTGCATGGTCAGCTCCGGCGAAAGAGTGATGTCCGCCAGGATGGTGTGAAGGAAGTTCCCGCCTCCGCTCTTGAACGGCAGCCGATAGACGGCATTCGCCGTGAAGATATGCGGCACGTCGAACACGGAGATGGTCCGGAACAGGTTGAGACGGCTGGGGCGGAACCAGTTCTGGAAGCTGGAAAAATCGATGGTGTCATCAATGGTCTTGCTCCAGGTGTAATTCGCCTGGAACTGCAGGTTGTTGCTGTAGCGTTTGGTGAGCGATGCCGTCAGGCCGTGATACACCGAACTGCCGTTGGAGGCATACGTGGTGTGCTGGAACTGACCGGTGGTGGGAGCGTAAAGCGGGCCGCCGGTGGCGTCACTGCAGGCCGGCGTCGGGCACAGGGGCGAGCCTTTTGGCACCTCAGCGTAAGCGGTCTCCACCGGCATCTGCAGGTGGACGCCGTGGTACAGGGTATAGCCGAGTTCCAGCGACATGTTTTTCACCAGCTCGCGGTCAATGCTGAAGCTGGCCTGATAGCTGTAGGGGTTTTTGTAGCCCGGGGCGACGCTGTAGCCCACGGTTGCCCCCGGCGTGTTGGTGTTGATGCCTGCTGCCGCATAGTCCGACGCGGTCAGATGGCCGAAGGGCAGATGACCATCGGCGATACCGATCCCCCAGAGCTTGGCTACGCGTGGGTCCGTGGGGCTCAACGGGACCAGCAGCTGATTGATATATTTCCCAGTGCCGTCGAGCAACGAACCGTAGGACGGAATCAACACGTCAATGGGCGCCACGTAGATGCCGGAGCCGGCGCGAACCACGGTCTTGTGGTCGCCGAAAACGTCCCAGGCGATGCCCAAACGCGGTGAAGCGTAGAAATTTCTGCCCAAAGGCGGGGGCTCGCCGTCAACGTCAAGACGCACGCCCGCGTTGAGAGTCAGGCGCTGGTTCAGCTTCCAGCTGTCCTGCACGTAGCTGCCGAAGTAGTGGCCCCATCCCTCCCAGACTGGATTGTTGAAGCCGGCGACAATGTCAAGCGGGATGCCAAACACCCACTCCTGCGGAGCGGTGAGATTGGTGGTTGCAGGGCCGGTCGCGGGCAGGCCATGACCAAGATTGAATGCCACCAGATGACCTTGCACTGCAGCCGGCGCCAGGCTGATCAATGGAATCACGCCGTCTTTGAAGTCGAACTCAGGGTTGAACCAGAGATCGTTTTCCACGTGGTAATTCGCGGGGCGGTAAGAGGCGCCGAATTTCAGCGTGTGCGCGCCCCGGCTGAGCGTGACGTTGTCTTCAAATTGATAACGCTGCTGGTGCGCCAGATAGGGTAGCAGAGCGGGCTTGCCGAACGTCGAGGTGCCGCCGGGGCCCGGTCCACCCAAATCACCCAGGCTGAAGTTGATGCCGTTGTCATGGAACGGAATGGCGCTGGAGCGATTGCGCGGAACAATCTGAACCAGCACCTGGTTGAGCGTGTTGGCGCTGATGTTGCGCGTCCACGTGCTCAGGATGCTGAAGTCACGGACGAACAGCCCGTAACTGTCAGGCGTGCCATTGGTGATGCCGTCCAGCGGCGAGGTGAAATTGTTATGCGCGTAGCCGACGCGCAGCGTGAAGATGTCGCGGTCACTGGGGTGGTAGTCAAAACGCGCGAAGACGTTGTGCAGCCGGTCAGGGTTGTTGAAGATTCCATTATCGCGGGTGAGGATCGTCTTCAGCTGCGGATTGTTGAGCGGAGAAAGACCCGGCGTAACTCCGTTGGCGAAGCCGACCAGGAAAGGATCGCCGGAGGCTTTGAGGGCATTGATATAGCAGAGCTGATCCACCGGGTTGTGCGCGGGATCACTAAACTGCGCTGCACAATTGCTTCCCAGCGCGGGATTGCTGATCCCGAGCACCGTGGGCGCAGAGAGAATGCCGTTATTGGCGAAGTTCGGCGTATCCAGCCGCTGGAATTCGTAAGAAGCGAAGAAGAACAGTTTGTCCTTTGCGACCGGGCCGCCCAGCGATCCGCCGGTATAGACGTGCTGGCTGAAGGGCTTGGCGCCGCCGGAGCCGAAGCCATTGAAGAAGTTGGTTGCTTCCGTGCTCTGGTTGCGGAAGAAGCCAAAGAGATCGCCGTGCCATTTGTTGCCGCCGGTGCGGGTGACGATATTGATGGCGCTGCCGTCAGTGAAGCCGAACTCGGCGGCAAAGGCGTTGCGGTTTACCTGGTATTCCTGGATGCCGTCGACAGGAAGGTTGGTGACCCGGTATTGCCCGGTGCCGTACTCGTTCTCGCCGCCATCGATGGTGGAAAGGTTGTTGCGGCCGTTGCTGCCGCCGATGGAGAAGCCGGTGGTGAGATATCCGGTAAATCCGGGGTTCTGCGCGCGCGGCGCCTCAGAGTTGCTCACGCCGGGAACCGTGTACACGTCCTGCGTGAAGCTCCGGTTGATGTTGGGCAGCGCCTCGACCTGGAGAAGATTAATGGTGTTGGCCTGCTGCGTCTGATCGGTGGCGATCAAATCCACGGCCTCCGCATTCACCTCGACCGTCTCCGTGGCGACGCCGACTTTCAAGTGCACATCGTAAACGGCGCTCTGCCCGACGGTGAGTTCCAGCCCCTTCCCCACCTCCTTGGAGAAGCCGGTGGCAATGGTGGTGACCTGATAGCTGCCGGGCGGCAAAGCGGCAAAGCGATACGAGCCGTCGCTGTTAGTCCTGACAACCCGGGATATACCCGTGCTGGCGTTGGTGGCGGTCACGGTAGCTGAGGCGATCACGGCTCCATTGGGGTCAGTGACCGTACCACGCAATGTGGCAGTGGAATAGTCCACCTGGGCGACGAGAGAAGACGAGAGCAAGAGAACAACCGCGCAGAGCATCGACAAGATGGCAGTGTTGCGCTTCATGGGGGATCTCCTTTTTGCGGATCATGAATCGAGTGAATGATCGATCATTCACTGCTCACAACCGGGCCTGCCTTTCGGTAGCGAGTGAATATCACGGAGAATTGGCAGGTGTCAATCTATTCCTTTAGAGACCTCTTATCAAGTCAAAGTCCCGCGTGGCGCAGCCCGGCTCCGCATGGGGACATCGGGGCAACGGTGCAGTGCGTGTTTCGGGATTGAGCGCTAGTGAGCGGGAGGTCTTGAGGCGTTCCTTTTTCGCCGGCGACGCCACTCTTCCGCCGTAATCTCCCAAATCTCTGAGGGAAGACGGCCGGAGACGTAGTCGCGATCTTCAGTAGCGACCACGCGCATGCCCTGCTCTTGAGAAATCCGGCGCGATCCGGCATTGGCGATGGCCTTGGGGACGCGGAGGAACGGCATCTTCAGCACGTCAAACCAGTAGTCCGTCACCACCTCAGAAGCTTCGGTCATCAGTCCTTGCTTTTGCCAGGGCAGGCCGATCCAGAACCCGCGGTTCTTGGCGTCACTTTTCCGCAGAGTGATGCTGCCAATCATCTGCTCAGGATTGCTCTTTAGACGCAACGTCCAATGCCAGGCGACTCCGCGTTCCATGTCCGGAAGCGCTAGGTCGCGATAAAACGTGTACGCGCCGTCCGGGGGATACGGCCAGGGTACGACCTTGCCCAGGTAACGCACAATCTCCCAGTGCGGGAACAAGACCTGCGCTTGCTCGGAGTCGGCCAACTCAAGGGGACGCAGGATCAGCCGGGGCGTTTCGAGAGTTGGAACGATCGCCATGGCGCCTCAGCCGGCTTTGGCGCGCGGCTTCTCCGCCGGCTCATGTTCCACGGGCTCGGTGATCAGCCGGGCGCCGTGGTTGTAGGTGATGTAAGCCCACGCCCATTCAATCATCACGAAGAAGCGGTTGCGGAAGCCGATCAGGAACATCAGGTGAATGAAGAGCCAGGCCAGCCAGGCAAAGTAGCCGGAGAAGTGCAGCTTACCCAGGTCGGCGACGGCGCGCGAGCGGCCGATCGTGGCCAGGCTGCCTTTATCAAGATAATGAAATTCCTGGCGCGGCTTCCCTTCCAGGGAGCGCTTGATCTGTCGCGCCGCGAACTTGCCCATCTGGATGGCAGCGGGCGCGACGCCGGGAACCGGCTGTCCGTTTTCGCGCTTCGCGGATGCAAGATCGCCAACAACAAATACTTCGGAATGTCCGGGCACGGTGAGATCGGGCTGAACCATCACACGCCCGGCTTTGTCCGTGGGCACGCCAAGCATTTTTCCCAGCGGCGAAGCGGAAACGCCTGCGCCCCAGAGAATGACCGCGGCGGGAATACGTTCCTTGCCGACCCACACCGCGTCCGGCTCAAGATTGGTCACCAGGGCGTTGGTGCGAACTTCAACGCCCATCGACTTGAGCTGGCGCTCGGCGCTGGAGGACAGGTCCTCAGGATACGACGGCAGCACGCGTGGCCCGCCTTCGAGCAAAATGATGCGCGACTGCCGCGGGTCGATGACGCGAAATTCGCTGGTGAGATGGTGCCGCGCAATATCGGCGATGGCGCCGGCCAGTTCAACTCCGGTAGGGCCGGCGCCGATCACGACAAACGTTAGCGGCGGAGCGCTTCGCCCGGCCACCATTTCGCGT
>DASTJB010000083.1:0-49784 GCA_035717005.1 Candidatus Angelobacter sp.
CTGGCCGCGCCATTTTCATCGGTGATCGAAAGCTCAGCGCCGACGTGCGCCTTGATGCCGGCTTTTTGGGCCGCCATGTGGAAGCGGGGCGAGCCGTAGAAGCCGTTCGAGTCGAGCAGAGCCATGGCGCTCATGTTCTGCGCCGCGCCAAATGCAGCCAGCGCCTCGGGCAGCGAGCCGCCTTCCAGGAACGAGAAAGCCGAGCGCGCATGCAGCTCCACGTATTTTGCCCGCTCAGTCATACATCCCTTCCACGAACCACTCGCCCGTCCGCAGGTCTTGAAAAACGCGATACAGCCCGGCCTCTCCGGCGAAATTCAGCTCGAAGTTCAATTCGAGGTCCCATTCATCGCGCTGCCACTCGCGGCTCGAGTCCCACCAGGCCCCGCTGGTGCGCCAGGGGCCAGCGGTGCGCACGATTGGATTTCGCGTGTGCTCAAAAGAAATGGCTGCCGGACGTCCTGCGCGCATTTCCACGCGTGCCGGAAGCGGCGGACGAAACCGGCGCAGAGCGAGTTGCGATGTTTCTGGAAGTGCAGCTTTCGCATTCGCAGCAGGGCCAGAGGGCAGGACGGTGAAGCTGTCCGGCCGGTGCGAATCCACGGGCTGGGCAAAGCCTACGCGTCCGCGGCCCTGATCGTCTTCCGCGCCAACGGCGGCGCGCAGCCGCGCCAGCGTGATCTCCAGCTTGGCCGGCTCGGGCGCCAGCGGTTGAAACAAACCCGCCTGCACCGGGCGCAGCCGCGCCGGCAAAACCTCAATCGCGACGTTTTTTACCGGCGCCGGCGGCGGTGATGCGCTCAACTCAATCTGCAGCAGCTTGAGCAGGACCTTCGCATCCTGGCTCGGCACCGGCAGCTTGAGGGTCTTCTGAAATTGCGAGGTCACCGTGCTCGCCGGCCCATCTGCGCGCAGCTGCTGCTCCGGGTGGAGTTCCAGCGTCAGCTTGAGTTCGAGATGGTCGGTGGCCAGCGAGCGCTCCCGCAGCCGCCGCATCGCTTCCTCCAGCAGCCGGTTCAGCACGAACGCCAGCGGCTCCAGCAGCTCCACCGGCTCTTCCAGCTCCATGCTTTCGCGGAAGGTGAGCGGGGGCTCGGCGGGCAGAAGCTCACGCTGGGTTGCGCCTTTGGCCAATCGCTGAAGCCGCAATCCTTCCTGGCCCAGCCGTTCGGTGAGCGCGATCTCCGGCAGCGCCGCGAGCGCCCGCAGATCGCTGATGCCCCAATGAAACAGGATCTCGCTGATCTCTTCCGGCGGCTCCAGCACCGCGACCGGCAAACTCGCGAGCGCTTGCGCTTCTTCCCCTGCCACGATGACCGTCAGCCCCTTCAACCCGCGCGCCGCATGCAGCGCAGCGTCTGGATTGGCCGCGATCGCCACATTCGCTACATACCCCGCTGCCTCAGCCTCCCGCAGCAGGGCGGCGCCGATTTCTTCCGCCGAGCCCAGCAGCCGCGACGATCCGCTCAAATCAGCGATCACCGTGCCTGGGGCAGTCGATTCCATTCGTGGAGAAAACTTGTACGCGCATGCCAGCAGCGCTTCCTGCGCCGACTCCTCCTGCTCGATTGCCCGCTGCTCCAGCCGCACCGCGCCACAGCTCTCCGCCTGCAGCCTGGTCATGCCGATGGAGACGCCTGCAGCCCGCGCCGGCTCGTTGCAGGCGATGACCTTCAGCATCGAGTCAGGCCCCTCCAGCACCGCCGCAGGCTCCGTCAAAAATGAAGCAATACTGCCTTCAAGCGCCGCCTGCACCGCAAAATCGGGAACGGAAATACAGCCAAACAGCATGATTCACGCCCACACCGGATTGGCGGTGAAACACCCATGAGCGGACTGCACCGGCTTGCGCGTGCGGGCGCGGCCGATCGCAAATTCGCATTCCACGCCGGAAAAAAGATTGGCGTTTTCCTGCCAGCGGCCCCTGCTTCCCGCTAATTGCAGGGTGAGCGCTGCGCAGCTCTGCGCAGGGGCCCCCAATGCGCGCCGGTTTTGCGCGTGTTGGGGCAGAGCAGGGGCCCCCAACTCCAGGGCTCCCGGATTGCGCCGCTTTTGCGCAATCTGGGATGGCAATGCGCGCCGGTTTTGCGCGTGTTGGGGTAGAGCCGCCGGGTAGCTGAGCAGGAAGACCAGAGCCGCCGGCATTTTTTCGATCACGCGGGCAAAGCGGAACCAGGTGGAAAGCGGCGTCTTGCGCACCCAGCGTTCGTCGATGTTTCCCAGATCGACGGCGATCAACCCGAACCCGCCATTCTGGACGACAATGTCCGCTGCTCGAAAGGCCTGCTCAAGCGGCTTGATGCCGCGCATACGCTGGCAGCGCACCCAGAGCAGGCGTGACATATCCACTCCGGCCGCCCCGGCTGAAGCTGGGTCGAAGCAGTCGCTCGCATCGACCAGAGCGCAGAATTCTTCTGCACGCGTGACCTGGGCCATGAGAGAGAGCAGCAGGGTGGTCCGGCCGGAGGAGATTTGCGGCGGAGCGCAGATCTGGGTAAGGCCGCGGCGAGGGATGCCGCCGGTAAGGCGGTCAAGCGCGGCGATGCCGGTTTGAAGCATCTCTGGCTCGGAGCGCAGATGGGGAGAGAGCGCGCCGGGAAGGCGGGTTTCAACATAAGAACGGACAAGACACAGGCGGGTCATAAGCGGCAGCTGCTTGGCCTTTGCTTTTTATTCGTGCAAGGTTTTCTAGACTAGTTCTGTCCAGGCAGGCCGTCAATAGCTCCAGGGGAGGAATGGCTACAAGCCCCTGAAAGAAAAGCGAATATAATTGTAAGCTGATGAGGTCACAGGCCTATTTTTTGCTGGCCCGCGCCTTCTCCCTGCGACTACAATACCCTCGTTTGCATCTCATGCGATGACAGGCGGTATCGGGGCTTTTTTGTAAGGGCCCCCATTCGCGCGCGTTCGTTGCGCGTGAATGGGCAGACCGAACTGCACTGGAGGCAAAATGAGCATTATCCCTTCAAGCGGAGGGCAGCCAAACGGCGCCCGACCGGCAACTCGAATCTCCGCCATCCGGCCGAAGGTCACCACTTCAACCATTCTCGAGAAGAAGCAGCGGCGTGAGCTGATCACCTGCCTCACCGCCTATGATTACGCCACCGCCCGCCTGGTCGACCAGGCTGGGATCGATATGATCCTGGTGGGCGACTCGCTGGCCCAGGTGGTGCTCGGCTATGACAACACTCTGCCCGTTACCATGGAAGAAATGCTGCACCACACCCGTGCGGTCCGCCGCGCGGTGCGCTCGGCCCTGCTGATCGCCGACATGCCTTTTGGCGCCTACCACGAAGACGAAAAAGAGGGCGTGCACAACGCCGTGCGCTTTGTGAAAGAAGCCGGCGCCGAGGCCGTCAAGCTGGAAGGGGGCGCGCAGCGCGTAAGCCTGGTCCGCCGCGTGCTCGATGCCGAAGTGCCCGTCATGGGCCACATCGGCCTGACGCCGCAATCGCTGCACAAGATGGGCGGCTATAAGGTCCAGGGCAAGGACTTTTCCGGGATCGAACGCCTGATCAAAGATGCCATTGCGCTGGACCGCGCGGGCGTGTTCTCCATTGTGCTGGAAGGCGTGCCGCGTGAGGTGGCGGAGATGATCACGAAAGAGGTCAGCGTCCCGACCATCGGCATTGGCGCCGGCCCCGGCTGCGATGGCCAGGTGCTGGTCTTCCATGACCTGGTGAACCTGACGTTCCACGAGCCGGCAAAATTCGTGCGCCGCTATGGCGACGCAGCCGCGCTGATCTCGAGTGCCGTCGAGCAGTTCAAGGCCGATGTGGAGAGCGGCAGCTACCCCAGCGACTCCGAGTCGTATCATCTGCCGAAAGAGACCCGCGCCGAACTGGAAGCGATCTTGCGGCGCAAAGAAATGAAAGCGTACGCAAAGTAAGCAGCTGGCAACTAGCAATTGGCTTGTGCGTCGACAGGGAAAGGGTTTTGTCGACTCTAAGATTTGTTGCGCGGCTCGTATCGGATTGTTCGTTCATGTTTTGAAGTGAGCTAGTGAGCTTCTAGCCTTTGGCTAATTGCCAATGGCTATTTGCTAATTGCTGCCTTTCTCATGCTCATCCTCACCTCCGCCGCTGAAGTCACGGCCGTAAGCAAAGAAGCGCATCGCGCCGGCAAGCGCGTTGGCTTTGTGCCCACCATGGGCGCGCTGCATGAAGGGCATCTCTCGCTGGTCCGCACGGCCCGCGCGCAATCGGATGTGGTGATCGCGTCGGTGTTCGTCAATCCCAAACAATTTGGCCCGAACGAGGATTTCTCGCGCTATCCGCGCGATCCCGAACGCGACTCGGCCATGCTCGCGGCGGAAAAGGCCGACTATCTCTTTCTGCCCTCGGTTGAAGAAATGTATCCGCCCGGCGAAACCACGTGGGTCACGGTGGAAGGCATCACTGATAAGCTCGACGGCCGCTCGCGCCCCGGCCATTTCCGCGGCGTAACCACGGTGGTGGCCAAGCTGTTCAACATCGTGCAGCCGGACCTTGCTTTCTTCGGGCAAAAAGACGCGGCGCAGGTTGCCATCGTCAGCAAGATGGTTCGCGACCTGAATTTTGACCTGCGCATCGTGGTCTGCCCCATCGTGCGCGAGCCGGACGGCCTGGCCATGAGCTCGCGCAATGCATATCTAACGCCGGAGCAGCGTAAGCAGGCTACGGTGCTTTCCCGCGCGCTCATGCGCGTACAGAGCCTGGTCGACCGCGGCGAAGCAGGCGCGGCGCGGCTGTTGATCGCGGGCACACAGGTCATGGTGGAAGAACCGGCGGTGAAGCTCGACTACTTTGAGATCGTCAACCGCGAGACGCTGGAGCCAATCTCGGACGTTTCACGTGGCGCGCTGGTCGCCGTAGCTGCTTACGTGGGCAGCACGCGGCTGATCGACAACATCGTGGTGAGCGGAACGGGCAGCAGCGCCGGACTCACCTAAGCCCTGATACCGTCTGACTGACGCTGAAAACCTTTGAAACGCGGAGGAACGGAGTGACCGGAGGATTAGAGGTCCGTTCAATTCCTTATTCTCCTCCGCTTACTCCGGTTCCTCTGTGTTTCAAGGGTTTTTTGTCTCCTTGTCGATACGGTTACAGGGCTGAACACGCCGCTTATCGCGAAACAAACCCATTCCCCGCGATCACATACCTGAGCGGCATCTCTATCGACTTGGTAATGCCAATCCTCGGCGTTACAGCAATTTCCCCGACCTTATAACCATCGTCCATCACTTGCAGGTCGGAGCCGGCGGAAACCATGTCTTTCCCGTTGTCCCGTTCGCGCGTAATGCCCAGCGCGTCGCACAGCCGGCCCGGCCCGCTTGAGAGTTTGCGCAAATCGCTTCGGGCAATAAGTTCCAGATCGCGCAACTTCCGCGCTCTTGCCATTTCTTTTAAGCCGGAGACCGGTTCCAGCGCTCGGATCAGAACGCAACCGGCCTGGCGATCTGGCAGGCACGAGATGTTCAGGCAGTGATGCACGCCATAAATGAAATAAACATAGGCATGTCCGGGCGGTCCGAACAAAACCGAGTTGCGCTCGGTTTCGCCTGCGGCGGCGTGCGCCGCCAGGTCGTCTGCCCCCAGATAGGCTTCCACTTCGACAATGCGGCCGGCGATCTTTTTCTCTTTTCCGCTGCGCACAATCAGCTTGCCCAGCAGCTCGCGGGCGACAACACGCGGGTCGCGATCGAAAAACGCACGGCGCAGCAGCTTGGCATTCTTGATCATGGCTTACACCGGCCTCGACTGCACGTGAGCAAAGCGTTCTTTGCGCCGCAGAAATGGGCTTTCCAGCCAGCGATAGGACGCTGCGGCCAGCGCCACCGTCAGCGCGAATCCAAGAGCCGACTGCACGATCACCCTGAAAGGCGCTGCAGCGGGAATCAGACGTTGCGCGCAGAGATGCGCGAACTCATGCAACACGTAAAGTCCATACGAAATTTTGCCCAGGTACAAGAGGGTCTTGTTCTGCAAGAATCGAGTGCTCGATCCCAGCACAGAAAGCAGAATCGCCGCGCTGGCGACGGCCGTCAGGGAATGGCCCAGCGCCATCGCGCCGGTGCTCACTTTCGGTGGATGGGTCGATACGCAAAGTCCATACGTCGCAACCCAGGTCACCACTCCTCCTGCCAACAGTAGTACGCGCTGCCAGCGAGCCCATTTCGGCAGGCGGTCACTCCAGAGCGCAATCAATATTCCCAGGGCGATCGGATCCAGCCGGGTGAATGTGTTGTACTCCATCCGGTCAATCGGAGCCGCGGTAAGCGCAAGGCACACGCGCCAGATGCTGGCGACCACCAGAATGCTCACAGCCATCATCGCGATCGCGCGCCTGGAAGCCTTGCGCAGCGCCAGCGGCCAGGCCAGATAAAACTGCTCTTCAATCGAGACGGTCCACAATGGAATGGCGAACGATGCCGGCAGCCCATAGAAAACGTAAATCCAGTTTCCTGCGAGCAGGCTGTAGCCGAGAACATACTGCGCCGGCAGTTCCTGGGCCGGTAAAAATCGCGACGCCACAGCCGCGAAGGCGACAAAACTTAGATACAGCGGCCATATGCGCAGGATGCGGCGAAGATAAAATCCGCGCACGTCCAACTTCCCCGTGTTGGCCCGCTCGCGCAGGAGCAGGCTGGTGATCAGGTAGGCGCTCAGGGCGAAGAACAGATCCACGCCGTACGCGCCCGAGCCAAAGATCGAGATCAGCACTTTGCTCAGCCACTTCGGCGCACCCGCAGCAGCGTAGAAGCCCATTGTCCGCGGCGCGGCGTGAAAGATGAAGACCCCGAAGAAGGCGAAGAACCGCAGCACATCGAGTTCAGGCGCGTAGAAGCGCGGCGCAGATGCTTTGCCATCACTGACGGTCGGAATGGGCGCAACAGCCAGGCTCATGCGCCGCTATCACCTTGCCCTGGACTGCGCGGCCGGCCGGGCCTGCTTTTTACCCTCGATCCATTCGTTCACATTCCGCTCCAGGATATCCAGCGGCAGTGGCCCAGAGCCCAGCACCACGTCATGAAATTCCTTGAGATCGAATCTTTCTCCCAGCTCCTGCTTCGCGTGCGCCCGCAGCTCCTTGATCTTCAGTTCGCCGGTTTTGTAGGCCAGCGCCTGCCCGGGCCAGGCAATGTAGCGGTCGATCTCATTGGTCACGTCCAGCTCGTGCTTCGGACAGTTTTCCATGAAGTAGCGAATGGCCTGCTCGCGCGTCCAGTGCTTCACGTGCATGCCGGTATCCACCACCAGACGCACGGCTCGCCACATCTCATAGCTGAGCTGCCCGAACTTGGAGTACGAGTCCGTATACAGGCCCATTTCGTCGCCCAGCGACTCGGCGTAAAGCCCCCAGCCTTCGACGAATGCGGTATAGCTTCCATAACGGCGGAAATTGGGCATTTCTCCCAATTCATGGGCTCTGGCGATCTGAAGATGGTGTCCGGGCACCGATTCATGCAGCGAAAGCGCCGTCATTTCCCACTTGGGCCGGGTCTCTGGTTTATAAAGATTGACGAAATAGGTTCCCGCCCGCGAGCCGTCCGCCGCGCCTTCACGGTAGTAAGCCGTCGTCGTGTCCGGCGCGACGGCCGCCGGAATCGGCTCCACTCCGTAAGGCTCGCGCGGAAGCGTTTTGAAGACCTTCACCAGTCTCGGGTCCACGGTCTTGGCCAGCGCCTTGTACGCCTCCAGCAGGTCGTCGGGCGATTTGTAAAAGAACTGCGGATCGGTGCGCAGGAAGTTAAAGAACTCGGCCCGCGTTCCCTTGAAACCCGTCTGCTGCATCACCGCGTCCATCTCGCGGTTGATGCGCGCCACCTCCTTCAAGCCAGTCTCATGGACCTGTTCCGCCGTAGCATTTGTCGTCGTGTAGTGCCGGATGAAATACGCATACAGCTCTTCGCCATGCGGAAGCTGCCACGCGCCCACCTGTGGAGAGCACGCGGGCAGGTATTCATTCACAAAAAACTGCTTCAACTTCGTGAATGCGGGCACGATCTGCTGGGTTACAGCCTGCTGCGCCTGCTGCCGCAGCCGCTCCTGCTCGGCCGCGGGAATGTTTCTGGAAAAGCGGAGGAACGGCTTGTAGTAGCCGCTCTGTGTCGGGTCGCTGACAATCTGCTTTTCGATCTGCCCGGGTATGCGCTCCATGATGACCCGCGGGTGCACCATGTGCTCGCGTATGCCTTCGCGCAGCAGCGCCGTGAAGTGGTCAAGATACTCCGGGATCCCGCGCATGCGCGCCAGCCAGTCTTCGTAGTCCTTGACGGTCTCAAAGCGCAGCGCGTCGGCCAGTTCGTCGCGCGTCTGCGGGCCTTCACGCTGGTTGAAGTCCATCAGGTACCAGTGATATTTGAATTGCTCGATACGGTCGGCATAGCGCTTTTGAAACAGGTCGTAATTGAGCTGGTCGGTCTTGTTCAGCTTGCCACGGTCGATTTTGGCCAGCTCCGCCAGGATTTCCTGGAAGTGCTGGTTGCGCCGTGCAAAGCCTTCAGGACTTTCGTCGGCCCAGCGATCGTTCCAGCGCCGGTCGCCCAACTCGGACGCCTGTTCCGGCTGCTGCTCCATCTGGTAATCCCAGGCGGCGGCAAACAGATCGTGCAATGCTTTTCCCGCTTGCGCCTGCGCCGTCAGACTCTCGCCGTTGAGAAGCAGCAGACCCAGCACGAAAGGCCACACCCTCATTGGTTCCTCCGTTTGAATCCGCAAGTTTATAGCAGAACGCTATGGCATTAAAATCTTCACTGGCAAAACACGGCAGAGCCCGACGGCTCTTGAAACCATCTGGAGGGAAATCGTATGAAGCCTGGCAAATCCATAATTCTCGGACTGGCACTGGCGGCCTGGTCTCTGAGCGCCGCAGCCGAGAAAATTCCCGCCGGCAGCCATGTCACCGTCCGGCTCGGACATGCCCTGAGTTCGGCGACGGCCACCACGGGCCAGACATGGCACGGCACCCTCACCAGTGACATTGTGGCTGAGGGCAAAACTGTGGCCAAAGCCGGCGATCCGGTAGCCGGAAAAGTGACCTACGTGAACCGCAGCGGACGCCTGCACAAACCGGGCGCGCTCTCGCTGCGCCTGACCTCGATTAACGGCGAAACCGTCTACAGCACTCGTGTCAGCCGCCAGGGCAAGAGCCACACCAAAAGCAACGTGACTAAGATCGGCGGCGGCGCAGGAGCAGGAGCGCTGATCGGCGCGTTGGCTGGCGGCGGCAAAGGCGCTGCCATCGGCGCAGCGGCGGGCGCGGGCGCGGGGACAGGCGTCGCCGCAGCTACCGGCAAACAGGAAGTCACGATCCCGGCTGAGAGCGTGCTGACGTTTACGATTACGGGATCGAAGTAACGCCCCAAATACTATCCCTTGCCGGGCCGGCGTTTCTCACGGGACGCAATTGGAACCTGCTTTCGCCCGCCTGTGCAAACAAGAATGGGACAGCCCGAGTTGTTTTCGGGCTGTCCTTATCGAAGGGTCGACTGTCTCCCCGCTTATGGTTTGGCTGGTGGGTTTTGCAGATTATCCAGGAAAGTGTGCAAAGGAGTCGCACTTCCGCTGGCCCCCACCGCTGGGAGAGTACCCAGGTTAGGCACAAAAAGTTGCGGGTGATCAAACGGCTTCTTCTGATAGCGGACACGATCGTCCGTCATCGCTTTCAGCAATGCCACCAGGCCATTTTTCTCGGCGTCGGTCAGGCCCAGAACATTGATATTGGGGTCGAAGTTGTCCTGGTTAAATGCAGCAAAGTTGCCGCCGCGATCGTAGAAGTTCACCACGTCCATCAGGCTCAAATCGCCGCCATTATGGAAGTATGGCGCGGTTAACTCCACGTTGCGCAAGCCGGAGGTCTTGAAAGCTCCGTCCACGGCAACCCTCTCGTCTGGCTGCAGCAGGTTGAAAGCAATGCCTTCGGCCGGTCGCGGCCTGATCAGTGGTGCCGCTACGCAGCCGGTAAACGTTACTCCGTCGATTACCGCCGTGCCGAAACCGCACTGACCAGGTAGCTGGAAGAAGCGTGACGTGGAGAGCGGCAGATTATTGGGACCGATGGTGGCTCCAATCCCAATGTCGTCGCATGCTCCGGCGATATTGCCGGCGCACCGCGTTACGGCCGTGTTGTAGAAGCCATTGTCATACACCGCAGTCAAATCATTGCCCATCAGCATGCGCTCCAGCCTCTCACTGGCCACATTTCTGACAGATGCATTCGTGGTTTCCGGACCCCCGTGGCAGGAGACGCATTTGCCCTTATTCTGGAATACGTCCAGGCCAAGCTTTTCCGCGTCGCCCCACGTGCCGAAACCATTGGCATCGGGAGACTGGGTAAACGCTGAAGGATTTCCGGTATCGAAGGCGCGGTCGAAAGGCGAGTCATCGGCGCGCAGTGTTGATTCGTACATCTGAACGGCGATGCCCCAGAAGAGCGAGAAATTGTACTCCATCTGGGTGAACTGATTGGTGGTCAAGGGAGTGCCCGGCGGCGGCGGCGGCTGGAAACAAATGGTTGGGTCCCCACCTCCGGCAGAGGGTACGGTGGTGTTATTGCCTTTAGAGCAGGCGCCAAAGGTGATCACCTGGTTGGATTTCCACCACTGCGTCTGGAATGCGGCCTGAATCAGTGATGCGTAGTTGCGGGCGATCGCGGGCGTGGGGAATTTGCTGGGGAACGAGCCTGGGATCGGGAGGCCAGTAACCGGATCCAGCACCTGGTTACCGTTGGCGTCGGTGACCCATTGAAAAAAAACGCTGTCGTCTGGTGCCACCAGTTGCCCGGTCAGGGCGAACTTCAGGGCCAGCATCTTCTTGCCCAATTTAGCAAACGTGCGGTGGGCAAATGACATCTCCAGATCACTCAGCGGCGGTCCGACTGATTGCGAGGCCAAGGCGGAGTTTTCGAGTCTGAAATTGCCGGTCAACTGGATCTTTTGCATGTTCGGTGAGCTTGCTGAGGGCGAAATCAGCACTCTGGCAAAGGGATCGAGATCGCCGATCGGATCCACTCCGTTGAATTCGTTCCGGGCGCGTCCGTCCCAGAAGTTCCGGAAATTGAATACCGCATTGATCATGGTCGGCGTGTTGCGCGGTTCAACCCGGCGGGCCCGCCCGTTGGCGTCAAATACAGGATCGGCTGCGGTGCTCCCCGTATCACAAATGGCGCCCAGAGCCGGTTGGTCCGCTGGACAAGGACTTAACGTGATATCCAAGAAGGTCGTATTGAAAACGCCTTGCGACGACACGATGTCATTGCTCTGGGGACGCGTGGTGTGAAATGGGAAGTCAGCCGGGGTCAACTGATAGTTCGCTGAAAACCCCGCCTCAAAGTTGTTATCCGGAGGAATTGCCCGGAACCCCGGGTTAAGCTGGTTTTTGGTCCGGCTGTCCGCACCGGCGTTGAAATGGCAACTGGCGCAGGCCTGGCCGTCACTCCCTGCGGCCTGGTCCCAGAACAGGGCCTTCCCCAGTGCGATTGCCGCTGCCCGGGCTTGCGGCGTGACGTTTCCCAATAAGTCAGTTTTCAGAAACGCTCCCAGATTGTTGACTGTGGGTGTGGGAACACCTTTGAGGGAACCCATCGGTACAACGGTTGGTGGCGTCGTTGTTGCCTGCGCGTGCAACAGGGCCGGCAGTTTGAAGCCTGCCACATAAACAGCGGCGGCTAATAGGCCAAGACAGATCAGGGCGCGCATCTTGCGCAACCTGCTCCCATTCGCCCTTGTTCCTTTTCCTTTACTTGGACAGCGATTCTTCATTGTTCCTCCAGAGAACAGCGTCTCTGCGGACGCGGTCATGTTTTGTGGGTCGAAAGACACCAATGCGCTGCACCGCAACGTTGAACGCATTGCCGCACTGGTATCGCGGATTTGTGGGTACCCCGGAAGATCCCCGGCTAGTCTGAGATCTTGTATTCGAGCCTTGGCTTCCGCCTTAAAAGGAGTAGAGTGCTTTCGGGCGATTTGTTGTAGGCGGCAATCCGGGCTAGAGTTGCACGAATCCTGCCATCAGGTTTTCTGGGGCGTCATTGCGGCTGGGAGAACAACTCAAGAGCCCAAATTTCTTCAGGTTGGAAAACGATCCTGAAACTAAAAACCGTTCGTACCCGCGCCTGAATCTCAAGGTAAAATGGGAAAACGTTTTGCCCACCTGGCGAATCATTTTCCCCCGAACAATGCGCAAAGATTTGCGGCCTGCACGCTTCGCGGCCGATGCCTTTTCCCCGCCTGGCGCCTCAACGTTATCAAGGTTGGTCCGTTCACTTTGCGCAATGGGTAGGAACTGGACGCTAGTCCTCGGCCACCAGCCGCTACTTCAGCGCCGCGATGACCGCTGCCGCATGCTCATCGGGCTTGATGCCGCTAATAACCGCGCTGATCTTCCCTTCCGGCCCGATCACAAAGGTCGTTCGGTCGATCCCCATGTACTTGCGCCCGTACATGCTTTTTTCCTTGAGCACATCGAATTTCTTTGCCACGCTCTTGTCTTCATCTGACAGCAGCGAGTAAGGCAGGTCATACTTCTCTTTGAACTTTTTCTGTGCTGAAGGCTTGTCCGGCGAAACGCCGAACACGATCGCGCCGGCGCCCTGGATTTTCTTGAATGCGTCGCGGAACCCGCACGCCTCGATCGTTCAACCCGGGGTGTTCGCCTTCGGGTAGAAAAACAGCACCACGTTCTTGCCGCGATAGTCCTTGAGCGCTACCGTTTTGCCTTCTTCATTGGCAAGGGAGAACTCGGGGGCTTTATCATTAACTTCCATGGATTTTCCGGTAGTGGGTCAGCTTGAAAAACTGACCCACTGGCAGTATCAGCGTCTAGCGTCCCGGCGCGCCGGGACGCGGGCCTTTCGGCAGATGTCATCGCGCGAGCGATGAACAATTCAACTAAACTGTAGCACTACCGAATTTTCTGTGTCGATAATTCCAATGAATTTATATCGCAGAAGAACTTTCCTGGCCAGCGCCGGCATGCTGCTGGTTTTCGCGCTGGCGTTCACTGCAATTCACGCGCAACGCCGCGCCGCGCACAAACTGCGCGCAACCGCATTGCTTGAAGTCACCACTGATCCGGCGGGCGTCGTTTCTACCCGGGTCATCCCCATCACTGTTCTCGATGAACGGCGCTTCCGTGACGCCGGCATTTACAAAGCCACGCCGCGCCCCATGGCGCTGGGCAACGGTGTGGTCTATGAAGCGCAGAAGACCGGCAAGCCGGTTGGCTATGTAACGATCGTCAACGGAAGCAACAGCGGCGGGTGGGTCGCTTTGGGTAAATGGCAGCCGGCGGCCACGGCAAAGAAGGCTGAACCGGCGCAGCCGGCAGCGCCGGCTGACGAGCGGCCGGTCCTTCACCGAACTGATTCGCAACCTCCCGGGCCGGCAGCAACGCCCACGCCCGCACCGGAGCAGCCAGAAGCAACGAGCTCTTCATCCCATGAAGACACTGAGCGCCCGGTGTTGCGCCGGCGCGCTCCGGAAAAACCGGAGCCGGAACCAACAGCTCCCGCTCAACCCACAGCCACACCTGAAGGGACGGCGCGAAGGCAGTCGATGCCCGTGGTGGCCGCCGGTACCCAGGAATATGTGGGCGTATCCGATGCTGAATCGTCAGAAACCCGCTCTTACGAATTTCCCTGGAAGCCCGGCGAAGAGCAGCAGATGCAGGAGAAGATGCGCAAGCTCGCGCTGGCGCAGCTTCCCCGCGAAAATGCGCAGCTGACGCCTAACTCGCTGCAGAACGTCGTCATGAGGTCGTTCGATCTCGATATGAGCAACGAAGCCGTCCTCGTGCTGAGCGCGGAGATTCCCGGCAGCTACCTGGCTGCGGGCAAGAAGGAAGCTCCGGGCAAGTTCGTCTCCCGCTATGTCACGGTGATTGCCCGCGTCGATTATGAAGGCGTGCCGCGCAAGCTCGCCTCCAGCGTCACCGATTCAACGCGCCTGGACGTGGCCCCGCGCCTGGAGTTGATTGACGCGGTTGACGTGGACGGCGACGGCCTGGCTGAGCTGCTCTTCCGCGAATACAGCTTCGACGAAAAGAGCTTCATCATCTATGGCGTCGGCCGCACGGCGGTGACGAAGGTATTTGAAGGAGCGAGCGTGAAGTTGAAGTAATACCGTGTTAATGTGCTATTCTCTTCTGCCTCCAGAGGCAGGGAGAGCGCGTCGTCCTTTGATATTCTGGGCGAAATACGAAACATAAGGCTTAATAGCGTCAGGCAAATCAATTCGTGAGTACAAGCGTCTTCGCAAAGTTTATGGTCGTGGTCGCTGGAGGGAACTGAAAGGCAACAGTGAAATCAGGTTTTTTGATGGTACGATACGTTTAGCTGAGTTGCATTGGTATGAAGCTCATGGGATCGGGAAAAAAGAGTTCAAGATCAAACGGATACTCTCCTAAGAAAAATCCGCGGGGCGTGTCTCAATATGCAGTTTGCGTAAAGAATGACGATTACCCAGCTTCTCTGGAGTTACGCAAGCTCTATCAAATCTTGCCTGACAGATCATCTAGGACGTTAGGCCTCATCAGAATCATCGATGAATCAGGCGAAGATTATCTATATCCGACTGAATATTTCCTACCCATTAAACTCCCTTCAGCCATCCACAAAGCTGTAAACCTGGCTTCATAGCTGCTGTCTTACTTCTGGATTTCTATCTGCGTTCATCTAGCGCAAATCTGCGGCAAAAATCAGCCGCCGCTCACCGCCGGCACAATCAGGATTTCCGTCCCGTCTGGCACCTTTGTCGCCAGTCCATCGGCAAAGCGGATTGCTTCTTCGCCGACGAAAATATTGATGTGCTGGCGCACCTCGCCTTGCTCATCGACAATCCGGTCACGTAGCGCCGGATAAATGCGCCACAACGATTCGAGCGCTGCCTGCACGGTAGCCGGAGAGTCGCCAACTCTCAGCAAGCTTTGTCCTTCGGCGAATGTGGCCAGGTAGGTCGGGATGCGAAAGCTGACTGGCATTTGGCCTATCTCTTTCTTGCTGCCCGAGCTCTGCTCTTCGCAGGCCGTTTCGATGAAGCCCGCTTTGCACCGGAATTCTTACGGGCCCTGTTTTTCTCCGCGCCTCCGCGTCTCCGCGGTGAAGTAGTTGTCCCGTCTCCATCCACCAGCGCAGCCCGCACGCACACCACGGGTGGCAGCCCTTCAATGATCGCCTGCCACGAGTTGCCGTCATTGTTTGAGGCGTACACCTTGCCGCTGCGCGTTCCAAAATAAATTCCTGCCGGATCGCAAGTGTCCGTTCCCATGGAGTCGCGCAGCACCGTCTCCAGCGCGTTCTTCTGCGGCAGGCCGCGGGTCAACGGCTCCCAGCTCTTGCCCGCGTTGCGTGTGCGATAGACGCGCAGCTTGCCTTCGGGGGTGCAGCGGTATTCGTCCGATTCGATCGGCACGATGTAAACCGTCTCGGGATCGTGCGGATGAATGGCCATGCAGAAACCGAAATCCGAAGGCACGCCGTTGGCGATGTCCTGCCAGGAATTGCCGCCGTCCTCGCTGCGATACAGCCCCCAGTGGTTCTGCAGGAACAGCCGCCGTGGCTCCGACTTGTGCTGCACGACCTTGTGCACGCACTGGCCAAACTCCGGATACTGGTCAGGCAAAAATTGCGCCCGCACGCCTTGGTTGCGTGCCTGCCACGTCGCGCCGCCGTCATCACTGCGGTACGCGCCACCGGTGGACATGGCAACCAACATCCGTTTGGGGTCCACCGGGTCGGGCAGGATCGTGTGCAGGCACATGCCGCCGCCACCAGGCTGCCATTGCGGCCGGTGCGGATGGTCCAGGAATCCCTGGTTCGGCGTCCAGGTTTTGCCGGCGTCGCGCGACTCAAACAATGCGGCCGGCTCAACCCCGCAATACATCGTGTCCGGATCGTTGGCACGGCCCAGGCTTATCTGCCAGATGTTTTTGAGCGCCAGCTTGGAATCTTCGGGAAACTTGATGGAATAGGCTTCGGGCTCGGTCACCGTTTTGCCATAGTCGTCCGACGAGCACAGCACGGTGCCCCAGCGAAAGCTCTGCTGTGCCCACCACACCCGGTGCCGCCCCTGCCGCTGGTCAAAGGCCATGGCATACACCGGTGCCCCGACCGAATATGGCCCGCCCACGTCCCACTTCTTGCGCGCCCCGTTGGAACGGAGCACAAACGCGCCCTTCATGGTGCCGACCAGAACTATGACGTCACCTTTCTTCGCTGAAACATGTTTGACGGACGGCATGATTTCCTCCGGAAGAAAATGAAGTCGCTATTGTAGCTGTTCCCGGGCGGAGAGGTTTGTGGGTTTCCATTTCGTCCCAAACTCGTCTCCGGTCTGAAAATCATTTTGCAGATTACAGGCAAGCCGCTAAGATGATGCGGCGCCAGAATTAAAAACTGCTTTCAATAAAGGGGATGCTCATGCGCAAACTTCTTTTTGTTGCGATTTTCATGGTCTTCACGTCAGCCGCATTTCTCGCGGCCCAGGACTTCAGCAAGGTTGAGATGAAAGTGCAGAAAGTTGCGGGAAGCGTTTACATGATTCAGGGCGCGGGCGGAAACATCGGCGCATCCGTCGGCGATGATGGCATCGTCATGGTCGATGACGAGTTCCTGCCTCTCGCGGACAAAATTGAAGCCGCGCTCAAGGGCATCACCGACAAGCCCGTCAAAGTCGTGCTGAACACGCACTGGCATGGCGACCACACCGGCGGCAATCCGCACTTCGGCGAGAAGGCGCCCATCGTCGCGCAGGAAAACGTGCGCAAGCGCCTGGTCACCGGCGGCAAAACGCGGTTCGGCGAAACCAAGCCCGCGGAAAAGTCCGCGCTGCCCATCATTACGTTTGAGGAGAACGTCTCGGTTCACCTGAACGGTGAAGATATCAAGGCCATTCATTTCCCCAACGGCCACACCGATGGCGACAGCGTAATCTTCTTCACCCAGTCCAACGTGGTCCACATGGGTGACGACTTTTTCAACGGCGGAATGTTTCCCTTCATCGATATCGACAGCGGCGGCAGCGTGCAGGGGATGATCGCCGGCGACGAAAGGGTTTTGGCCGAGGTCCCGGACGATGTGAAGATCATTCCCGGTCACGGCCCGCTGGCCACCAAAGACGATCTGCGCAAGTTTGTCCAGGTGCTCAAAGAAACTTCCGCCGCAGTCGAAGCCGGCATTAAGAAAGGCAAAACGGTTGAGCAGCTCAGACAGGAGAAAGTCCTGGCCAAGTGGGACTCCTGGGGCCAGAGCTTCATCAAGACTGATGTCTTCATTGAGATTCTTTATGACAGTTTGAAGAAGGCTCCGTCAGGACCGAAGAACAGTCACGGGCATTTGCGCAAATGAGGATTGTTGTGAAATCCCGAACGAAGTGAGGGCCCCCTATAGCCGCGATGCTCTTGAGGCAAAGATTGAAAATCACAATCCTGCCGGAGCCTAAGGCCCGACCTTTAGAGCATCGTCACGGTAGGGGTCCCTCGCTTTCGCTCGGGACTGCGGATGAACTAACCTAATTTCCTTTTCAACACTTCATTCACCAGCTCCGGCTTCGCCTGTCCCTTCGTTGCCTTCATTACCTGTCCCACAAAGAAGCCGAGGACGGTCGTCTTCCCCGCCCGGTACTGCTCTACCTGTTTCGGATTGGCGGCGATGATCTCGTCGATGATCTTCTCGATCGCCGAAGTATCGGTGATTTGCTGCGGCTTCTCCCGCTCGTAGACGGCAGGGAAATCTTCGCCGCCGGCAAAGGCCTTGTCGTAAAGGTCTTTCAGAATCTTGCTGGAGATCGCGCCAGACTCCACCAGGTCGGCCGACATGGCCACGCCCTTCATCGAGATCGGCGACTGCTCAATCTCTAATCCCTTCGCCTTCAACCGCCCCATGAGTTCGCTCTGCACCAGATTAGCCACGCGTTTGGGATTCTTCGCCGCCCGCGCCGCATCCTCAAATTGGTCGGCGAGCGGCTTGTTTGCAGTGAGCACCTGCGCATCGTAGTCGGTGATTCCGTAGTCGGCCATCATCCGTCGGCGTCGCGCCTCCGGCAGTTCCGGCAATTTCTCCCGGATTCCCGCCTGCCACTTGGCATCCACCACCAGCGGCAGCAAGTCAGGCTCAGGAAAATAGCGATAATCGTGCGCCTGCTCCTTGGACCGCATGCTGTACGTCCGGCCCTCATTCGCGTTGTAGAGCCGCGTTTCCTGCTGGATCTTCCCTCCCGATTCGATCACCTCGATCTGCCGGTCAACTTCGTACTCAATCGCGTCACGAATGAACCGGAATGAATTTACGTTCTTGATTTCAGCCTTGGTGCCGAAACTCTCCTGTCCTCGTGGCCGTACGCTCACGTTGGCATCGCAGCGCAACGAGCCCTCTTCCATATTGCAGTCGCTCACGCCCGTGTACAGGATGATCTCCTTCATTAAGGTCAGATACGCGTATGCCTCGTCGGCGGAGCGCATGTCCGGCTCGCTGACAATTTCGATCAGTGGCGTGCCGCTGCGGTTGAGGTCGATCGATGTATAAGCGGCGGAATCAGCCAGTCCGTCATGGATGCTCTTGCCCGCGTCTTCTTCCATGTGCAATCGCGTGATGCCGATCCTCTTCATCCCGCCGCCGTTCGCCGCGATCTCAATGTAGCCATGCTCCGCCAGCGGCTTATCAAACTGCGATATCTGGTATCCCTTGGGCAGGTCGGGATAGAAATAATTCTTGCGTGCGAAGATCGAGGTCTCGCGCACCTGGCAGTTCAGCGCCTGTGCGGCCAGCACCGCGAATTCGACCGCCTTGCGGTTCAGCACCGGCAGAGCGCCCGGCAGCCCCAGGCACACGGGACATACATTCGTGTTGGGAGGGGCGCCGAACTGTGTTGAACAGCCGCAGAAAATCTTCGTCGCCGTGAGGAGCTGGACGTGCACCTCCAGTCCGATCACCGGCTCGTATTTTTCGCGCACTGCAGCGGAGACCTGCGTGCCTGAAGCCATGTTGAGATTATAGGACCAGGAATGGCGCTATTTCTGAAGCGGCATGTCGGACGGAGAGCGGTCCATGGGAATATCGAAGTAAAAAAGCTCCTGGGCCCCGGCCTTGATTCCGGAGACTTGAAGATGAGCGCCGGCTTCGATCGGAGTATCCATCACATCAAAGAACAGGTAGCCGCTGTGCGTGGCGTGCGGCGTCACCGGCACGGTGAGAAACTGCGCCGATTCATACTCCTCGCGCACTTCCTTGCTCAGCGGCTCTTTCTTGCCGGTGGGGAACGGCAGCTTCGGGCCGGGATGGCTCGCCTTGTTCGGCTTGACCAGCCGCCGGTAGATATCGGCATCGGTTGCCGGCTGCAGCTTCTCGCGCCGGGCAGTGATCAACTCAATTTTCAGGTTCTGCAGCATCAGCGTGTTGTCACTGTCATTGGTGATGATGAGCCGGACGGGATAGAAACCGTAGCCCCTGTAATTCACACCGAAAATCTTAGCCTTCTCCGGCGTATCCACCGGATCGAGCGCGACGCTGACCTTCTCATCGGCATGCGTTTCATGCAGTGCGTACGAATTCGCGTTGCCCGCCGGCGGCGGGTTGAAGTGCTTCTCCGCGTAGAGAAGCGTCGCAACCAGCGCTACCAAAGCGGCGGTTTTCAGGGATCTCACGTCTTCGATTATAGCGACAGGGCCGGCGGGTTTGCACAAGCCTGCGCTTTCCATAAAATGACTACTCCTCATGTATTTCTTTTACAGTCTGCTTCTGGCCTGCGCGGCGCTGCTCTCGCTGCCGTGGTGGCTGTTGCAGATGCTGCGCCTGCGCAAGTACCGCGCCGGCTTCCAACAGCGGATCGGAGTTGTTCCGGCGCGCTTGAAAACCGCAAAGCCGGGCTCCATCTGGGTGCATGCGGTTTCCGTTGGTGAGGTGTTGGCGGTCAGTGGTCTCATCAGCCAACTGAAAAAGGCCCAGCCGGACACGCAGATTTTTATCTCCACCACCACAGCCACCGGCCAGCGCCTGGCGCGAGAGCGCTTTGGCGAAGATCAATGCTTCTTCATGCCCCTGGACTTCGGCTTCGCCGTACGTGCTTACATGAATGCCTTGAAGCCGCGCCTGCTTATTCTGGCGGAAACTGAATTCTGGCCCAACCTGTTGCATCTGGCCCGCAAACGCGGGACCGCCATTGCGATTGTGAATGCCCGTGTCTCAGATCGCTCGTTTCCTCGTTATCGCCGGTTTCGCTGGTTTTTGCGCCGCGTGTTATCGAACGTCGATCTGTTTCTTGCCCAGACTGCGGTCGATGCCGAGCGCCTGCGCACGATTGGGGCGCCTACGGAACGCGTGCAGGTCAGCGGCAATTTGAAATTCGATATCCGACCTCCTGCCGACTCTAAACTTCCTGAAGATCTGCGGTCGGCCATCCCCAACGGCTCGCCCGTGATTGTTGCCGGCAGCACCGCTGAAGGCGAAGAAGGAACAGTTCTACAGGCATTCCAACAAGTGCAAAAGCAATTTCCGTCTGCTGTGATGGTTCTGGCGCCGCGTCATCCGGAGCGCTTTGATAATGTCGCAAATCTGATCGCCACGCTCGATATCCCGTTCCTGCGCCGCAGCTCCTGGACCACGCCGCGCCCAGTAACCGGCAGCGTCTTCCTGCTGGACAGCGTCGGCGAACTGGCTTCCGTCTACGCGCTGGCGGATATTGCCTTCGTCGGTGGCAGCCTGGTTCCCACCGGAGGGCACAACATTCTCGAGCCCGCACAATACGGCGCTGCCATCGTGGTCGGCCCGCATACATTCAATTTCCGTGAGATCGTCAGCATTTTCCAGACCGGCGGGGCGATTCGCGTGACCGATCCTGAGCAGTTGGGTGCCGTTCTGGTTGAGCTTCTAAGCGATCCGGAAGAGCGCAATCGGCTCGGCCGGCGCGCCAAAGAGCTTTTTGCACAGCATGCCGGCGCAACCCAGCGAACCGTGCAGGCGCTGAGGCCGCTTCTGGCGCCTGGAGTGGAAAGACAATGAACCCACTCTCTGCGCTCTTTGGCCTCGGGGTGTCGCTGCGCAACACGCTCTATGATCGCGGCATTTTCAAGGTGCACAGGCTCGCGCGCCCGGTGGTGAGCATCGGGAACATCTCCGTGGGCGGCGGCGGCAAGACTCCATTCGTGATTGCGCTCGGCGAACTGCTGAAGCAGCGCGGGATCGCCTTTGACGTGCTCTCACGCGGTTACGGACGCAAGTCGGCGGAGATCGCAGTCGTCGATCCCAGGGGCACTCCCGAGGAGTTCGGCGACGAACCTCTGCTCATCGCGCGCAAGCTGCAAGTCCCGGTCGTGGTGGGTGCGGATCGCCACCAGGCTGGGCTGCTGGCGGAAAAAAAGTTCGACTCCCGCCTGCATTTGCTTGACGACGGCTTTCAACATCGCCGTCTCCATCGCGACTTCGACATCGTCCTGCTGCCCAAAGAAGATTTTGCCGGCTCTCTGTTGCCTTTCGGCCGCCTGCGTGAACCGCAGTCGGCGCTGCGGCGTGCTGATGTCATCGTAACGCCAGAGCCATTGGAGCTGTATGGAATCAAAGTGTCATGCTGGCCGGCGCGTCGGGTGGTGACACTGCCCTCCGTTACTGACAGGCTGTTGGCTTTTTGCGGAATCGCCCGGCCCAGGCAGTTCTTTGCCGCGCTGAGGGAGCTTGAATATGATCAGTGGGGCCAACAAAGCTTCCGCGATCATCACCGCTATCAGCAAGCGGATATTGATCGCCTGTTGCGGGCCAGAGCCCGCGCGGGCGCAACTGCCTTCATCACCACGGAAAAGGACCTGCTTAATCTGGGAGCGTTGGCATGCCAACTCAACCCGCTGCACACTGCGGCCCTTCGAATTGAGCTGGACGCTCCCGATCGGGCTCTAACTTTCCTATTGGACACATTAGAAAGGCGTACCGGCTGCAGACTTTAGCTCCGGCATGAGAAAATCTTTTGTTCATGCAAAAGCCACCCAAGACGGCAGAGAAGCTGGTCCGCATTATTGAGCAGTTCCCCAAGCTCACCATCACGGTGCTTGGCGATCTGATTGCCGACGAGTTCATTTACGGCGAAATCTCGCGCGTTTCGCGGGAAGCGCCGGTGCTGATCCTGCGCCATCGTGAGCGCAGCGTTGTGCCCGGCGGCGCCGGCAACGCCATTTACAACCTCGCCGACCTGGGCGTGAACGTGCTTCCGGTTGGGGTGATCGGCGACGACGAGCCCGGCCGCCTGCTGTTGCATGCTTTCCGCCAGAAACACATCTCGGTGAGCGCCGTCCGCCGGATGAAGGGCCGCGGCACGGTCACCAAGACGCGCGTGCTGGCCGGGACAACGCATTCTCCGCGCCAGCAGGTCATCCGCGTCGACCGCGAACCTGAGACTCCGCTGGACCGCGCCACGGTGCGTGAACTCACCTTCCAGGCGCGCGGTTATGTTCGCGCCTCAGACGCGCTGCTGATCTCCGATTACGGCTACGGCGCAGCCACGCCGGAAATCTTCGATAACATCCGCTCCCGCGCCTCGCTTGACGGCATTCCCGTCACACTCGATTCGCGCTACCGCACGCTGGCCTACAGCGGAGTGACCGCAGCCACGCCCAACGAGGCGGAGCTGGAAGACATTCTGCGCACCCGCATCGGCAATGACAATTCCCGGCTGCTCGCCACCGGCCGCGCCGTTATGCAGAAGATGAAACTGCAATCGCTGCTGGTCACGCGCGGCAAGGACGGCATGGTGGTCTTCTCCCGGTCCGCCAAGCCGGTGGCTATTCCCATTTACGGTTCCGACGAAGTTGCCGACGTGACCGGCGCCGGCGATACCGTGATTGCAACCTACACTGCGGCGCTCGCGGCCGGGGCCGATCCCGAGTCCGCGGCGTACCTGGCCAACTACGCCGGTGGCATCGTGGTGATGAAGCGCGGCACCGCCACGGTCACACGAGCTGAACTGCTCCGCGCCGTGATGGAGGGCTGACTGTCCGCGACCTCCCGCAAACTGCTTTCTCCATCTCAATTGGCAGAGCAGGTCCACGCGTGGCGCGCTGCCGGAGAGAAGATCATCCTGACCAACGGCTGCTTTGACCTGCTCCACGTTGGCCATGTCCGCTATTTCCGCGGCGCCAAAGAACTAGGCGGGAAGGTGATTGTCGCCGTGAATTCTGATGCCAGCGTGCGCACGCTCAAGGGCGAAGGCCGGCCGCGCGTGCCGGAGCAGGAGCGCGCTGAGGTCCTGGCCGCGTTGGCTGACGTGGATGCGGTGACCATTTTCGATGCGCCCGATGTGCGCGAGCTGGTTCGCCTCTTACGGCCGGATATTCACGCCAAAGGAACCGATTACACGGAAGACAACGTCCCGGAGCGCGACGTGGTGATCGCCTGCGGTGGGCGCGTGGCGATTGTCGGCGATCCCAAGGACCACTCCACAACCGGGCTGTTGCAAAGGACCGAATGGCGAAAATCCTGATCGTGCGTCTGGGCTCCCTGGGAGACATCCTCCATGCGCTGCCCACAGTCACCGGGATTCGCGCGGCGCTGCCCAACGCGACCATCGGCTGGCTGGTGGAAGAGCGTTGGTCCGAGCTCCTGACCGCGCAGGGCCGCAAGGCCAGCCCCAGCATCATCAGTCCCAAGAAGCCGCTGTTGAATCATGTGCACACCATCGATACGCGGCGCTGGCGCAAGCATTTTTTCCGCGCTTCGGCTTCCGCGGAAATACTGGGAGCGATCAAGCGAGTGCGCAAGATGAACTACGATATCGCGCTCGATTTCCAGGGCGCCATCAAATCCGCGGTCGTGGCGAAATTCGCCGGCCCCGGCTCGATCGCCGGCTTTGCCGATCCCCGGGAACCCGCAGCGCGCTTCTTCTATCGCCAGCGCTTTCCGCGGCAGGGCGAGCACGTGATTGAACAGAACCATGCGCTGGCGGTGCAGGCGCTCAAGCCGCTGCTCGGCGACAATGCATTGCAATTGCCCGCGCCCAAACTGCCGCTCGATCCGACGGCTGAGGCCTGGGCCGATGCGGAGATCGCGCGGCTCGGCATCGCCAGCTTCGCCATTATGAACCCGGGCGCGGGCTGGGGCGCAAAGCAGTGGCCGGCGGAGCGGTTCGGAGAGGTGGCAAAGGCGCTGGCTGTCCACAACCTCAAGACCCTGGTCAACGCCGGCGAGGGGGAAGAACAGCTGGCGCGAGCGGTAGTGGCGGCCAGCGGCGGCCATGCCTTCGAGCTGCGCTGCTCCATCGGCCAACTGATCGCGCTTACGCGGCGCGCGCGCCTCTTCGTGGGCGGTGATACCGGGCCACTGCACCTGGCCGCCGCGCTCGGTATTCCGGTGCTCGCACTCTTTGGGCCTACCGATCCGGCGCGCACCGGCCCGTTTGGGACCAGGGCTATTGCGCTGCGTCATCCGGAGAGTGAAACCACGTTCTCGCACCATCGCGCAACCGAAGCGGGGCTGCTGAAAATCAGTGCGGACGAGGTGATTTCCGCCGCGCGGAGCCTGCTGGGCGGAAGCGATGCCTAGCTGGGCGCGGGTGGCCACCCGCTCGCGCGTACCGCTGGGATTCCTTTTCGCAGCTGCCTACCTGGCATGGGCCCGGCCGACGTGGATCTCACTTCTGGCGGGGAGCGTTGTTGTGGCCCTGGGAGTGGTCCTGCGCGCGCTGGCTTCAGGACACATTCGCAAAAACGCGGAGCTCGCCACCACCGGCCCCTATGCCTACACGCGCAATCCTCTGTATCTCGGCTCGCTGCTGATCGCGGCCGGCTTCCTTGTGGCTGCACGGAACCTATGGATTGCTCTGGCTGCCGCGGCCATGTTCATCTTTATCTACGTTCCCGTCATCAAAGCTGAGGAAGCGTATTTGCGCTCGGCATTTCCCGGTTACGCTGCTTACGCCGGCCGGGTTCCCCGGCTGCTGCCGCGGCCCACTCCGTACCACGATGAAAATGGCGCAGGCGCAGGACGGGAGAGTTTCTCGGCGGAGCTGTACATGCGCCATCGCGAGTACAACGCCGCGCTCGGTTCCCTGCTGATGATTGGCGCGCTGATCGCAAAAATGGTGCTGGTGCGTCATTGACACTTCTACCGCGGTGCATGAGTGTAGCCCTGGTTGCGGCAGCGGCATGGGGAAACGTTTGCTACGCGCAGGCGCAAAAGAAAACCGCGGCGCCCTCAGCTTCGGCGCGCACAGCTCCGGCCGCAGCCAGGACGCCCGTTGCCGGGGGGCCATCGCTTCTTCGCCCCAGACCCGGACGCAAATTTCCGCTGGGACAAACGTTCGTTTACAGCGGAGAGTGGCGCATCTTCAAAGCTGGAATGGGCACGCTGCGCCTGGAGCGCACGGGCCGAGACTACCATCTCATCGGCACCGCGACGGCGACCGGCACGGTGGCAGCACTGTTTCACGTACAGGACCGCTATGAGTCTCGCTTCGATCCCGCCCGCCTCTGTTCGCACAGCACTTCCCGCCATGTGGAAGAGGGCCCACGCCGGGTGGACACCGCGATTAACTTCGACTACCGGCGTCACAAGGTAATCTTCGACCAGAAGAACATCAAAAAAAACGAAACCAAGCACGACGAACATGAGATCCCCGGCTGCGTGATCGACATGGTTTCTGCCATCTACTACGTGGGCTCTCTTCCGCTCGCGCCCGGAGCAGCGTACACCTTTCCGCTGAACGATGGCGGCGAAAGCGTGAATGTCACGGTGCACGTGGAAGCGCGCGAAAAAATCAAGACTCCGGCAGGAAGCTTCGCTGCCATTCGCGTCCAGCCGGAGAGCGAGGCCGGCCTGTTCAAGAAAGGCAAAATCTGGATCTGGTACTCCGATGACGCGGCGCGTGTCCCGGTACAGGCGCGCACACACATGTCATGGGGCAACCTGACGCTGACGCTGCAACGCATCGAGAAAAAATAGCCGACGCTTGCCCCAGAGAACACATGCCCGCCCCCTGCGCACCCAGTTTTTTGACATAATGATGGATGAGTGTGAGGGGAGACCTATGAGTACACAACCGAAAGCCGATCCCGAGCTGGTGGAAGTTTTTGATACCGTCCAGGAATCCGAAGCGATGGTGGTCCACGGGCTGCTGAGCTCCGCCGGGATTGAATCGCTGATTGCCAATCTGGAATTTCCCCAGGATGTCTTCCCCGGCGTGGGCGGCATCTCGATCCGGGTGAATGCGGCGCAGGAAGAGGAGGCGCTGCGCATCATCGAAGACTACAGGGCCAACGCTGCAGCCGAAGACGATCAAAATCCGGTAGAAGAAAACGCTTCCGGTCCCGCCTAGGGAGTCGATCCTGCGGGCCGGTTTTGGCGATGCCTCACGATTTTCAGGACCAGTGCATGCTCTTAGGGGAATGCGGTTAATTCGCTGAAAAATTAGCGCCCAAATACGCCTTTTCTCTTTACTTATATTCGGCGAATTGCGTGTACACTAATAATATTAGCTGGGGGCTCCTCCCGAGCCGTCCTGGGTTTCTGTGGAACGAACACTCCGTCTTAGAAGCCGCGCGCTAGATCAGCAGTGCGCGCGGAGGTGGAATTTTGCGCATTCTGGTGATCGAAGACGAGCCCAAGATCGCTCGCAGCCTGGTGAACGGCCTGGAGGCGGAGCACTTCACCGTTGATGTGGCCGCGGACGGCGAAGAAGGTCTGCGCATTGCCACACAGATCAACTATGACGGAATCGTCCTGGATTGGAACCTTCCCCGTCTTGATGGCTTGACCCTGCTGAGAAAGTTGCGTCAGACCGGTTCCCAGAGCCGGGTGCTGATCCTGAGCGGCCGCCGCGAAGTCGCCGACCGGGTCTACGGCCTGGAGGCGGGCGCCGACGATTACCTCATCAAACCTTTTTCCTTCCAGGAACTGCTTGCCCGGTTACACACGCTACTGCGGCGCGCCAAAGAGACCCGGGACAAACTCACCGTCGAAGATCTGGAACTCGACCGCAATAACCGCACTGTGACCCGCGGGGGTAAGCTCATCACGCTCACCCAACGCGAATACGCGTTGCTCGAATATCTGATGCGCAACGCGGGACGCGTGGTCACCCGTACGATGGTGGTGGAGCACGTATGGAACCTGGGCTTTGAAGGCGTGACCAACGTGGTAGACGTCTACATCAGCTACCTGCGCGCCAAGGTCGACCAGGGATTTTCCAAGCCGCTGATCCATACCAAACGTGGCGTTGGCTTCATGCTGGCAGCACAGAAAGACGGCGACCATTAAGCCGGCCGCGCCTCATTTTTCAAGCAATGTAACCCGCGACTGAACCGTTTTTCCATCCAGCAAGAACGTGACTACCCCCAGCATGTCAGTCCGGTAGGTTGCCACGCCTGCATTCTGCAAACGCTCCAACACCTCGAGCCGCGGATGGCCAAAAGAGTTGTGGCGCCCGGCCGAGATCACCGCCACTTTGGGATGAACGGCTTCCAGCCATGCGCTGGTGGTTGACGTTGCGCTGCCGTGGTGCGCTACCTTCAGCAGGTCGGCGTGAGGCGATTCGGTGGCCACGAACTGCTCCATTTTCCTGACCAGATCGCCGGCAAGAAGCGCGCTGGTGTCTCCGTAGGTGATCAGCAATGCCAGTGAGTCGTCGTTCTCATGCTTTGGCCTGGGCGTCCAATCCGGCGGAGGTGAGAGGACGCGAATCGTCGCGCCACCCCAGGTGAAAGCATCGCCTGCGGTATGCCTGTTCACGACAATGTGATTGCGCGCCGCTGTCTCCAGAACGTGCGTCAGGGCAGGATGATCAGAGTTGATGCCGACCCAAAGCTCGGAAGGATGAAAGTCTTCAAGAATGCGCGCCAGCCCGCCGATGTGGTCGCCATGGGCGTGCGTAAGCACCGCGACATCCAGATGCTCCAGGCCGCGCGACCAAAGGTATGGCGCCACCACGTCCTCGCCGAATTCAAATTCACTGTGCACCGGACCGATGCTCCCGCCCGCATCGATTAACATGGTCCGCCCTTCAGGGGAGATGACCAGCAGCGAATCGCCCTGACCCACGTCGATTGCGGTGATTTCCAGCTTGCCACGCTCGATTCTCGGCGGAGGAGAGTGGAACGCAGCCACGGCGGCGGAGGCAAAGAGCACTGCAATGCCGGCGATGGCAACCCAGCGCTGCCGGGAGACGGCGAAATGAGCAACAACAATCCCCATGGCAGCCAGCAAGACGAGCAGCGGCCCGGCATCGGGGATACGCCATTGCGCAATGTGAAGATGAGACAGGGAATTGAGGACGAGCAACGTCCAGTGCAGCGCGCCGGCGGCGATCATGCCGGCGAGGCGGGCCACGGGCACGAAAATGTAACTTAGCGTGACGGCTGCGACCGCTGAGTTCAGCATGATGCCGGCCAGGGGCAGCACGAGAATGTTTGCCGGCAGGCCGATGATGGCGGCGCGATGAAAGTAGGTGCGCATCGGCAACACGAGCACGGCTTGCGTCACCGCGGAAACGAGCGCCAGCTCGTAAAAAGCGAGCACCGCTCCCGACACGCCAACCACCAGCAGCCGCGCAATGTTTCGACCAAGAAAGCGCTGCAACCGTCCGGCGACCAGGCGCAGATCGAGACGGAACTGCGCCAGCTGTGGCGGCAGGCCAAGGTCGAAGCTGGTCGAGTCGAAGTGCCGTAGCGCCGTCCGGTAGGGAGCAGACGTGCGCTGCAGGATGGGCACGCCGATCCCGGTAATCGCCAGCAACGCAAGGAAGGTCAATTGAAATCCGGCCTCAAAAAGCGCGCCGGGAGAGAACACCAGCACGGCGAGGGCGGCAAAGCCAGTCGCGTTCAGCGAGCTGCGGTCGCGATACAAAAGCCGCGCGATTAAGAATAGCGAAAGCATCAAGACCGCGCGCTGAATGGGGACTCCTGCGCCCGCAATGTACGCGTAGAAAACTGAGAGGGCGATGGTGATCGCCGAGGCGGCCCAATCCGGACAGCGCAGCCGGCGCGCCAGCCAGAAGACTGCAAACGCCAGGAGCGCCACGTTCATGCCGGAGACCACCAGCAGGTGATAGACGCCGGTCTCCTGGAATTCCTCGCGGACGTTGCGCAAGAGCATGGAGTCGTCGCCCAGGACCATGGCGGCAAACAGCGCTGCATCGTCGCGGCTCCAAAGGCCCCGCTCGCGCATGTGCTGGAGAATGCTGTGGCGGATGCGGCTGCGCCAGAAGCCGAGGCGCGTTCCTGAACGCCCGGGTAGCAGCTCGATATCCTGTGCTTTGACCGAGGCCAGCACGCCGATGCCGATGCCCCGCAAATAACCTTCATAATCGAATGCGCCGGGGTTACGAAAATTGCGCGGCAGGCGCAGCCGGGCTTTCAGCCGGACGCGGTCACCATAGTTAAGCAGCGGAAAAATCGGTGTGTCGGGGCCGGTGTTTTCCTCGCTGGGCTCGCGCGTGAACACAGTGGCGCGCATGCCGAAGGGCTGGTTGAAGGTAATGCCGCCAAGCTGAATGGAGTCGGTTTGAAGATCGAAGCGCTCACGCGATCCGCCGGCGGCAAGGACCACGCCGTCATTAGTGACGTGCCCCATAATCTCGACATCTTTTGCCTCCATGAATTCTGCCGGCGGGAGGACGATGCGAGGAACCGGCGTGGCGACGCGGGCGAATGCTCCCGCGCAAAAAAGCGCCAGCAGAGACGAGAGCCAGGCCAATCGCGCGCTCTTCAGCCCTGCAGCAGAGAGAGCGCAAAGCACCAGAAGGGCGGTTGTCCAGCCCCAGAATCCCGGCGGGTGCAGGAGATGTCCGGCGAGCCAGATGCCGGAGGCGAATGCAGCAGCAGCCAGGGCCAGCGGAGCGCGGGGTTGAGGTTCTTGCAGGCGAGCCATCGTTCCGCAAGAGCATACCTTCTGCCGGGCGGATCAACGCAACAAATTTCGCCGGGCAGGTGTTCGGCTAGCGGGCCAGGCGAACAATACTTTCGATATGGAATGTCTGCGGGAAGAGATCGATCATGTGGACCTCTTCGACGTGATAGCCGGTATCGAGCAGCGTGCGAACGTCGCGAGCGAGGGTGGCCGGATCGCAGGAGACGTAGACAATTCTCTTCACCCGCAGGGCCGCAAGCAGCTGCGTGGCTTTGGCTCCCAGGCCGGCGCGCGGCGGGTCGACCACTACCAGTTCAGGCTGCATATTGATGCAGCGCGGCAGGAACCCTTCTGCTGAGCTGCGCACCGGCACAATGTTCTTGATGGCATTGTGCTGCAGATCTGCCGAAGCGATGGGGGAGGACTCAACGGCAAAGACCTGGTCAAAGCGCTTGGCCAGATGATTGGCAAACAGCCCAACGCCGGCGTACAGGTCCAGGGCGATGCGGCCATGGAAATCCCCGGCAACGGTCTTGACCAACTCCTGGACGAGATACCGGTTCACCTGGAAAAACGCTCCCGCGCTCACCCGAAACATTTTTTCGCCTGCCTGATATTGGAGCACGGGGTCGCCAATGGTGTATTTGGGGACATTCTGGGCGGGATCGGAGGCAGGCGTATCGGAAAAGAAGGCCATGCCTCTGATCTCGGGCGCTTTGGCCTGCAGCGCAGCCGCGAAGTCATGCATGTCTGGCGCGCCGGCGGCGAGATAGATCTCCAGCATGATGCGCGTATCAGAATGCTCCGCAAAGAACTCAATTTCGCTGATGCCTGCCGGTACTTTGCCGGATTCGCCCAGCTCCCAGATCTGCTGCAAGACGCGGTTGATCAGTTTGGAGCTGATGGGGCACTCCTTCACGGGCAGCAGATCGTGTGAATTGAGCTTGTGATAACCGATAGCGAAGTCAGCGCCGCCCCGGACCTTCAGGCGCGAGCGATTGCGGTAATTCCAGGGCTCCCCGGAGTGGGTGATGATCTCGCCCTTCCACTCCAGCTTGCCGTTGCGCAGCAGCGTCTCTTTCAGGATGGCGCGCTTGTTTTCCAGCTGCGCCGTGTAGCCGCTGTGCTGATAGTGGCAGCCGCCGCAGCTCCCGAAATAAGGGCAGGGCGCCTGTACGCGGTAGGGTGAGGGCTTGAGCACCTGGTCGACGGTCGCGCGGGAGAAGCTGCTTTTTTCCTGGACGATGGTTGCGCTGATCTCTTCGGCAGGCAGCACAAAAGGAAGAAAGACCGTCTTCCCCTCAGGAAGACGGGCCAGACCATCGCCGCCATAGACCAGCTTTTCGACCGTCAGGTTCACAGATAAAAGAGGCTGAGACGTGGAATTTTAGCCTTTTCGAGCAGACGCTTGTGAATAAATTGTTTTTGGAGCTGTTGGATCTGTGCTCCAGGCATTTTACTGCGATAGGGCGCGATCTCGCGGTCCGCCTCGGCTCGCAGCTCGAACAATTCGTTCTCAGTGGCGGCGATGGTCAGCGCGGCCAGAAGTTTTTCTTCCAGCACGGTAAGCCGCTGCTCCAGCTCTTCCAGCCGCAGTAGCGGCGCGCTGCCAAGTGCCTTTGCCAAGTCAGTAAGTGTAGCAGCACACTCTTCGGCCACCAACTGCACAGACTCGCCTTGCCGCGCCTGGCGCAGCTTCTCCGCATTTTGCCGGAAAAAGCGCGCGATTTCTTCCGCTTCGAGCCCGGCGGAGGTAGCCGGCCCGGCCGCGTTTGCGCCAACAGAGGCCTCTTTCATCTCCTCGGCGGCGGTCAGCACCTCCTGTGCGCAAAAGGCCAGACTGTTGATTTTCTTCGTCTTCTTCGGGCGACGATCATAATTGTCAAAAGTCGCGTCAATGCCCCGCAGCACAGCTTCCAGCGGTATGCCGGCGTCTTTCCAGGTTTCGATCAGCGCCCAATCCAGCGTGGAAACCTGAAGATGTGTCCCGCGGCGGCGGCAGTAGTGCTCTTCCACTTCGGTAAAGTAATTGAAGTAATTCTCCACGGCGGAAATCATGAGGCGGGCTTCTTCTGGGAAACGTTATTCCGGTCCCAGATAATGCGCAGCCCTTCGAGTGTGAGCAGATCATCGACGTTCTTGATGTATTTGGAATGGCCGCCGATCAGGCCGGCGAGCCCACCGGTGGCAACAACTTTCGTATCGGCGCCCATCTCAGCGATCAGGCGCTCCAGGATGCCATCCACCAGTCCCAGATAGCCGAAGAACAGCCCTGACTGGATGCTGCCAACCGTATTGGTGCCGATCACCTTGGTAGGCTTGCGAATATCCACCAGCGGCAGGCGCGCGGTGTGCTCAAACAGGGCGCGCGCGGAGATGGTGATGCCCGGGGTGATCACGCCGCCCATGTACTCGCCTTTGCGTGAAATGGCGTCAAAGGTTGTCGCCGTGCCCAGATCTACCACCACACAGGGTCCGCCATATTTCTCAAATGCGGCCACCCCGTTCACGATGCGGTCAGCGCCCACCTCCTGCGGATTGTCATAAAGCACAGGCATGCCGGTCTTGATGCCAGGCTCCACAAAGAGCGGTTTGAGATGGAAATAGCGCTCGCAGACTTCGCGGAGGGTGGAATCCATGGGCGGGACGACGGAAGAGATGATGATGCCGCGAACGTCCTCGGCTTCGATTTTACCGATGGCAAAAAGGTTGCGGAAGAGCACGCCGTACTCATCGACGGTATGCGTCATGACGCTGGCGACGCGCCAATGCGCCAGCAGGCGTGGGGCAGCACCGCCCCTATTCGCGAAGCCCGGCACGGCCGTTTCATAAACGCCGAGCACGGTGTTGGTGTTGCCGACATCAAGAACCAGAAGCATTGTTGTTCCTCTGGGCGGGGCGAACGCTGCCGGAAATTACGATGCGCAGTCCCTTATCGGTGCGAACGCGGAGAAAACCGCGCGGATCCAGCCCGTCCGTGACGCCATGATAGCCGCCGTCTTCATCCACATGCACCAGCTTGCCCTGGGAATAGGAAGAGCGGGACTCAATGCGGCGCATGATGGGCTCAAAGCGCACGGCCGGAGTCCGGATGGGGCTGGTGACAGCCCGCAGCAATGCCCGATATTCGCGGTCGAGGGCGCGGATCAAGGCCGCAGCGACCTCGACCCGTGAAAATTCGCGGCCTGCCTCCAGACGCAGTGAAGTGGCGGTGGCGAGCAATTCATCGGGAAAGCGTTCCTGATTGACGTTCACACCTATGCCGATCACCGCGTGATGCACCCTGCTGCCTTCCGAACTCATCTCGGTAAGGATGCCGGCGAATTTCTTTTCATTGATGAGCAGATCGTTGGGCCAGCGGATGTCAGCGGCCAGGCCGGTGATCTCGCGCACTGCGTCCTGCACCGCAACGGCGGCGATCAATGAAAGCCACAGCACTTCAGCCGGGGTGATGGCCGGGCGCAGCAGGAACGAACAATAAATGCCGGTGCCGCGCTCGGAATGCCAGCGGTGCGCGCTCCGCCCGCGTCCGGCGGTCTGCTCTTCGGCCAGGAAGACCGCGCCCTCGGGCGTCTCATCGGGATGCTGTCCGGCCAGCGCGGCGCCGCGCATGGCCACGGAGTTGGTGGAGTCCGCCTGCACAAGGTGATGGATGTTGCCGGAAAAAATAGTGTTGCGCACCAGGGGCGCAAGCACTTCCGGCAATAAGTACTGCGAATTGTTCACAATTTATTTTTCCTTATTTCGCCTGGGCCGGCGCAGGCGGAGCCATGCGCGCTTCAACATAAAGTTCGATCTTTACATCGGCGCCGATCATCGGCGTGGCCTTGCCCACTCCAAAGTCCAGGCGGCTGACGGTCAGGCTGGCGTGCGCGCCCAGCACCTTGCCGCGATTCTGGCCGGCTTCGACCGGGCCCTTGAATTCGAACGCCAGGTCAACGTCCCTGGAGACGCCTTTGATGGTCAGCGTGCCATGCGCCACGTGGCCGTCACCCTTCTTTTCAATCGACTTGCTCTGGAAGGTCATCTCCGGGAATTTTTCCACGTCAAAGTAGTTGGCCGAGCGCAGGTCGTTATCACGCGGCGGGACATCGGTATTGATGCTGCCGGTCTTGATGTTCACGCTGACGGAAGACTTGCTGACGTCTTTATCGTCGAATGCAATCTTGCCTTCAAAAGAGGTGAACCGGCCAACCACGGTGCTTATGCCTCCCGCGTGCGAGACGGCAAAGTTGACGGAGGAATGGTTGGGATCGATCTTGAACTCGTCCGCAGCCAGCGCAGCGACAGAGAGTGAGAGCAGGAGAAGCGTTAGACCCAGGTATTTGCGCATGCTTAGGAAGTGTCTCCTTGTCCGATAGTTTTGCGTGGGTGAGGCGATAGAGCCTGTCTATGATACAAAAGCATCGCGCTCAGATACTTACCGTACCGAAACCACCGCGGTTTCCGTAGTTTAGCAGCCGCGGCTGTTGCCCGGGCTTTGCCGCGAACCAAGTCTCATGCCGGAACAATGCGCATGCTCAGGTCCACCGCCTGGGGCGAATGGGTGAGAGCGCCCACGGAGATGTAATCCACGCCGGTTTCAGCGTAGTCGCGAACATTGTCCAGGCGAATACCGCCTGAGGCTTCCACCGGCACGCGCCGTGAATGCCCGTGGACGCGCAGCACAGCCGTGCGCACGTCTTCCACCTTCATGTTGTCGAGCAGAATACTCTCCGCGCCGTTGGTCAGCGCCTCATCAACTTCCGCCAGCGTACGTACCTCAATCTCGATCGGCTGTTCCTCCCGGCGATTGCGCAAAGCCTTTTGCAGGGCCGCGGCCACGCCGCCGGCCAGTGCTATGTGGTTGTTCTTGAGCAGAATGCCGTCGGAGAGGTCCAGGCGGTGGTTTTGCCCGCCGCCGCAGCGCACCGCATATTTATCGAGCACGCGCAGTCCCGGCGCAGTCTTGCGGGTATCGAGGATCCGGACTTTCGTGCCCTGCACCGCGTCGACATATTTACGCGTAGTGGTGGCAATGCCGCTGAGCCGCTGCAATACGTTCAGGATCACGCGCTCGCAGGAGAGCAGAGTCCGCGCGTTGTGCCGCACCACGGCGATCGCCTGGCCTTTGTGCAGGCGCACGCCATCAAAAATTTCGCCATGGCTGATGACCTCAGGATGGCCGATCACGTTGCGGTCCAGGTGCTCGTAGATCTCCAGGATGCGCGCGATGGCGCCGACGCCGGAAAGTACGCAATCCTGCTTGGCCAGAATGGTGGCTGTGGCCCGCTGCTGCGGATCGATGGCCGCACGCGAGGTCGCGTCACTGGTGGCGCGGTCCTCCAGCAGCGCGTGCTCCAGAATTGCACTGATTCTCCGGCTATGCCAGTCCATAGTCCTCTATCAACAGCTTAACCCAGATTCTCCAACGCTCTCCTGATCTTCTCGCTCAGAAGCTTGAGCTCGGCTGCCTGCTTGCGCATGCCTTCTACAACGTGCGCCGGCGCCTTGGACAAGAATTGCTCATTCGCCAGCTGACGCTCGAGGTTGGCGAATTGCGCCTCCGCTCTGGTCAGCTCCCTGTTCAGGCGCTCACGCTCCGTGGCGACATCGACTTTGCGCTCATAAACCAAGGCCGCTTCAAACTTCGGCGTAGTGCGCGCGCCGGCGACTTTGGCCAGCGATTCGCTGACGAACTCGATCTTCTCGACATTGGCCAGGCGCTCCAGCATGCCGCGATTTTCCTCGACCAGCTTTTCGACGCAGGCTTCGGCATGGATTTTGACCGGCGTTTTCACTTTGGGCTCAACCTTCAGCTCGGCGCGCATGTTGCGGATGTTGACGATCAGCTCCTGCAACACCGCCATCTCTTCTTCCGCGGCATCGTTCAGCCATTTCTGCTCGAGCTGCGGATACGCAACCAGCGCAATCGACTTCGCCGGCGGCTGGCCTTCGTACATCGCCTGCCAGACCTCTTCGGTGATGAAGGGCATAAAAGGTGAGAGCAGGCGCAGAGCGCCCTCAAACAAGCGGCTCAATAATGCCAGCGCTTTCGCTGCTTCCGGCCCTTCGGCGGAAAGGCGCGGCTTGATCAGCTCCAGGTACCAGTCGCAGAACTCGCCCCAGAAGAATTTGTATACGGAGTTCGCCGCTTCATCAAAACGATAGGCTTCCAGCGCCTCATTGACCTCACCGGCAACGCGATAAAAGCGCGAAAAAATCCAGCGGTCTTCCAGGCGATCAAGCCCGCCCGGCGCTGCTGCGTTGCCGGGCCTGACGCCGGAGGCGCGGTCCAGGTTCATGAACATGAAGCGCGCGGCGTTCCAGATCTTGTTGGCAAAGGCGCGATATCCTTCGGTGCGGCCCTCAGAAAATGCAATGTCGGTTCCCGGCGAGGCCATGGAGGCCAGCGTGAAACGGACGGCGTCAGTACCGTACTTTTCCGTGACCTCGATGGGGTCGATGACGTTGCCCTTGGTCTTTGACATCTTCTGGCGATCGGCGTCGCGGACCAGCGCGTGAATGTAAACATTCTGGAAGGGCACGCTTCCCTGCGGATGGCCGGCCATGAAATGGCAGCCCAGCATGATCATGCGCGCGACCCAGAAAAAAAGGATGTCGAAACCGGTGATCAGCAGCGTGGTCGGATAGAAGACGTCGAGGTCGCGCGTCTTTTCCGGCCAGCCGAAGACGGTGAACGGCAGCAGGCCGGAAGAGAACCACGTGTCAAGCACGTCAGCGTCTTGCGTAAGTTTGGCGCTGCCGCATTTTGCGCATTTTGCCGGAGCCGCCCGGGCAACCGTGATCTCGCCGCAGTCACAGTGCCACGCCGGAATGCGATGTCCCCACCACAGCTGGCGGGAGATGCACCAGTCATGAATGTTGCGCATCCACTCGAAATAAGTCTTGGCGTAATTCTCCGGCGTGAATTTGATTTCGCCTTTTTCCACGGCTGCAATCGCGCGGTCGGCCAGCGGCTGGATCTTGACGAACCATTGCGTGGAAAGCCGCGGCTCGACAATCGTCTTGCAGCGGTCGCACTTGCCGATGGCGTGCGCGTGGTCTTTGATTCCCGCCAGCAGCCCGCGCTCTTCCAGGTCGCGCAGGACTTTCTCCCGCGCTTCATAACGATCCAGCCCCGCGTAACGGCCGCCGTTCTCGTTGATGCGTGCCTGCTCGTCCATGATGTTGACCTGCGGCAGATTGTGCCGCAGGCCAATCTGGAAATCGTTGGGATCGTGCGCCGGCGTGACCTTCACGGCCCCGCTGCCGAACTGGGGATCGGCGAAATCGTCGGCGATGATGGGAATCTCGCGGTCCATGAGCGGCAGACGCAGCTTCTTGCCGACCAGCTTCTCGTAGCGCTTGTCTTTCGGATTCACCGCGACCGCGGTGTCACCCAGCATGGTCTCGGGGCGCGTGGTGGCGACGATGAGAAACTGCTTTGGATCATCGGCCAGCGGATATTTGATCTGATACAGCTTGCCCAGCGTGTCCTCGTGCACAACTTCTAGATCGGAGATCGCGGTCATGCAGCGCGGGCACCAGTTGACGATGTATTTCCCGCGATAGATCAGCCCTTCCTCATGCAGCCGGACAAAGCACTCAATCACAGCGCGGGAAAGGTTCTCGTCCATGGTGAAGTATTCGCGGTCCCAGTCAACCGAGGCGCCCAGGCGCTTCATCTGGGCCTGGATGGCGCCGCCATAGTGCTTCTTCCATTCCCAGACGCGTTGAACGAAGGCCTCGCGTCCGAGCTGCTGGCGGCTTTTTCCTTCGGTCGCCAGCTGCCGCTCAACCATCATTTGCGTGGCGATTCCCGCATGGTCGGTTCCGGGGAGCCAGAGCGTCAGAAAGCCGCGCATGCGCCGCCAGCGGATGATGATGTCCATCTCCGTCTGGTTGAGCATGTGTCCCATGTGCAGGCGGCCGGTAACGTTGGGCGGCGGCAGCAGCAGGGTGAAGATCGGTGGCGAGGCCTCCGCTGAGCCAGGCTGCGGCGTTTCTACTGAGAAGAGCTTCTCTCTGACCCAGTATTCCGCCCAGCGTACTTCGATTGCGCCGGGATCATATGTCTTTGGAAGTTCGTGTGACATGCGCAAGCAGAGACTGATCTTTTGATATTACAGGCGCAGCGCGAACCACGGCAAATAGTCTGCGGGGTAGTACTCTCCGGAAAAATTCAGCTACATCCCCTGGCGGGGACAGGAGTCTTGCAGCTGCATTTCAGAAGAGGGTTGTGAGTGTAATGGCGATTTTTCGCCAACCGCTATTTATGCTCTTTACACCCAGCGCCAACTATAATGTCGCGCGACAAGGTTCGCGACAATTTGAACCTTGTTCATGGGGGCTGTCATGAAGCGCCTGTATCGAATCGTTACGACCGCAGCATCTCTCATCGTCTTGGTCTTGCAAGCCGCCGGGGCAGACACTCCGTCCAAGCAGATTGCTGCGCGGACCGAACTGCATCAGATTCAAACCCTCACGCTCTCCGATCAGCAGTTTCTCAAGGGCGACACCGGCGGCAAGCCAGTGACCATTACCGGACAGCTTCGCATCGCTCAGGGGTCAGGCCGCTTACCTGTAGTGCTGCTCCAGCACGGGTCCGGGGGTTTCGGTGCAAACATCGACGTATGGGCAAGGGAACTCAACGAACTTGGCATCTCGACCTTTGCTCTCGATAACTTCACCGGACGCGGGCTCACGGAAGTGAACACCAATCAGGCGCTGCTCGGCCGCCTGAATTTCATCCTGGATGACTATCGTGCGCTCGAGGTTCTTGCTTCGCACCCGCGCGTCGATCCGAAACGGATTGTACTGATGGGCTTCTCACGGGGAGGACAGGCCGCCCTCTATGCGAGCCTCAAGCGGTTCAACCGGTTGTGGAACAAGTCAGGGGTGGAATTTGCCGCCTATGTGCCGTTCTATCCAGATTGCATGACCACTTATGTTACCGACACGGAAATTGCCGATCGCCCTGTCCGTATCTTCGGCGGTACGCTCGACGACTACGACCCGATCTCGGTGTGCAAAGCCTACGTCCAGCGTCTGCGCGCGGCGGGTCGTGATGTGGAAATGACGGAGTACCCGAACGCGCCACACGCATTTGACAATCCACTGCTCCCGCAGCCCGCAATCGTGTCAGCCAAAGCTGAGACTGTGCGTAACTGTAAGATCCGGGAGGAGCCGGAAGGGCTTCTCATAAACGCCGAAACCGGCCAGCCATTCACCTATAAGGACGCATGCGTCGCGCATGATCCACACCTGGGATACGATCCGGCTGCAGATCAAGCTGTCAAAACATCTGTCAAAGGATTTCTAAGATCAGTTTTCAAGCTTGGTTGACCGAGCCGCGTCATTTGAGAGGTTGGCGCTTTGTTGCCAACCTCCGCGTTTGCAAGCGATTTGTTGCGTCAGCTGTCGGAAACAGGTGATTACACTCACAACACGCTTTCAGTGCGTTTTGGACAAACGCACCTCGCTGAGCGCCCCAGACCAGGGCCCCGGCGAATCCTATGGCTAGTCCCAGAAGTATTTTCCAGCCATTCTTGGCCCTTGGCCCGGAACCGGTTCGGGCTTGGGACTCAGCGCAGGGGCCCAGGGGGTAGCGAATTTTTCCCGGAGAATACTACCCCGGCAAATAGTCTGCGGGCTGAGAGCAGGCGCATTGTCGCGTAGTAGAATCTGAAGCTCTGCACCGAAACCGGGAAATTCATGCGCGCGACCATTCTTGCCACGTTGTTCGAAAGCTCTCGCACCGCGGTTGCAATGTGCACTGCCGGCGTGGTGCTCTTCCTGGGTGGAGTATTGGCCGCGAAAAGCGAGATCGCCGAAGCTCGCGGCCTGGACAAGATTGTGGCCTTGAGTAATCTGTGTTTCGCTGTCCCGCTGGCGGTTTTCGGCACGCTACATCTCTTCGGGCCGCAATTCGTCAAAGGCCTGGTGCCCCAGTACATGCCATGGCGCATGTTCTGGGTCTATTTCGTTGGCTGCGCGTTGATCGCGGCGTCCCTGAGCATCGCCACCAGGATTGCGGTGAGCTGGTCCGGTTTTCTGGTCGGAATCATGATGTTTATGTTCGTCGCGATGCTCTATTTACCTTCAGGTCTCCGCCACCTGCACGCCCGAATTACCTGGACGATCGTCTTCCGCGAGAGTTCGTTCGGCGGCGCCGGCTGGATCTTTGCCGCAACTGCCGGCAACGGTTGGGGCGGGCGGGTCCGGAGCACGATGATTGCTGTGGGCCGCATACTCATCGCCGTGGCCGCCATTTTCTTTGGCATTCAGCACTTCCGGCATCCCATGGGACTTCCTGGAGTCCCGCTGCAAAAAGAAATGCCGGCGTGGGTGCCGGCGCGCGTGCTCATCGACTATGTGACGGGCGCCGCGCTTCTGGTTGCCGGGGGAAGCTTTCTGCTGAACAGGAAAACGCGTACGGTGGCAGCCTGTGTCGGCGGTTGGATTCTGCTGATGGTCCTGGTCATCTATGGCCCGGTCTTGGTCGGGGCGCTGTCCACTCCGGATATCGGTGTGCAAGTGGAGGGCATCAACTACTTTGCTGACACCATGCTGTTTGCCGGAGTCATTCTCGCGGTGGCGAGAGCGACGCCGCGATCCGACGCAGCCGGATCGGCCGGCGCTCCCAATTCCAGAGCATAGACCGCGCGACTGCGAGGCGTGGAGTCCTCGCATTCGCGCGATCGGTTCCTGGCGATTTCTTACAGCCGGGCGGTCAGCGATCGGCAGGCCCAGCTATCGCGCACAGCGCAGGCGGCCATTGTCATTCAAAATGTCGCTCCGGCATGCCTGATAGTCGTCGAGCTCAGTGTTGCGCCACCCGCCGTTGCGCTTCTGGCAACTCGCCTTCAGCTCGTCACCCGCCGCGCGTATGTTCTGGCAGGTTTGCGTGTAGGAGCCGGAGGGGAAGCCTCCGCGATAATTGCCGCCATACCAGCCACCCACGTTGCCGTAATTGCTATTGTCACAGCGCAGGTTGCCGCCGTCGTTCACAATTTGGCCGCGGCAATCGTTGTAGTCGTTGAGAGTGGTCCGGTGCCAATCACCGTCGCGTGACTGGCATACCGCTTCGAGCGTATCACCGTGCCTGCGGACATCGCGGCAGGTCTGGGTGTACGAACCGCCCGGAATGCCATAGTTACCGTTGTAGTAGCCGCCGTTCGAGCCGCGATTGTAGTCATCATCATCGTCGTCGCCACGGCGATTGCGGTAGCCATAGCCGGTGCAGGTGAGACGGCCATCGTTATTGCTGATATCACCGCCGCAGCGGTCGAAGTTGCGTAGACGCGTGGTGCGCCAGTAGCCGTTCACCGTCCGGCACCTGCCTTCCAGGTCATTTCCTTCGATATGAACGTCCTGGCAGGTTTGCGAATACGATCCCGACGGAATATTTCCCTGATAGTAACCGCCGTCATAGCCTCCGTTGTAGCCGACCTGATAACCCGCTGCGCATCTCAGCGCGCCGTTTTCATTGCTGATGTCACCGTTGCAGTAGCCGGCGTCGCGCAGTTGCGCATCGCGCCACTCACCATTCACGTCCTTGCAGGTGGCGGTCAGGACATCGCCGCGAACGCCGATGTTGGTACAAGTCTGCTGATAGGATCCCTGCGGAACGGACTGCGCGAATCCGACGCTTGCCCCCACTAATACGTACATCAATACTCCGATTGCCAAAGTGATTATCCGTTGCATATAGAGTTCTCCTTCCGGCCCTGTTCGTCGTTCTAAGACCCGCATTGCTGCCTGAGTTTTCAAGCAGCGCCATAGGCGATGAGCAGTGATGCGACTGCAAGAAATCGCCAGCGCGGGCGAATATACGTATAAACACGCCTGACGGACGAACTATGCGGAGAAAAATGCGGAAAAGCGTCAACAAGTGTTAAGAAAAGAAAAGGGACGGAAATCCGTCCCTCCATCAGCCCTGCGTACTCAGAAAGCCGCTACTTCGAGCACCTCAGATGCCCGTCATCATTGATGATGTCGCTCCTGCACTTCTGGTAATCGTCGAGCTTGGCATGGCGAGTATCGCCGCCTCTGGTCGAGCAGTCGGCTTCAAGATCGTCGCCCTTGATCTGGATATTCGAGCAGTTCTGGGTGTAAGAGCCGCCAGGCGCATTCGTCGGAACACCGGAAATGCCGAGAGGCGCAGCCACGCAGCGCAGCGCGCCATCCTGGTTCATGACCTGCCCATGGCACTTCCTGTAATCGTGCAGGCTGGTGTTCTGCCAGTCGCCATTCACGTTCTTGCAGCGCGCTTCCAGCTCATCGCCATGGCTCTTGATGTCCTTGCAGGTCTGCGTGTACGGCGTTCCCACCACGCCAACCGGCCCGTGATAGACGCCCGGATAGCCCGGCGCGTAAGCGCCGCTCACGCAGCGAAGCTTGCCGTTTTCGTTGGCCACGTCTCCGCGGCATTTCTGGTAATCATCGAGCTTGGTGTTGTGCCAGCTTCCATCCGCGGTCTGGCAGCGTGCCTTCAGATCGTCGCCATCAATGTGCACGTCCTGGCACGTCTGCGCGTAAGAGCCGTTCGGAACCCCAGCCTGATAGCTTCCCACCGGCGCGCTTCCGGTTGCGCAACGCAGCGCGCCATTGTCATTGACGATGTCACCGCCGCAGCTCTGGTAATCACGCAGCTGCGTGGCCTCCCATTTGCCGTCTGCATCCTGGCAATTTGCGATGAGCATGTTGTCGCGAATGCCAAGGTTCCTGCAGCTCTGCTGATATGAACCCGATGGTACCGACTGTGCCCAGCCAATACCCTGAATTGCGATACACAATAACGCGATCGCCCAACCTGTAACCCAACGACGCATCTTTAAGTCCCCCGCTTTCCGCTGATCCCGAAATCAGGACGCTGAAGTGTTTACTCCGTAGTTAGATTCGCGGTTATCAGCGCGTGTTGTGATCGGGCGTTCGAGGCCAGAGCTGCTGCCCGAAAATTCAGGGCTGCCGCTTTCATTACCCTCAATTCAAAACGCTCGTTTTGAACCTCACCCCCCTTTCAAGTTCCCCAAAAAAGCCGAAGGGACGCTCCCGGGCGTCCCCCTTCAAACTTCGTTCTGAGCTGCCGGACCTATTTCTTCGGCTTCAACTCCTTCATGATCTCTTCCAGCAGCTCGGGCTTCAGCCTCTCCATCACGCGATGGATGGCCTGCGCGATGGTGTGGTGATCGGCGCCTGACTCCGCGGCCGCTGAGGCTGCTGCCTCAGGAACCGCCGCGTCCGCCGTGGCCGCGACCGCCGCAGGTTCACCGCTTTCCCTGGCAACTGCCGGCTGCTCATGCTGTAACGGCGTGCTCTCAGGCGCTGCCGGCGCACTTCCAGCCGCAGGATGATATTCGAACGATGGCACCGCAACGGCTGCAACAGCGTGCTCTGCGGGAATTTCGTGCGGCTCCACGACCGCGTGCGCGGTCTCACCGTCCGTGGCATGGTTGTACGCGGCCATGGCCGCAGCCACGCGCGCTTCAAAATCGGCATCGCTGACGTCGGAAGATGCTTCGGTTACCGGCAACGTAGACGGAACAGCCGGTTCGGCCGTCGAAATCGCATCGGAAGCGGCGTCTACGCCCGAGGGCGCCGCTGCTGCCTCTATTGCCGACATCAGCCCAGGCTCCATCTGGTCCGCAATCGTGTTGCGCGTCGTCTCTTCGGCGCTTTCCTGGAGCGCCGGCTCGCGCGGGATCTCCACTTCATCTACCGGCGCCGCTGCCGTTGGAATAAAGTCGTAGTTCGCCTGCGGCGCTTCCGGCTCCTTGAACACCGGGATGAACTGCGGATGAGCAAGCTCTGTCTCGGCTTGCGGCGGCACGGCCGCAGCAGCTGCATACGCGGGTTCCTGATGCGCGACTTCCGGCTCCTGCGCGGGCTCCTCATGCTCCAGCAAAGCTTCAGGCCACGGGGCCCCCGGACCGCGCCGGTTTTGCGCGGGCTGGAGTGGAGGTTCAACCGGCGTGACGGTTACCTCGGGCGCAGCGTCCATCTCAGCCATCACTGCTTCCGGCGAAGGCGGTTCCGGCTCCGGCGCAATCGCCACCGGCGGTTGTTCCAGGTTCGGCAAAGATGCTGTCTCGTCTCCCAGCACAATAGGCGGCGCGGGCACGATCACTGATGTTTCAAAAGCCGCCGAAGGCGTGTTGACCGCAAAGTGGTTCGGCTCTGGGGCCCCCAGGCCAGGGCTCCCGGATTGCGCCGTTTTCTGCGCAATCTGGGATGGCAGGCCGCGCGGGTTTTGCGTGGACTGGGATGGAGGCGCGCTCGCGGGCTCGTTGCCCAGCAGGTCGCCGAAAGCCGCCGAGCTGGCCATGTGATCGGGAACTTCCACCATCGGCTGCATGCTGGCCTTGTTGCTCGGGGTCTGCGTCTCCATGGGAGCTTCAGCCTGCGGCTCTTCCACGTGGCTGCTGGCCGGGGCTGCCTGCGCGAAGATGGCAGGCGCGTTCTCGATGCGCTCTTCAAACTTCTTCACGATCGCCAGCAGATCGCTCGCCTCAAACGGCTTGATGATCACTCCATCGGCCTTCACCCGGTTCGCGTCTTCCGGTTTGTACGGCTCCATTTTGCCGACCGTCAGCAGCACGGGCGTTTTCAACGTTTCGATGGATCCGCGCACCTTCTCGCAGACCTCCAGCCCGGTGTAGCCCGGCATATAAACGTCCAGGATGATGATGTCCGGTTTCTGCTCGGCGATCTTCTTCACCGCCGCGGCGCCGTTGCTGACAGCTACAACGTCGTACCCCGCCTCAGAGAGGATCTTCTTGCCCATGTTCTGGGCGGTCATGCTGTCATCGGCAAATAGAATTCTTAGCGACACGTCAAATACCCTTATTCAAGCTGCGCGCCATCGCATCGGCGCGCTTTTGTTTCTCAGCTTCGGCAAAAAGCGGGCGCCCCAAGTGCAACTCCGGCGCATCCTCAAATGAGGCGGGGAAATGTGGCTAACTTACTGATAATTAGCTGCGAAGTCAATGGAAACGCCACCTCAGAACCTCCAGAGGTATACCTTATGCGGCATTCAAAAGTGCTAGCACTACCACGCGCTCTTCGCTGCTCCGGTCAGAAGGGATTCAGCTTTCCCAGCCCTTTCTTTTTCTTCTTCTTACTGCTCGACTCCTGTTTCTTGTCCACTTTGCCGGCCTTCTGCGGCCCGGTTGAAGGCGTCTGCGTTACGTCCACACCTTCGCCGGTTGGCTTCTGGATCTCATTCACCTGGGCCGGCGCTGCCGGCGGCGGTGTTCCTTCTTTTCCATCCGAAGTCTGACTGCCCGGCGCTTTTTCATTCGGTCCCGGTGTTCCCGTTCCTGTGCCGACCGCCTGCAGCCCGACCTCCTTGCCCGGCTGCGCGCCGTTGATCTGGTTAGTCAGTTCATTCACCATCTGTGGAGCGCTCTTCACCGTCTCATCATTCAGGTTCGGTTCGCCGGTCTTGCTGGCCATGGCCACGTTCGGGTGCTTCTTGAAATTGCCGGTCATCCGGGTCACGAACTTCGGTTTTTCCCGGCTGCTCTCTTCCGCTTTGCTCTCTGCCAGCGCTTCGGCTGTGGGCTCCGGAATAGGCGCCTTCAGCGCTTCCAGCCGCCGCTTGGCGTCGTTGACACGGTCGGTTGCTGGATATCGCGTGATGATCTTCGAATATGCGTCGATCGCCTTCTTCTCGAACTGCGCCACCAGCTTTTCTCTCATCGCCTCCGGCAGCTTCTGCTTGCGCAATCCCGCGGCTTCCCGTTCATAGAGCTGGCCCAGCTCGAACAGCGCCTCATCCACCTGCGAGTACAGCGGATACGAGTCGATCAGCGACTCCAGTCGCGCCTGCGAAGCGGCCAGGTTGTCGCGCAGGAAATAGAAGTGCGCGATGCGGTACTGGCGCTCCGCCAGTATTTCCTGTACTTCGCGCAGCTTCTGCTTGGCCTGCGGCGCCAGCGGACTGTCAGGATACTGCTGGATCATCGCCTTGTACTCGTCGGCCGCGCGCGCCGCCTCGGCATAATCGCGGTCCGGCTTTTCCATCTGCCGGTAATGCATGGTGGCGATCTTCAGCTGCGCCTCTGACGCTTCCGGCAGATTGGGGAAGAAGGTCTGGAAGTCTTTATACTGCGCTTCCGCCTCCTGCCACGCTGCCTTGCCGCCCTCGGCGTACCACGCGTCGCCCAGCGCCAGCTTGGCCCGGGCAATGTACTCCGAGTCCGGATACGTGTTGATCAGGGTCTCCAGCAGCGTGCGCGACTCCTGGAAGCGTCCCTTCTTCATCGATTCCATGGCCCGGTCAAACAGCCCTTTGTCCGGCTGCTTGGAATCAAGGTTGGAAAGCGGGTTCTGGACTTTATGATGGCAGCCGCTCGAAGCCAGCAAGGCGCCGGCCAGCGCAGCAGAGACAAGAATTTTCTTTACCATGTACCTACCTCAAAACTTGAGAGCAGTCGCGCTCTAAACCCTTTGCAGCGTGGCCTCTGTGGCCAGCTTGAGCAGGCGCTCCGTATTTTCCCTGGGACTTCCTTTTCCGAACACCGCGTTTCCCGCTACCAGAATCTCGACTCCGGCGCGGACCGCGTCGGCAACCGTCTCCGTGGAAATTCCGCCGTCAATCTCGATCCGGAAGTTCGCGCGTCGCGCCGTTCGCATCAGCGCCAGCTTGCGCACCTTCTCGAGCGACGTCGCAATGAACTTCTGCCCGCCAAATCCCGGATTCACTGACATCACCAGGACGTGGTGCACCATGTCCAGAACTTCCGTCAGCGTCTCCACCGGCGTCGCCGGATTGATCACCACGCCCGGCTTCACGCCGTGGCTGCTGATCAACTCGAGCGTGCGGTTCAGATGGATGCAGGCTTCCTGGTGCACGGAAATCCAGTCCGCTCCGGCATCCACAAAGGCCGGAATGTACTGGTCAGGGTTCTCGATCATCAGGTGGCAATCCAGAGGAAGGTTCGTCGCCTTTCTCAGGCTGGCCACCACCGGAGGGCCAATCGTGATGTTCGGCACAAAGTGCCCGTCCATTACGTCCACATGCAGCACCGTGGCCCCGCCTTTGGCCACCGCCTGTATCTGGTCGGCCAGGTGGGCAAAGTCCGCGGACAGGATGGAAGGCGCTAATTCAATCAAAATGATTGTCTCTTAATGGAAACTTACCCAGATTCTAGCACGCGGGCCAGTTGACCTCGCGTGCTGAATCCGGTGCAAGAAACCTTAATCCTGCTTGCCGTTTGCTCCGGGTGAAAAGGAATTACTCTTCTCGCAAAGAACGCCTCGACAGCCGGATTTTGCAGATTCCACATTGACTCTCAGGCGATACCCGAACGACCCGATGTCCCGATGGCCAGATGATCCGATTGGATCTTCCCCCTCCCGGGGTATCCCACCGCATCCCAGCCGGGGTCCCCGCCACACGCCGGTTTTTCGTGTGGCGGTGTGGCAGGTGATCCCAGAACGGCGTGGGTTTGAGAAGAGGGCTTTGTTCCTCTTCCTCTCCGACCGCAGCTTCGCCCGCCGACCCGCCCATCCTGAGCCGAGCGCGGCACACTCTCACCTTGCCGCCAGCCCAGAGGCGTGAGGCTAAGGAATCTGCTCCCAGGGATACCTAGGCCCCCTCCCCGGGCGGCTTAACTAGGATTCCAAAGGACTTACATGTCGTCATCCCAGGTTATCCCAACATGGCGCAGGGGCTGACTGCTGAGTGCTGATTGCTGAATGCTAGTTTTCAAAGACCATCCAACTACCGCATTTTCCTCGCTGGAAGGAAATAAGCAAATTTGCCATATTTTCGCCTTTTTGTCAACAAGAAAATGCGCTCCGCGGCCCAATTTATCGTTTAACATCTTGACTGAACGATGCCCAATCCCCTGAAACAAATTAAAGTCTTCAACGAAAAGCAGTGGATCTCCAAGAGTGAAGCTGCGCGCCTGCGCGGCGTCTCCCGCCAGGCCATCTGGGAGCTGGTTCAGCGCGGCCGCCTCGTCCCGGCCGTCTACGGACATCGCATGTACCTTCGCCGGTCTGACGTTCTGAATCTCACCCGCCGCAAACCCGGCCGCAACCGCGTTCCCGCCGGGGAGCTCATCGGTACCTTCAGGAACAGCCGGCTCGATCCCGCCAAGTGGCTCTCCATGACCGAAACCTCGCACACTCTCGGCGTCACTCATCAGGTCGTCTCCGCGCTCATCCGCCGCGGCCGCCTCCGCGCCCTCTCCAGCAACGGCAAGACCCTGGTCCTGCGCTCGACCGTGGAAAAATTCAAGACCGAACGCCCCGCCCCCGACCCCGGCTTCTTCCCCAAACGGCAGCAGAAGTACGACCGCAAAACAAAATACCTGTTGTGAGTAGCCGGGAACCGGCGGCGGCTTACGTACACCGGCTTGTTCTCCGTCGATAGACGCATAGCAAGCGCTCCCCGGGAGTGCAATATTTCTTCGCGAAGGCTTGCGCTCGATGTCTGCTGACCTCACGTCGCCGAACGCTGCGAATCGGCCGTGTAAAGCTTGCTCAAAAAAATCCGGCGCTTGAGCCCCTTCCAGAGATGCTTGTGACGGACGGGGTGGAGCAGGCCTTTAGGCCTGCGGTAACAGCGCATAAACGCACGGCTTTAGCCGCTGAGGTATCACAGGAAACCGAAACTGTTCAGGGCCAAAACAAATCAAGCGCGACAGCGCGAAACAATGGTAGCCCAGCGCGGAAGCGCTGGGTAAGCTGAAGAAGAGAGTCGAGCGCCGTAGGCGCGGCACATCCTCAAACTTTCTCGCGGATGTGGTATCTACCCATGCTGTTCCACGCAGCGTGGAAGAGCGGCCCGTAGGGACCCCATTCGCGCGTGTCCTTTGCGCGTGAATGGGCAAAGGGCCGCGTCAAGGTTGCTCTTAAGGGCAGCGCTTTAGCTGCTGGTGAAAATCACGAAGAGAATCACACAAGATTCGAACGATGCTCTATCTCGTGCGCCAAAAATAAAACGCCCCCTCGCGGAGGCGTTTTCAAGAAACCGCGAACCTACTGCAACAACTTCGGCTCTTCCTCTTCCTTCTCCTGGATCACCGCCGCTGACGCCACGCGGTCCCCGTTTTCCAGATTCAACAACCGCACTCCCTGCGTCGACCGCCCGGCCTCGCGGATCGTCGTCGTCGCAATCCGGATGATCTTCCCGAACTGGCTGATCAGCATCGCCTCTGACGTCTCATCCACCAGCATGATCGAAACGACTTTTCCGTTGCGCGCCGTCGTCTTCACGTTGATCACGCCCTTGCCTCCGCGCGACTGCAACCGGTACTCGTCCACCGGCGTGCGTTTGCCGTAGCCCTGCTCCGTCACGCTCAGGATCAGCGTCGGGCTGGTCTCTTCTTCACCTTTGCCGTTGGTTTTCTTCTTGAGCTCCTTCGGCGTCACGGCCACGCCGACAATGTAATCGTCCTCATCCAGGTCCATGCCGCGCACTCCATACGCGGGCCGGCCCATTGAGCGCACATCCTCTTCGTCAAAGCGGATCGCCTGCCCCTCGTGCGAAGCCAGGAAGACGATCTGGTTGCCGTCGGTCAGGCGCGCTGCCACCAGCTCGTCGCCCTTGTCGATCCCGATGGCGATGATCCCGCGCGACATCACGTTGGAAAAGTCCTTGACCGGCGTCTTTTTCACCGTGCCGTTGCGGGTGGCGAAGAACACATAGCGGTTTTCCTCTTCCAGATTGCGCACCTCCAGCAACGTCCTGACGGTTTCTCCCGGCTGCAGTGCCACCAGGTTGCCGATGTGCTTGCCCTTGCCCGCCGCGCCAACGTCCGGAACTTCATACACCTTGAGCCAGTACACGCGGCCCGTGTTGGTGAAGATCAGCAGGTAGGAGTGCGTCGAGGCCGCGAACAGATACTCGACAAAATCCTCTTCGCGCGTCTTCATGCCCGTTCGGCCCGTGCCGCCGCGCCGCTGCTGCCGGTAGGTCGAGAGCGGCGTGCGCTTCAGATACCCGCTGTGCGAAACCGTCACGATCACCTGCTCGTCGGCGATCAGGTCTTCCAGCG
>DASTJB010000084.1:0-2604 GCA_035717005.1 Candidatus Angelobacter sp.
CTGAAGCGCTGGTGAGTGTGCCCGCGGCCGCATCGTCACCGTTGAGGAAAGCGACCAGCTTGCCTTCGCGCCCGGCTGGAATCTGCACAAAGCGCGTTGCCTGGCGGCGCAACTTGATCGGCTGCGAGTTTACAACGTAGAGCTTTGCCTGGTTCAGGCGGACATTGGTGCGGATGTTCCAGGCCAGAAGCGGATGGCGCTCCGTGGGATCGTTGCCGATCAGCAGAATGGCCGAAGCGCTGGCGACGTCACGCATCGTGGCCGTGGCGTTTTCTTTTCCTGTGACGGCGCGGGCAAAGCCTGCGAAGTCTGCGGTGCGATGGTGATCGATATTATTGGTGCCCAGCACGGTGCGCGCGAACTTCTGCAAAAGATAATTTTCTTCGTTCGTGGTGCGGTTGGAGCCGATCACGCCAATCGACTGTCCGCCCTTGCTGTCGCGGATCTCCCGCAGGCGCTTGCCCACATATTCAATGGCTTCTTCCCAGGTAGTCGGCGTGAGCTTGCCATCTTTACGCACCAGCGGCTGGCGCAGGCGGTCTTTGTGGTCGAAGTAATCGAAGCCGTAGCGGCCCTTGATGCAAAGGAAGTCGCCATTAATGCCGCTCTTGTCGCGATTGTCGCCCCGGACAATGTCCATGCCGGTATCTGACCGCCGCACGCCCAGCGTGGTCTTGCAGCCATCGCCGCAATGCGTGCAGATGGTGCCCACGTGCTTCATCTCCCACGGGCGAGTCTTGTAGCGGTACGCGCCGGAGGTCAGCGCGCCAACCGGGCAAATATCGATGCACATGCCGCATTCTTCGCAGTCAAGATGGTCGCCTTCATTCGGGGCGATCACGGAACTGGACCCGCGAAGCTGTACCCCGAGCGCGGAAACATCCATGCCTTCTCCGCAGACGCGTACGCAGCGGTAGCAGAGAATGCAGCGCGGGCGATCAAAGAACACCACCGGCGACCACTGCTGCTCTTCTTTATGCAGCTTGCCTTCCATGTAGCGCGACTCGGCCGCGCCATACTTGAACGTCATGTCCTGCAGTTCGCATTCGCCGCCGGCATCGCAGACGGGACAATCCAGAGGATGGTTGCCGAGCAGGAGTTCAATCATCGACTTGCGCGCCTGGCGAACTTCGTCAGTGTCCGTGGCCACGACCATGCCATCGGTGATCGGCACGGTGCAGGCAGTCTGGAGCTTTGGCATCTTTTCAATGCGCACCAGGCACATGCGGCAGGCGGCCTGAAGCGAAAGTCCCGGGTAATAGCAGAACGATGGGACTTCAATTCCCACGGCCTTGCAGGCTTCAATGAGAAGCGTGCCTGCTGGCGCCGTGACCTTTTTTCCATCAACCGTGATCGTAACGTCTGGCATAGCTCCCTTTAGCCCCGGCCTTCCATGATGGCGAGAAAGGCCGGGCTGTTCTTGATCTCTTCGATCTGCCGCGCATGCCGTTCCACGTGCTTCGCCATGATGACCAACATTTCAGCAACGCTTACATCGCCAAACAGAGGATGGGTGACTTCCGTGGCCCGCAGGTTTTCCGTGTTGTCCTGGATGAAGCGCATGGTATCTGCTCGAGCGGTCTCAAAATGCTTACGTGCATCGTCCAGATTGGCAAAGCGCCCTCTCGGCCGTCCGCGTTCCGGCGATTCAACTTTGCGGCTGCGATCAGCCACGCTCTGAAAGAATGCTGCCTCCCGATTAGGCGCGCTGTCCGGACGCGGACGCCGCGGGCCCTGCAGCAGCCCGAGCATGAACGTCTCAGCTCCAGCGACGTGCTCCACGCAGTCGAGTACGGACCAACTTCCTTGCGCCGGGCGCTGCCGGCTTCGCTCGTCGCTGACGCCGGCAAGCGTAGCCATGAAGTGGTCGCGGCTATCGCGCAACAAGGCTGCCAGCCGCTCGTTGTCAGCTGACATCGTGGCCGGCTTGGGTTGTGCGCTCATAATTAGTGTGCCCCCACCACAGGCAGTTCGGTAATCTTTGCCGCCGGATCAAACGGGCATGGACGGCCTTCCAGATGCGCTTCAAATTCGCTGCGCCATTTATCGACGATCGACATGGTCGGGATGGCCGCGGCATCGCCCAGCGGGCAGAAGGTCCGGCCAAGCATGTTCTGCGCCAGGTACTTGATGTTGTCGATGTCCTTGCGCAAGCCGCCGCCGTTATGGAAGCGCGTAAGCGTTTTCTTGAGCCAGTCAGTTCCTTCGCGGCAGGGAATGCACCAGCCGCAGCTTTCATGCTGGTAGAACTTCATCACCCGGAGCGCGAACTTGACCATGCAGGTGGAGTCATCGAGGATGACGACGCCGCCCGAGCCCAGAAATTCGCCGCGCTTGCCGAACGAATCGAAATCCATGTTCATCTGCTCGGCTTCTTCGGCGGTCAGAACAAAGGTGGAAGATCCGCCGGGAACCACGGCTTTGAGTTTGCGTCCGTTGGGAATACCGCCGCCCACGTCATAGATCATCTTCTTTAGCGGATACCCCAGGGCCAGTTCATAGACGCCCGGTTTGTTGACGTGTCCGCTGAGGCAGAAAAGGCGCGTGCCGCCGTTTTTCGGCGTTCCCAGATCGGCAAACTTCTGCCCGCCCATGAGCAGGATG
>DASTJB010000085.1:0-8387 GCA_035717005.1 Candidatus Angelobacter sp.
CTGTAAAAGGAGGCCATTCTGGCCAGCCAACTTTTCGCCAAGAAGTCCATTGACAAGCTGATCGCGGACTCGCAAGAACCGGAGCACCGGTTAAAGAAGTCTCTGGGGCCGTGGTCGCTCACGGCGCTGGGGATTGGGGCGGTGATCGGGTCTGGGATTTTTACGGTCATCGGCACCGCCATCGCCGGCCAGACCTTTACCGCAAAGTCCATTCTGAATGCGCCCGTGTTGGAATATCTGATTCATCACTCGGCGACGTTCGGCCGCCCAGGCGCAGGTCCCGCGATCGCGCTTTCATTCGTTCTGGTGGCAGTGGCCTGCGCGTTTACAGCACTGTGCTATGCCGAACTGGCATCGATGATTCCGATTGCGGGCAGCGCGTACACCTACACCTACGCCACCATGGGTGAATTGATCGCGTGGATCATCGGCTGGGATCTGATCCTGGAGTACGCGGTCAGCAACATGGCCGTGAGTGTTGGGTTTGCCGCGCATCTGGTCGATCTGCTGGACTGGTTTGGCATCCATCCTTCGCTGCGATGGGTTTCTCCAGCCTACTTACCAACCGGCTTGCAGGACTTGGCCGGAAATGATCTTTATGGTCCGGGCTGGCATTTTGGCTTTAATTTCCCCGCATTTCTCGTGGTGATGGTGCTCACGGTCATTCTGGTTCGCGGCATCCGGGAATCGGCTCGGACCAACAACATCATGGTGCTGGTAAAGATCGCAGCGATCTTGATCTTTGTTTTTGCCGGGCTTCACTTCATTCACCCGACGAACTGGCATCCCTTCATGCCAAACGCCTGGGGCGGGGTGCTCACGGGTGGCTCGATTATCTTCTTTACTTATATCGGATTTGATTCGGTATCGACCGCTGCCGAGGAGGCCAGAAACCCGCAGCGGGATTTGCCGATTGGTATCATCGCGACCCTGATCATTTGCACGCTGCTCTACGTTGCCGTGGTGGTGGTGCTTACCGGGATTGCTCGCTGGGACACCCTGGGCGATGCCGCGCCGGTTGTGAATGTGCTCCGCAAGCTGAACGTTCCCTGGGTGCGCCTGGCTGTCCTGTTCGGCGCAATGATGGGAATGATCTCATCGTTGCTGGTCTTCCAGCTAGGGCAGGCACGAGTGTGGTTTGCCATGTCGCGGGACAGGCTGTTGCCCAGATTTTTCGGCCGCGTACACCCGCGCTTCCGCACTCCCGACATCGCAACCTGGGTGGCCGGCTTCGCGGTAGGCATTCCTGCCGGCCTGCTGGATATTGGCACGCTTGCGGACCTCTCCAACATCGGTACACTCTTTGCTTTTGCCCTGGTTGCTGGCGGAGTCCTTATACTGCGCTACCGTGAGCCGCAGCGTGCGCGTGGGTTCCGTGCCCCTGGCGGCCCCATCGCACCAATCATGACGATTCTCACCTGCCTGTTGCTGATGGCGGGTTTGCCCATCCTCAACTGGATGCGTTTCTTTTCGTGGCTAATCATCGGGATGGTGATTTACTGGCTGTACAGCCGCCGCCACAGCGAGTTTGCGGCCGGCAAGAGTTAATGGCTTCGCGATCGTTCATACAATCGCTGCCCAAGGCTGAACTGCATCTGCACCTGGAGGGCAGCGTCGATCCGGCTACGCTCGCGGAGTTGAGCCGCCGCTACAACACGCCGCTGCCCACCGAGAACAATCGCTATGACGTCGCCGGCAGCGGAGATGTGCTCACGGAAGAAGATGTGCGCCGTCTTTATTCCTACCAGGATTTCAACGGCTTTCTGATGGCCTTCAAGGCCGTCACTGAGCGGCTGCGTTCGCCGGAAGATTACGAGTTGGTAACCTATCGCCTGATGCAGAAGCTGCGCCAGCAGAATGTAATGCATGCGGAAGTGTATGTGAGCATCGGGGTGATCCGCTGGCGAGGACATCCCGTGGAGCCGCTGTTTGAAGGCATGGAGCGGGGACGCGAACGCGGGCAGCGCGACTTCGGCGTCTCCCTGCTGTGGATCTTCGATGCGGTGCGCCACTTCGGCACTGAAGCGGCGGCCGAGGTCTTTGACTTGGCGGCGCGGCTGCGCGAGCGCAACGTGGTGGCAGTCGGGATCGGCGGTGACGAGGCGCGCGGCCCAGCCGAATGGTTCCGCGATCTATTCAAAAAGGCCGCCGACAATGGCCTTCATCTTACCGCCCATGCCGGCGAGACCACCGGGCCGGAGTCGATCTGGGGTGCGCTGAACATCGGCGCGGAGCGCATCGGGCACGGGCTGGCAGCGCAGCAGGACCCCGAACTGATGGAGGTGATGGCGCAGAAACAGGTGCCGGTGGAGGTCTGCGTGAGCAGCAATCTGCGAACGGGCGCTTGCCCTGAATTGCAAAAGCATCCGCTCAGGAAATTTTTTGATCAGGGACTGATGGTCACCTTGAATACCGACGATCCGGCGATGTTTCAGACCTCGCTCAACCACGAATACGAGATCGCGCAGCAGGAGTTTGATTTTTCCGATGAGCAGCTGCGCGAGCTGGCGCGAAATTCGTTTGAAGCGTCATTTCTGCCGGTCGAAAAGAAGCTGCGCTTTCTGCAGCAGATTGATTTTCTGGGATGAGCAGGCATATCGGCATTGTCGGCTGCAGTGCGGAAGGCGCGGCGCTCTGCTATCGCACCATCTGTCTGGAAGCGGAGCCGCTCATGGGCCGGCATGCGCATCCGGAAGTCACCATGCATACCATTGCGCTGGCCGAGTACATGAAGCATCTCTCCCCGATTGCTGCGACAGACGATTGGCAGGCGGTGGCCGGGCTGATGCTGCGCTCGGCTGAGGCGCTCAAGCGCGCAGGCGCGGATTTCCTGATCTGTCCCGATAACACGATTCATCAAGCCATGCCGTACGTGCTTCCGCAGTCGCCGCTCCCATGGCTGCACATTGCGGAAGAGGTCGGCCATGAGGCGCGCAGGCGCGGCTTCCGCAGGCTGGGATTGACGGGAACGAAATTTCTGGTGAGCGGCCCGGTCTATCCGGAAAAGCTGAAGCAGATGGCTATTGGATACGTGTTGCCGACCGTGGAGCAGCGCGAGCGGATTAACAGCATCATCTTTGACGAGCTGGTGCGCGGCGTGCGGAGCATGGAGGCGCTGTTCTACTTCGAACAGGTGATCGAAGGCTTCAAAGTCCAGGGCTGCGACGCCGTGGTGCTGGGCTGTACGGAGATTCCGCTGCTGGTGAGCGACCGCGAGTCGCCGCTGCCGACGCTCGATTCGACGCGCATTCTGGCCCGGGCGGCCCTGCGCCACGCTTTGGCCGGCTGAAATCAATAAGGAGCATCTGTGAGAGTCATCAAACGATACTGGATTCTCGTTCTACTTTGCGCAGTTTGTGGCCGGGCGCAAACCCAACCTCCGGCAACCGAGCAGGGGAGTTTCAACCTGCACAAATTCGAGCAGCTGATCGGCAAAGAAACGTACACGCTCACGCGCGCGCAGAATGAGGTGACGTTAAAGTCCGATTTCAAATTCACCGATCGCGGAACGCCTGTGCCCCTTGCGGCCACACTGGTAATGGCGCCGGACCTGACGCCGAGCGACTTCCAGATCAAAGGCAAGATTTCGCGATTTTCATCGATAGACGATGCGGTGCATGGCCGCGCCGCCGGCCAGGTGACGGTCGCGCCGGGAGAGAAGTTCTTTGACATTGACGGTTACGCTCCGGTTTCCGTGCAGATGATGCTGGTGCGTTACTGGCGGGCGCACGGCAAGCCGGCGCAGCTCAAGACGCTGCCGCGCGGCGAGGTGCAGATCGAGGAGCGCGGGACGGAGAAGCTCGCGATCGGCGGCCGCCAGGTAGAGCTGCGCAAGCTGGCCATTCGCGGCCTCATCTGGGGCATGGAGTCATTGTGGATGGACGAGCAGGACCACGTCATCGCGCTGGTCAGCGTGGACGCGGAGATGGACCACTTTGAGGCGATTGCCGATGGCTACGAAGACGGCTTAGCAACGTTCGTGGCCGGCGCCGCGCGCGACGGCATGGCCAACCTGGCCAAGGTCGCTTCCAGCTTCAGCGGTGAGGAGCCCGCAGTCACGGCGATCATGGGCGGTAGGTTGATTGATGGAACCGGCAGGCCGCCGATCGAAGACTCCGTGGTGCTCCTGCGCGGCGGCAAGATCATTGCGGCCGGCGCGGCGGCCAGTATTCCGATTCCGCGCGGCGCGGAATTTGTCGACGCAAAGGGAAAAAGCGTGCTTCCCGGCCTGTGGGAGATGCATGCTCATTTTGAGCAGGTCGAGTGGGGGCCCATCTATCTTGCCGCCGGCGTTACCACCGCGCGTGACGTAGGCAACGAGCGCGAGTTTATTGTTGCCGTGCGCGACGCGATTGCCGCGGGCCGGGGGATTGGGCCGCGACTGGTGATGGCGGGGATCGTTGACGGCACCAGTCCCATGGCACTGGGCGTGGTGCGCGTCGATTCGCCGGAAGAGGCGCGCCGGCAGGTGCAGAAATACAAGTCTCTCGGCTTCCAGCAGATCAAGATTTACAGCTCGGTGAAGCCGGAGATCGTGAAGGTGATCACCGCAGAGGCGCACCGGCTGGGCATGACCGTCACCGGGCATGTTCCCAACGGCATGAATGCCATGCAGGCAGTCGAATCCGGAATGGACCAGATCAACCACATCGAATACCTGACGGCCATGATGCGGGACTCCAAGACGAACGCCATTGATCCTGAGTCGCCGCAGGTAAAGCGGCTTATAGCGTTGCTGCGCGAACACCACACCGTGGTGGACCCGACCATTGCTTTGATGGAGATCCTGGCCCACCCGACCAGCACGCCGATTTCGACCTTTGAGCCGGGATTCCCCAAGGTTGCGCCGGAGCTGAAGGAAGGGCTGGAGACGATGGGCGTTCCGCCGTCGCGGGAGCAGGGCGCGGCAGCGCGTTTCAGCACTGAGCTGCAGACCGTGCGCCTGCTCCATGAGGCGGGCGTGCCGATCGTTGCGGGCACGGACCAGTCGGTGCCGGGATACAGCGTGGACCGCGAAATCGAGCTGTACGTGAAGGCCGGATTCACGCCGATGGAGGCGATCCAGGCAGCTACACTGGCGCCGGCACGCGCCATGGGGATGGAGAAAGATTCGGGCACGATTGAGCCGGGCAAACGGGCGGATGTAGTGCTGGTGGATGGCAATCCGCTGGAGAACATCAGCGACATCCGCAAAGTAAGTGCGGTATTCGCCGCCGGCAGGATGTTTGAGCCGGCAAAGCTGTGGCAGTCGGTGGGATTTAAGCCGTGAGCGGCGGAATGAGGCAATCAGCCCTTGCAAAGTGTTCTCAAAATAGATACATTTGTACTCATAATGAGAACGAAATCGAAATTAGCAGATCTGCTTTTCGGTAAAACTCGCGGCGGCGTCTTAGCTTTGCTGTACGGCACGACGGACAAGGCTTTTTACGTGCGGCAAATTGCGCGCCAGGTCCATGCCAGCCCCGGCGCTGTCCGGCGCGAGCTGGAAAAACTTGCCGACGTGGATTTGGTTGTCCGGACATCGGCCGGGAATCAAGTGTTTTATCAGGCCAACCAGCGCAGCCCGTTCTTTCGAGAGATGCAGGCGTTGGTGAATAAGACGGTTGGTATTTTTAACATCCTGCGCCGCGCGCTGGAGCCGCTCGCTGAAGAAATTGGTGTGGCTTTTGTGCACGGATCGATCGCCCGTCAAGACGAAAAAGCTGGAAGCGACATCGACCTCATGGTCATCGGCAGCGCTGAGCTTGGCGATGTTTTTAACCGGTTGCCGAGCGTAGAAGCCGCTCTGGGCCGGGTGGTAAACCCAACAGTATATTCAGAGCATGAATTCAGAAAGAAAGTGAAAGAGGGCAATCATTTTCTGAACGCCGTGATCAATGGTGAGAAAGTATTCCTGATCGGGGATGAAGATGAGCTTGGAAAAATGGCTGGAGTACGGGTGGCTAAGGCGGGAGCCCAGCAGCGCAAACGAAATCAAAGCGTTGCAGGGCATCGTACAGCGAAGCTTGGATGATGCAAAGGTAGGACAGGTCTCCGCCGATCTTCGCTTCGTTGCCGCTTTCACGGCAGCATTGACTTCTGCCACAATCGCGCTCCGCGCCACCGGTTATCGCACCGTAACGCAAACCGGCCACCACACTAAGATCATTGAATCCCTGGAACTCACCCTCAAAGCTGATCCCAAACTGATACAGCAGCTGAAGGTTTTCAGCAACAAGCGCAATAAATCCATCTACGATGTGGCCGGAGCAGTATCAGACCAGGACCTTGGGGCGATTACAAGGCTTGCAAACCAGTTGCAGGCCCAAGTGACTGCCTGGCTGCGGCAGACTCACCCCGAACTGCTGAGAGGCTAGTCCGCCATCACGGACTCTTCCTTCGAAGAGGGCTCGATCTGTACCAGTTCGGTGTGCGCGGCGGCGGGGCGGAAGTCGCGGTGGGATTCGAGCGTCTGCGGGGCTCGCCAGAAGTCGACCAGCGAGGTCTGGTGGACGCAGGAGATGGTGCAGTTGGGCGCGCAGGATTTCTGGGTAAGGAACTCGCGCTTGATGTCGGCCACGGTGTACTCGGCCAGGGGAGTTCCGGGGTAACCGCGCTGCTGTGAACAGTAATGCACCAGGCCGTTTTCGCAGATATAGAGATAGCGCGACCCCGCGCGACAGCGCCAGCTATTGGGCCTGCCCTGCGCGATATTGTTCTGGAAGTCGTTGAAGCGGGCATAGCTGTGCTTGCCCAGCTTCTTCATCTCGGCGAAGACGGCCTGGGCTTCCTCGTCAAGCGGCCGCAGCTGGCCGGTGCCGTCATGGATAATTCCCACCGTTGAGGTAAAGCCCAGTTCGACGGCGCGCTTGCCGATCGTGACCGCGTCCCACTGCTCGCGCACACCGGCGCCGATCACGGAGTTGATGTTCACGTGAAACTCGGCGTGCTCGCGCAGCCATTGCAGCTTCTTGTCGAGCACCTTGAGCGACTTCTTGGAGACTTCGTCCGGCTTGACGTTGTCGATCGAGATCTGCAGGTGGTCAAGGCCGGCCTGGTTGAGCTGCTGGATGCGCTGCGGCGTGAGCAGATAGCCGTTGGTGATCAGCCCGGCAATGATTCCGTGCGAGCGGATCCGGCGAATGATGTCATCAAGCTGCGGATGAAGCAGCGTTTCGCCGCCACTGATGGTGATGAGCGTAGTGCCCAGCGCGGCCAGCTTGTCAATGCGGCGGTACATCTCCTCCAGGGGAACGGGATCGGAAAAATCGTCATACTCGTTGCAATAGGCGCAGGAGAGATTGCAGCGCCGCATGGGGATGATGTGCACCTGAATGGGATGGTCGGTAGAAAGCAGCCCCTTCGCGATCATCTTCAGTTCGCGAAAGGTCCGATTGACGGCCCTGAGCCGCCGCCGAAGCCTGGTCCGGTAATTTGGCATTTATAAAGTAGTTATTAAAACATAATCCGGGCTGACTTGGCGCGGAAGTAGCAGTAAATGGCTGATTTTCAAGGGCGAACGGCGGATTTCCGTGGGCTCTTTCTAAAACACGGCCTTCCAGCCCAGAGTACAAAGTATCAGGACTCCGTAGACGACAAACATTGTGGTGATGCCGGTGCCGGTATCCGGTTTTCGATTGTTTGAAGCAGCGGAGAATCCCAGCCCGAAAAGCACGACCGTCCAGATATTGAAGATGTCCAGCGAGGCCGCAATCGAATAGAGAAAGCGGTTGCCCGTTGGATCCATGAAGAATGCCGGATTCGTGGGCATGGGGTTGCCGATCTCGATCGAGTTGGGATCGGAAGCGACCAGTAAACTCACGGTGAGCAGGACCGAATAGACGATGAAAGGTATGTAGGAGTAGAAGACAACGGCCATCGCGCGCTGAAATGGGACCTCGGCAGCCAGGAAGAAATTGAACACCACCATCAGGATGGCGGCGATGATGAGGCCTTTGACAAGGTTCAGCACCGGATACGCGTAAATCGTGCCTTTGATAAAGCCGACGTTGATGTCAATTCCTTTTGCGCGCTGTTCCGGGGTGAGGTTCTCCAGCCGCCGCTGGGCGGCGGGCGACCGCTCGATCTGCTGTTCCATAAAGCGGTGAAGATCTACCTTCTGGACCACCAGGATTCCGGGAACCAGCGCGAAAATGCTCGCCAGCAGCCACGGCACCCACCAGCTGGGATTGCGCTTGATGTCGGTAAACGTCTTTTTGGGATCGAAGAAGACGTTTATAAGGCGCTGCGGCTCGGAAAGGCCGGGGCCGGCGGGCTCTGGGGTGACCGCAGGAGGATAGGGCGTCGGTTGCTGCGTGGGGCTGGTTGGAGAGCTCATATTTCCTCCTACGCGCGAGATTCAACGAAGTTACTTGCCTTGTCGGGCTGAAAGCTCAATGTGCATTTCC
>DASTJB010000086.1:0-11247 GCA_035717005.1 Candidatus Angelobacter sp.
TGGGCGCGCTGGAAATTGCGGCCCAACGCGGAGTTCGGAGATGAACGAGACAGAAGAAAAAGAAGGACGGCAGGAAGCGCCGGAACAGCCGGAGCCTCCGCGGGTACGCAACGGAGCTTCGACGCGAAAATTAACTCTGCCCGCGGATGCCGATCTGGAGCGATTGGTCCACGATACGTCGACGGAAATTCTGACCGCGGTGGCCGCCGATCCGCGTCTTTCAGAAGACCTGGCGCTGGCCATGCTCAACCGGCGCGACCTGCCGCGCGAGACCCTGGAAGCGCTGAGCAAGAACGCCCGTCTGGCTAAGCAGCGCAAGGTGCGGCTGGCGCTGGTTACACACCCAAAGACTCCGCGCCACGTATCGGTGCCGGCGATCCGCAGCATCTACACCTTTGAGCTGATGCAGGTGGCGATGCTGCCGGCGGTGCCGCCCGATGTAAAACACGCGGCGGAGGAGGTGCTGATGGGCAGGCTGGCGACAGTCGCATCCGGTGAGCGCCTCACGCTGGCCAAGCAGGGCTCAGGCCGCATTGCGGCAGCGCTGCTGCTCGACAAGGAAGAACGCATCATGCAGGCTGCGCTCGGCAATCCGCGCATGACCGAGGTCTGGATTGTGAAGGCGCTCAAAGCCGAAAATGGAACGGAGCTGCTGGCGCCCGCGGTTTCGCGCCACGAAAAATGGACCTTCCGGAATGAAATAAAGGCTGCGCTGCTGGGCAACAAGCACACGCCTCCGGCAAGGATGATCCAGCTGGCGGGTGAGGTGCCGGTGAACCTGATCAAAGACGTACTGCGCAACGGAAGGCTGAGTCCGCAGGTGAAGAACAGCTTGTCCGCGGTACTGGAAAAACGCGCGGCCCGGGCCTGAATCCTAGGTGTAAACCGAATAGCCGTCGTCGCGGCCGGGAACGACCAGCTCATCCAGTTTCAAAAACTCCTGGACCACCTCTTCATTGGCGCGTTCCATCTCGTGCACCGAGCCGACGAAGATCGCGCGGGCCTCATGCAAGAACACAATCCGGTCCGCCAGCTTCTTGGCCAGGCGCATGTCATGCGTCACCACGATGCTGGTGAGCTTGAGCTGCTGTTTGAGTTTCTGGATGAGATCGCCCAGGAGCTGCGCCATGAGCGGATCGACCATGGTGGTGGGCTCGTCGTACAGAATGCACTCAGGCTGGGCTGCGAGCGAGCGCGCAATCGCGACACTGCGCTTCATGCCGGTGGAGAGGTCCGAGGGCAGAAGGTCGCGCATGGGCTTGACCCCCACCATGTCGAGCAAGCCATCGACGATCTGGTAGATCTGCTGCTCGTCCAGGTCATGGCGCTCGCGCAGGGGAAAAGCCACGTTTTCACCGACGGTGAGCGAATCGAAAAGCGCGCCGTTCTGGAACACCATGGTTACTTTCTTGCGGATGCGCTCGAGTTGCATCTCGTTGAAGGCGGTGATGTCTTCAAACGCAACGATCACGCGGCCGGAATCGGGTTTGAGAAAACCCATGATGTGATGCAGCGAGACCGATTTGCCTACGCCGCTGCGGCCCAGGATGCAGAGCGTCTCGCCGGGAAAGACCTGGAAGCTCACGTCCTCCAGCACGCGATGGTCGCCAAACGATTTCGAGACATGCTGAAATTCAATGTAAGGCTGATGGCGTTCACCGTTCGAATGGGGATGCGGGTCGCTCATGTTTCCAGGCCGGAGAAGCGGCGGCGGGCGCGCTCCATGTCTTCCGGGGTATTGAGATTGTCAAACATCTCCGTGGGGAAGGCAAACCGGCGCAGCTCAGATTCTTTGAGGACGAGCGTCTGGCCGCGGGGGAACAGCGGCGTGATCTTGTAGTTCGCGGACTTGAGCGCGCGCTCGGCGATGGGGAGAAAAGCGAGCGAGTACACGGTGCAGAGCGGCTGGGTATAGTCGTTAATTTCCGGTGTAGTCACGACGGCGCCTGTGGCGATGGCGCGCTCAGCCAGATAGCCGAGAAATTCCGGCATCAGGAAAGGCGTATCCACAGCGATGATGAGGTTGTACTCGGTTTGCGAGTTGGTGAGTGCGGCGTGGATGCCGCCCAGCGGCCCGCATCCGGGAAAGATGTCTTCGTAGACGGGCGCAAGCTGGCCATAAAGCTCGTAGCTGCCCAGAATGGCGACGTCGCGGCACACCAGGCGCAGGGCCGCGAGCGCGTGCTGCAGCAGCGTGCTTCCGTTCAATTCCAATCCTGCTTTGTCCTGCCCCATACGCGTGCTCTTGCCGCCCGCAAGGACAAAGCCAGAGACCTGGGTGTGGACCATTTGGGGTGATTGTAGTCCTAACGGCAGCCCGCGAAGCCAAAAAAAGGACACGGAAGCCAGGTGCGCTCCGTGTCCGTTCTGAGGAGGTTTGCTGCTCTCTACTGAACTGTGACCGTCTTCGCTGCTTTGTAGACGTTTCCGGCGCTGTCCCAGGCCTGGAAGATCATGCTATGTGTTCCTTTGCTCATCGTCGCGGTGGTGCTGAAGCTGCTGGCCGAGGTCGAGTAGACGCTCACGTTGTCGACATAGAGCCGCATGAAGGTGATGGGATTCGCGGCCCTGGCGGACGCTGCAGCCGGTACGCCGGGGCCGGTGACGGTGCTGGTGGTCGGAGAAGAAATTGTTACCGAGCCGCTGACGCTGCTCTTGAAAAACTCGCGCATATCGGGCGCAGTGTTGGAAGCGGCAGGAAAATTCGACGTGGCACCGAGCGCTTCCAGCATGGTCTTGAGAACGCTGGGATGATGGTAGGTGGTAAAGGATTTGTAGCCTGCCTTCACCTGTGGGCCGATCATCGCCACCAGGATGCGCCCGCCACAGCCGGTGAGCACCGTAGCGCTGCAGCGATTGTCGGTCGAGAGGTCGGCTTCATCAGCCCAGATGATCAGCAGGCCGTCGCCACCGGGCTGGAATGGCGCCGTGGCCAGCAAGGGAGCGATATTAGCCTTGAGCCAGTTATCGGCGGTCTGCAGGCAGGCATTCAGACCGTTGGGACAGTTGTGCATATCGTGGTCGCCGTCAGGCGTAATGAAAGCAAAATTCGGGAGAGTGCCGTTGGCGATGTCTTTCGCCATCTCCGCGGTCGAGACGTGATGCATGATCAGGCTGCTGGAGGCCATGTCAGTGAAGTAGGGCAGCGGGGCGTGCCTCTTCATGTAAGCGCCGGAGTAAAGCCCGGTGTAGCCGGCGTAAGGCAGGGTCTGGGCATAGGACTTGAACGTCATGCCGTTGAGGAGCAAATGGCGCTCGATGTTATCGACGTTGAAGGTCGCCAGCGTGGAATTGTTGTGAGTGAGGTACTGGCCGGAGGTGACAATCAGGTAATTCTCGAGCGAGCCATGCATGTTGGCATAGAACTGCGTGGCAGTTCCGCCCCTGGCCAGCAGACTGTTCAAATAAGGCATGTAGGGACTGCCCACCAGGTGCTCATAGCTGCGGTTCTCTTCCGCCACAATGTACACGTGCCTGGAGCGGGGGACCTGGCCGAATACCGTCACGCTGGAGAGCAGTGCCAGCGTAAACAACAACTTTCCTGCAATGGAAGTAATCTGTGTGCGGTTCATAGTCTCGTGACTATGACGGAAGCCGCATGAGCAAAGAATCAGTCAGGACTCCTAAGGTATTTGGGATCATTACCCGAAAAAAATAAGCAGAGTAGCTGGATTTTGCACACTTTTTCGCGTTAAGCCACTGTTTGCAAATTAGTTATTGAAGATCGCGTGCAGGGGTTAGGCGGGATTAAGGTTGTGAATTTTTTTCGCTAAGGTTCAACTCTCCGAAGGGTGCCTTTCAGCTGATTTCGAGCCCCATGATCCTGCCCGCGGCATCAACTTCTACCGTTCCGTGGCACTCCAGGACCGAATCGCCGCTCAGCCCCGGCACAGTGACAAAAATGCGGTCCTCGACCACGCTCACCGAGCTGGTGCGCACCAGGTATTCAAGATAACGGCGGCCCCGCAGCATCTGCGGCAGGCTGAAAGCCAGGTCGGCCAGCTCTCCGGTTTCAGTGACCGAGAGAGCGACTTCCACCGGGTAACTCCACTCCACACCACGCTGCTCCTCGGTGGGATCGAGCGTCGGCTTGAACGAGACGTAGTAGTGGAAGCGTTCGCTCTCCGGGTTGTAAACGCCGCGCGCGACTCTGAGGGACATAGAGGGAACGGAAGTTGTACCACATCTTTTCTGAAATCTCGAACCCACGCTCGTTTGCCGCGGCGTTCGGGATGGCAGAAAGACATTTAGAATCGCCTGATGAAGGTCTTTCTCACCGGCACGACCGGCTTTGTGGGCCGACACATGCTCCGGCGGCTGCTCGAAGAAGGACACAGCGTCCGCGCGCTGGTGCGTGATCCGGCGAATGCTCGTGGCCTGGCGCAGAACGGCGTGGAGCTGGTTGCCGGCGATGTCGTGGGTGGCGCCGGGCTTGAACAGGGCATCCAGGGCTGCGATGCCGTGATTCACCTGGTGGGAATCATCGTTGAGAAGGGCCCGAACACGTTTGAGCGCGTGCATCACCTGGGAACGCGGAACGTGGTAGAAGCGGCGAAGCGTGCGGGCGTCCGGCGGTTTGTGCAGATGTCGGCATTGGGAGTTCGCGCCGACGGAGTTGCGGTGTATCAAACGAGCAAGTGGCGCGGCGAAGAAGAGGTCCGCAAGAGCGGTATCCCGTTCTGCATTCTGCGCCCGGCGATCATCTTTGGCCCGGGCGATGGTTTTGTCACCCAGATGATCCAAACCATGCGCTCAGCGCCGCTGTTCCGGCCCGTACCCGGAAGCGGCTCGCCCAAATTCCGGCCGATTTTTGTAGGCGACGTCACGGCATGCTTTGTGCGCGCGCTAACCGCCCTCACTGCTACCGATCAGACGATCGAGCTGGGCGGTGGGGACGAACTGACGCTGAATGAAGTGCTCAAGGAGATCGCGCGCTGCGCCGGCGTGCGCAAACCGCCCGTGCATATACCCATGCCGTTGATGTTTTTGGGTGCGTGGCTGCTCCAGCGGATACTCAAAGACCCGCCTGTAACGGTGGACCAGCTGCGCATGCTGCGGGAGGGATCCACCTGTGACATCGAACCGATGATTCGCATGCTGGAGGTGAAGCCTCGCGGCTTTCAAGGGTGCGGCCGGTAATCAGGGCGAAGAATTAGGTATTTACCGAGTTGTAACTAAGGGCGGATTTGAGCAACTGCTCACCAATCTCGGGGTTAGAATTATTTGAGAGCAGATTTTTGGCCATGGGCGAGGGGTTCATTCTCAGGCAGAAGGACGTAAGTTGTTGATTAACAAAATTTTACTGTCAGATACAGTCAAATCCGGCAGCTCTGCATCTAAAACTTGTAATCGCCACAAATGACAGAGGAGCAGTTTATGAAAAAGAGCAATCTTTTGGTGGCCCTTGTTGCGCTGGTAATACTGGCTGCGGGATGCTCGCGCGTGGGCAGCCGGTCAGACGCGCAGGTTGCGTCGGACGTGCAGAACAAGATCAATGGGGACGCAAGCGTTCCCGACAAGCAGGTTACGATCAATGCCAACAATGGCACGGTAACCTTGACCGGCACGGTCGCCAGCGAAGCTGCGCGTGAGGCCGCAGGCAACGATGCCGCCCAGATAGACGGCGTAAAGACAGTGGTCAATGATCTCCAGGTGGCGCCGGCTTCGGCGGCCGAGCAGCCGATGACGCAGCCGCAGCAGCAAACACAGCCGCAGGAGCAGGCCAGCAACAACACGCCGCCTCCTCCGGTGCGCGCAGCCCGCCCGTCGCCGCGCACGCGGGGCTCGAGCTCAAGCAGCAGCGGTGACAATGGCTTGCGCACAACTGTGCCTTCGCAGAGCAGGAATGGCGGCAACTATGAATCAGCGCAGACTAGCGCGCCCCCGCCTCCTCCGGCGCCTACGCCGATTCAGAAGATCACCATCCCGGCAGGAACGCAGTTGAGCATCCGCCTGAACGACGAAGTGAACTCGGAAAAGGCGCAGGTAGGCGACGTCTTCCATGGATCGATCTCGGCGCCGGTTTCTATCGACGACCAAACCGTAATTCCCACGACCGCTGACGTTGAAGGCCGCGTGGTGGAAGTGAAGTCGGCGGGCCGGTTTGCCGGGCAGTCCGTGCTGACGCTGGAGCTGACCAAGCTCACCATGAATGGCCGCAGCTATAGCCTGCAGACCAGCCAGTGGACGAAGTCGGGCAGCGGCCGCGGCAAATCCACCGCAGCCAAAGTCGGCGGCGGCGCAGCCGTAGGCGCGGTGCTGGGTGGAATTTTCGGCGGCGGCAAAGGCGCAGCCATTGGCGCAGCCGCAGGTGCAGGCGCAGGAACCGGCGTTTCTGCCGCGACCAAGGGCCAGCAGATCATTCTGCATCCCGAGGCAATTATCGCCTTCCAGCTGACTAACCCAGTCACCGTGACTCCGGGAGCGAGCCGTCAGGCGATGAATCAGTAAGCTTCTTTTCGAAGCGGAACGCCGTCCGCAAGGGCGGCGTTTTTTCTGCCCAAGAATAATAACCTGAGCAAGTGGGAATTAAGCCAATGGACGGCTTGGCGGAAGGCCCAAAAAGACTCGGGCGAGTTAAGCTCGACTGTGCTTCTGCCCGGAAAGCAGCATCAAACATCCCTAATGGCCAAAACCAAGATCACCGCCCTGATTCATGTGCAAGACAACGAGCACTCCCTGGGACGCGCGCTCGATTCGCTGCGTCCGTGTGACGAGGTGATTGTGGTAGACCACGGCTCGAAAGACGAGACGGCGAAGATCGCGCGCGAGCATGGGGCCAGGGTGATCACCGGAGTTCCCGGCGTGGACCGGGGCGCGTATGCCCAGGACGCCCGCAATGAATGGATCCTCTGTCTGCTGCCGCATGAGGCATTGGCGGAAGAGCTTGAGGCTGCGCTGTTCGAGTGGCGTGAGACCGAGCACGAGAATGCGACGCTCGGGTTCAACGTAGCCATCCGCGAGCAGAACGGCGCCGGCTGGAAGGCATTGAGCCCGGAGATGCGCCTGGCCAACCGCAAGCAGATCAACTGGACCGGCGACCTGCCGCCGGAAAATCCCAGGGCGCCGGCGCTCAGCGGACACATCTTAAGGATCCCGGACGGCGACTAACGCTGTGCCGAGTTGGTAAGTTGGTAATTTCGTAAGTTGGTAACTGAAAAGCTCATCGGGCCAGCAGTTTTTCACCTGCCAACTTACCAAGTTACCAACTTACGAAATTCCTCTTGCGTATAATCTCTCCAGAAACTTCCAACTCTGGAGCTAGCCGCTGAACATCTTCGATCTTGCCGGTCACGCCTGGTTTGTTGCCGCGGCGTTTTTTCTGTTTGGGCTGGTGTTCGGCAGCTTTCTGAACGTCTGCATTTACCGCATGCCTCGGGAAATCTCCGTGGTGAGCCCGCGCTCGGCGTGTCCTAACTGCGAGACGCCGATCGCCGCCTATGACAACATCCCGGTGCTGAGCTGGCTGATTCTTCGCGGCCGGTGCCGCAATTGCAGGGCGCCGATCTCGCCGCGATACGCGGTGGTTGAGCTGCTGACGGGCGCGTTGTTCGTGGTTTCCTATTTTGTCGCCGCAGCCCAGGCAGACCAGATTGCCGACCAGTGCTTTGTTTCCGAGAGCCTGAACCCGTTCTTTGTCGCCGCAAAATTGTGCGTACTCTCGTTCCTTCTGCTCGGCCTCATTTTTACCGATGCAGAAACCAAACTGCTGCCTGACTTGTTGACCAAGCCGGGAATCGCAATCGGGCTGGCATTCAGTCTGCTGGTCCCGATGTGCGACGTGCGCATTGCAGCGATCGAGAGCTGGCGCCTGGTGTCACTGCTCAATTCACTGGCAGGCGCGCTTCTGGGTTTTGCGATCATTCTTGGCATCGCGCTGCTCTACGAGGCGGTGCGCGGCGTGGAGGGCATGGGGCGCGGCGACGTGAAGCTGATGGCGCTGATCGGCGCCTTTCTGGGCGTGAAGCTCACGCTGCTGGTGCTGCTGCTGGGTTCGGTGATCGGAAGCCTCTTTGGTGTTTTCTTAATTGTATGGGTATGGCTGAAGCGATTGGCGCGCCGCCGGCGAACGCATAAATCGGAGCCTCTCGGGACGGCGCGTAAGCGGGCATGGCAATCGGCGATCCTGATCTACCGCAACTTTGAGATTCCGTTTGGCGTTTTCCTGGGCAGCGCCGCGTTGTTTTCAGCTTTCTTTGGCCTGGCGCTGGTGCGCTGGTACTGGCGGATTTCCGGCATGGGTTTGCCGCATTGAAAAGCAAAACCTTACCGCTGATGAACGCTGATCGCGCTGATGGAGCGGAACGGGACAAAGGAATGGAAAGGCCGCGAGCCCCGGCCACGCGGCGAGCGGCACGTCACGGGAGCCAGTCGAAGCGTTGGGAGTTGAAGCTCTCTGGGGCGGTGTGAAGCGACATTACTAATGTCCTATCCGGCGTTTACCCTATCGTTTCCGCCTCTTGAATCGCGCAGAATGCATCTGGTTTGAGCTGTAGAATAATTAGAGAGTACCGGGTTGGATGCCGTTATGAAGAAGCTCTTTTTCCTCGCAATCATGTCCATGTTCGCCGCCGCGGCAGTGGCGCAGCAGCAGCCACAGTCGCTGGGCGACGCTGCCCGCGCCAATCGAGCCAAACAGCACGCTACCGCCACCACCAACCTGAACGATGACAATTTCGCCCGCAGCAATGCGCCGGCGGCGGAATCGCCGGCGAAAGAAGGCGGAGCCAGCAAGGATGCGGATAAGGCCGAGGCGAAAAGCGCAGACGCGAAGGATGCTTCGGCCAAAGAGACGAAGAAAGACACTACCGCGGCTCAAAACGAGAAGTTAAAAGGGCAGATTGATGCCCAGAAAAAAGAGATTGCCACGCTGCAACGCGAGGTTGATATTGCAGAGCGTGAAGCCAAGCTACGCGCAGCCGCTTACTATGCCGACGCCGGCGTGATGCTGCGCGACCAGGCCAAATTCGCCGAAGACAGCCGCAAGTCGCAGGCCGAAATCGACGCAAAAAAGCAGGCGCGCAGCGCCGCCCAGCAGAAGCTTGCCGACCTTCAGGAGCAGGCTCGCAAAGCCGGGCTTCCCAGCAGCGACTAGTTCACGCCGGTTAACAAGTTGAAGACATGCACTGTCGGTACATCCGTTGCCGTGCAGGGCTCGTCTAAAATGAAGGTGTGACTCGACTCAGACATATAACTCTACAACTATTTCTGGCCGTTGCAGCCGCGGCGACCTTGCTGCTTGCCGGCTGCGATTCCGACAACAAGACCTCTTCCACGCCCAAGCAAACGCCTGCGGCAAGCGAGTTCGAAACCGGACGCTTCGCGCTGCAGAGGATGCTGGGACCCGCGCATTTCTGGGCGCCTGACGCACAGCCCATTCGACTGGAATCGACCAACATCAAAGACAGCACAGGCCATGACGGCAAGGCCAATTTCTGGAAGGCGCTGTTTGGTTCCGTATCGCGGCAGAAATCGGAGCCGTTCAGCTGGTCCGGTGTTACCACCAGCGACGCGCATAAGGGCATCGACCATGGCACCGAGGACTCTTACAATCCCGACAATCGCTCTTATCGCATGTTCGACCTGAACTTCCTCAAGGCCGACACCGACAAGGCGTTTGAAGTGGCGCAGCAGCACGGCGGAAAGCAACTGCTGGAAAAGGAACCCAAGACGCAAATCTCATATCTGCTTGACTGGGACTCTCAGTCCGGCCAGCTGCGCTGGCATGTGATCTATGGCGGCAGCGAATCGATGAGCAAGCTGACGGTGCTGGTGGACGCGAGCTCCGGCAATTTTATCCGCCGCGAGTAGCTACTTGCCCAGAATGTAATCGATTTCGGAAACCGCTTTTTTTGCGGTCTGTGCGAACTTGCCCTTTGGGTCCAGCTCAAGGTACTTGCGATAATTCAGCCGTGCCGGATCCAGCCGCTGCATGCCCTGCAGTGCCTGCCCCAGGCGGAAGTAGACGAGCGGATTGTCCGGCGTGAGGCGGACAGCTTCCTCAAAGCGCTCGCGGGCAGCGTCAAAGTTGTTGCTGGAAAGATAACTTTCACCCATCTCTAAGTCGTGTGCCGCGACGGTTGCTGGATCATTCGGCGAAGGAGGTTTGCCTGTCTCCACGCCCGGGCCAATCCGCTTCAGGGCCGCTTCGGCTTCTTTGGATTTGGGGCCATTCGGCAGAATCTGGAGATACTTGCGGTAGTTCTGGTCCGCCAGCGAGAGCAGGTCGAGCTTTTCCTGGGTCATCGCCAAACCAAGCGTCGCCTCGGCGTCATTCGGCTTGTAAATCAGCGCGTGATTGAAGCGCTCCAGCGCTGCGCGGTAATTCTTGACTTTGTAATAGTACTGCCCGACCTCAACGTCCTTGGCCGCCTTGTGCGGGTCCCAGGGCTGGAGGACAGAGCTGTCTTCGGCCGGCGCTGCTTCTGGCGCAGGTTTAGCGCTCAGGTCAATCTGAGAGTCGCGGCTGGAACTTTCACCCGTAGCGCTCGTTCCCGGCGCGTCACCGGGAAAGGATGGACGTTCATAGCCGCCCTGGCGCTTTTCCACCGGCGGAGTTCCCGGTGCATCGCCCGGAAACGGTGGAGGCTCGTATTGCCCGGGGCTCTGCGGTGATGGAGTCTTTCTCGGCGTTGGTGTTGGTGTAGGAGCGGCGCGCGGCGTAATGTGGGCTTTGTCGTCCTGATTGTCCTGCGCAGCGGCGCGCGGTGCGGACAAGCCGAGAAGGAGCACAGGGACGCCCAGAAGAATGTGAGAGCGGAACTTCATACTTGATATTCTACTGAGAAGATCGCCGGAAAGACGTAATCTTGCGGGTATCTGAGCGCCGATGGTTGATTGCGAAGGAAAGATCAGCAGCGAGCCCGGGCCCCCGGACCGCGCCGGGTTTGCGCGGCTTGGGATGGGAGCTGCCCCCATCAGGAGCAGAAGACTTTCGCCACGTTCAGCCATCGCCGGCGGTTTGGAGCGAAGCGACATAACAAATCCAGCGGGCATTCTGCGCTGAGGCCGGGGCCCCCGGACCGCGCCGGTTTTGCGCGGGCTGGGGTGGGACGCCGCCCACGCGCCGAAGCGCGAGCATCAGGAGCAAGAAAAGGTGAAGCGGTCGAAGATCGCCGGCGGTTTGGAGCGAAGCGACATAATTAAAGGCCGCCAGTATTCTGGCGGCCTCTGTTCTGCGCAAGTGTCCCGGGGGAGGAGAGACTACCGGCTCGGGTTGGGAGCGGTACTCTGCGCAGAGCTTGGAGC
>DASTJB010000087.1:0-20812 GCA_035717005.1 Candidatus Angelobacter sp.
GATCGGCTGCGGGCCCTGGGTGTTGGTGAGCGCGCTTACATGTTTCGGGAGTAGCGGAAAAACCGCAGTCTGGGGAAAGACCACGAACCCTGACGCGGCGATCGACGCCAGCATGGCCGGCTTTTCCTGGTAGCGGAAGATTGCCCCTGAACCGGCGCGGACAGCCGCCATCACAATCTCAAGAGCGCCCGCGGCGGTCTGGGAAAGGCCTCGCTCACCCGTGAGCACGGGACCCAGTTCGGCCAGGACCTGGGAGGCGAGCAGCGGCGGCCTGCTTGTAAAAAAAGAGTCGGCCAATTTCGGAGCGGCGCGAACTCCAGAGCACCTCAGCGTAACAGCTCACGCAATTAAGAGAAAGAGCGAAGTATCGGGATGGTTAACAGAAAATGTTTGCATGCCCCAGACCGCAGCGATCCACTGTCGAAAGCAGCGGCGATGAACCAAGGCCTAACGTAGAGCGTAGCGCGACAAACGAGTCGACTTTATCGAAATAGCAGCGAGCCCGGGGTGCCCGGACCGCGTCGGTTTGGCGCGGGCTGGGATGGGAGTCCGGCTTGCGCAGCGAGCTGCTTGCCTCAGGCGCAGGAGAAGCGTTGTCGGGCCAGGCGCGCTGGCGGTTTGGAGCGAAGCGACAGGATGAAAAGAGACGCAGCATGCCTACATCTCTACAGCAGAGGTTCTCGACACCGAGAGTTTGTGCCGTATAAAAAGCGGCTGGATGTGCAGCCTAGGCGGCGTTGTCCGTCTCGCCCTCGGTCCGTGATTCGGCTTGGGCCAGTAATGCTGCCGCCTGCCCTGCTTCAGCGGCATTGACCCACAACGCCCTCTCATTCGGCAATCCGGGCAGGAGCGGGTTGCTCAACTCGCAGGCGATCCCGTTGGCGCGCAGCATCCCGCAAGCCAGCTCCGCCTGCTCACCCTGATCGAGATCAAAATGCGCAACCTGGACGCGATGCTCAGGATCAACCGCGACCAGCTCCGGATCTTCAACCGCCGTGGGCTCTGCAGCCGCACCGGCTTCGGCGCCGGGGTCCCCGGAACGCGCCGGTTTTGCGCGTTCCGCGGTGGAGGCGCCGCAGGAGACGCAGCGCCCCGCGATCGGATCAATCGCGCCGCCACAACGGGTACAGTTTCGTTCAGAGTCGGCAATTTCAACCATCATGGCAGGAAGATGCGCGGCAGGCCGGATGGGTTGTGATCGGGCTTCGCGCACGGATCAAAAATGTTGCTGCAGATCGGTGAACTTCTCCAGTTGCAGCAGCTGCGTGCCATAGCCGGGCGCATTGACGCTTTCGTGCTCCAGTACCCAGGTGTTATCGTGCGGCACAAAAACGGCGTTGATGCCGGCTGCCAGCGCCGGGTTGATGTCTGATTTGGGGCTGTTGCCCACCATCCACGTGCTCTCGCGGTCAAATTGGTACTTGCTGACGATTTCCCCGTAGGTCGCGGCATTCTTCTCCGCCACGATCTCGACCGCGGCAAAGTACTCGCGCAATCCGGAGCGCTCGATCTTGCCCGCCTGCTCCGTGATGTTGCCCTTGGTCATTACGACCATATGATGACCGCGGCGGTTAAGGTACCCAAGAGTCTCCGGCACGCCGGGAATCAGTTCAAGGTCGGCGGTCGAGACGCGATGGGCAAAGCCCCATATGAACTCGTGCAGCTCCGGCGTGATCGGCTTCTTCGCCAGCCGCTCAAAGCATTTCACCAGCGAGTGGGCAAAGCTGTGCGAGCCATAACCGCGCTCCAGGATGGTCTCGCGCTCCACGTCGTTCAGAAAGAGCCGCACTTCCTGCGGGTCCAGGTGCTGATGGTTCAGACGCTCGATGAAATCGGCGATGGTGCGCTCGAAATAAATGTTGTTTTCCCAGAGCGTATCGTCGGCGTCGATGAGCAGGTTCTGGGGCGGGGAGAGCATTGCTGTTCAAAATCTACCACAGAGGCACGGAGACACGGAGACACGGAGAAAAGCAAAAGAATTTGCCGCTGATCTCCGCAGATCGACGCAGATAGGCATAGAAGATTCATGGACAAGGCCCAGCCTCCTGATCTGCATTCATCAGTGCAAATCTGCGGCTACTCTTGTTCTCCGTGTCTCCGTGCCTAAGTGGTGGATTCCGTCTCTCCGCGACCATGCTTGGGGGCTGCTAGAATCGTTTCCATGAAAACGCTCCTGGTCTCCTTGCTCGCGCTCGCTTCCGGAACCGTGCTCGCCCAGGCGGGCCGGCGCGCGGCCCCGCCGCCCAAGACCGCCGACAAATGCCTGCTGAAAGAAAATATCAACGAAGACATTGCCGCGCAGGTGGCCAAATTCAAGCTGGTTTCCATGCCGTTCAGCGTCAACGGCCTGAGCGACGCGGAGCGCAAGATGGTTCCCAAGCTGGTGGATGCCGCGCAGTATCTGGAGAGCATCTACTGGCGCCAGAGCGATCCCAAAGGACTGGCACTCTATCAGCGATTGCTGGGCTGCAACCAGGTGATGAACCAGAAAATCCGCCGCTTCCTCACGATCAACGGCAGCCGCTACGACCTGCTGGAGAACAATAAACCGTTCGTCGGCAGCGATGCGTTCTCCCCCGGCCGCGCTCTGTATCCTGCGGGCATCACCCGGGCAGAGATTGAAGCTTACGTCGCCAAACATCCGGACAAGAAAACACAGATCTACAGCCCGTACACGGTCGTCAGGCGCCAGGGTGCCGAACTGATCGCAGTTCCCTACCACATCGAGTACAAGCCGTGGCTCACGGGGGCCGCCAATGCGCTGCGCGAAGCCGCTGCCCTGAGCCCGGACAAGGCCTTCGCCAACTTTCTCCGCCTGCGCGCCGACGCGCTCCTTACCGACGATTACTACAAGAGCGACCTCGCGTGGCTTGATCTCGAAAATCCCAAGTTCGACGTGATCTTCGCTCCCTATGAAACCTATCTCGACGATCTGTTGGGCGTGAAAACTTCCTACGGCGCCGCGGTGATGATCCGCAATGACGCCGACAGCGCCGGTCTCGATACCTTCAAGAAATACGTTCCTGAAATCCAGGAAGCGCTGCCCCTGGCGCCGGAAGACCGGCCTTCATTGCAGGGCAAGAGCACGCCCATGGAGGTGATGGACACGCCCTACCGCGCCGGCGATCTGCGCCATGGCTATCAGGCCGTTGCCGACAACCTGCCCAACGATCCGCGCATTCACCAGGAAAAAGGCACCAAGAAAATCTTCTTCAAAAACTTCATGGATGCCCGGGTGAACTATGTTGTCCTGCCGATCGGCAAGTTGCTGATGAAAGAAGATCAGGCCGCCATGGCCTCGGCCGATGGCTATCTCGTCGTGGTGCTGATGCATGAAATCTGCCATGGCCTGGGGCCCGCCTTCGCCCGCACCAGTGCCGGCCGGGCAGACATTCGTGAATCGATTGGCCCGACGTTCTCCGGCCTGGAAGAGGCCAAAGCCGACATTGTGGGCCTCTTTGCCCTGAACTACCTCATGGACAAGGGCGTCATTCCCAAATCCAACGCACAGGAGTTTTACGCCTCGCACGTTGCCGGAATCTTCCGCACCGTCCGCTTCGGCGTTGCCGAAGCCCACGGCCGCGCCGAGATGATGGAGTTCAACTACTTCTTCGAGCAGGGCGCCATAACGCGCGACCCGGCAAGCGGCCGATATGCAATTGATTTCACAAAAATGACATCGGCAGTCTCTTCGCTGGCCAAAGAGCTCCTGGAAATCGAGGCCACTGGTGACAGGAACCGCGCTGAGCAATGGTTTAAGAAGTACGATTCCATGCCGGGTGAGTTAAAATCGGCGCTAGCGAACGTAAAAGATGTGCCCGTGGACATAGATCCAGTCAGCGTATTTACGGAAATCATTCGATGAAGTCAACCGAACGAGTGCAGAACGGTGAAGAGCGCCGCAGGTTTGAGCGCGTGGACATTACCTCGCAGGCGCAGGTGCTGGTGCTGGACGCGAAAGGCCGCAAGACCGGAGTGGTGCGCCAACTGGCCCGCGGCGGCTTCATGATGGAGCCGGAAAAGGGCTATAGCGAAGACGAGAAGATCTACGGCTTCACCATCCACGAGCCCACAGAAGACATTCGCGTCCAGGTCAACGCGCGCCTCCGCTTCTCTGACCAGCAATACGCGGGCTTTGAGTTTGTCGATCTCGACCCCGAATCAGCCGTGCAGCTGGGAATCATCATCGGCAAGTATTACGAGCACGCCAAGGCATAGTCCGCTCGAAACCCGGTACCTTCTCCTCTGCTTGCTGCATTCGCGGGAAGAACCTACGACGTAGAGACGCAGCTACGTCTCAAATCCTTCCCACAATCATAGCCCGCTGAGCTCCAATGCAATGCTCTGCTCGGGCTTCTTTAGCTCGCTTTTGCCTCCGCCTCGCGCTTTCGGGCGGCTTCTTGAGGGTCGGTGATGATATCGACCCATTTCGGGTTCGGCGATGCCTCGACCCCGTAGTTATCGTGCCAGTTCCACCATTTATACGGCGGCGTCTGCGGATATCCTTCGGGCGAGTCCTCCCAGGTTTCCTGACGGCCGAGCGGAGTGAGGTCGAGATAGCTCCAGATGCTCCCCATCGCCTCATCGCCGCGGTTGTTGATGAAGTATGTGCGGAACACCCGCTCGCCGTCGCGGAAGAACACGTTGTGGCCGTGCCACTCATCGACGCCGAAGTCCTTGTCGAAGCTATCGGTGATGGTGTACCAGGGAATCTGTTCCCAGCCCATCCGCGCCTTGAGACGCACGATGTCCGCCTGCGGGGCGCGAGAGGCGTAGGCGAGGGTGGTGTCGCGAACGTTCAGATGGATCAGGTTCGAGACCTGATCGGCTCCCATGGAGCAGCCGCGGCAGGCGTGTTCGGGCCAGCCGAACACCCCGGGCTCGAAGAAGGCGCGATAAAGGATCAACTGCGGGCGGCCCTGGAACAAATCAAGCAGGCTTACCTTGCCCTGCGGTCCCAGGAACTCGTACCTCTTCTCCACCGCCATCCACGGCATCCGCCGGCGCTCGGCGGCCAGCGCATCACGGGATCGGGTCAGGGCCTTCTCTTTCTTGAGCAGCTCCTGTCGTGCCGCTTCCCACTCCTGCGCCGGGACGATCGGGCGTGTCTTCATCGCGCTAGGCCCTTTCGGGTTCTCCTTGTCTCTCTCTTTGCTCGTTGCCATATGATTTCTCCTTTAATGATCTCGTTCTATTTAGTGTTTTCCGTCGAAACTGTTTCACTCGTTTTCGATTTCTTGATCCTCGCGATCACGGCAGTCAGGCCTCCTGCCGAAACGACTCCAGCAATTGCCAACGCTGCTGTCGATAAACATGCTGGACACATAACTACTTCTTCCTTTCTGCCGCACGCTGGATTCGCTCCCACAGATTTGCCCATCCGTGCCCGATTCCTTCGCGGACCTCGTCAGGAATGAAACCGAAGGCCGAATGGCGGAAGGTAATGAGGGTGCCGGTTTCGATCTTGGTTAGCCGGTATTGCAGGTTGTTGACCACCGGGTACGACATGAACAGCGGCCCCCAGAGTTCCAGCAGCTCCGGACGCTTGACGGCCTGGACAGTCGCCCACAAGTGACCGTTGTCGCCGCCCAGGTCGCGGAACCAGCGCCCGCCCGGCCACGGCTCGATCTTCATCGGCATCTTGCCTTGTGGGGTTTCGTTCTCCGGTCCCATCTGCTCGAGCAGGGCTGCGAAGGTGTTTTCCAGCGACGCCTTCACCCGGATCTCTTTCGTCAGGTTCAGCGTCAGCTTGTCGAGTCCGGCAACCGATGACGTTGCATTCAAAATTGCGCTCATATTCATCTCCTGTGTTTTTTCTGTTCTTTTTCTTCTGCCCGTTCTTTCACGCGCAGTAGCTGATGAGTCCAGTACTTCTCGAACGTTTTGGCGAAGTCGTACAGCGGACGGATACCGTCGGCGTTGGCCCGATACATCCGATGCCGGCCAGTGCGGCGCACCCGAACCAGGCCAACTTTGCGCAGCACACCAAGATGCTTTGAGATCGAGGGCTGGCCTTCCGCCAGCGCCGCGACGATTTCGCCGACCGGCTTCTCAGCGTCCGCCAGCAGCGCCAGAATCTCCCGCCGACGCGGCTCTGCCAGCGCATTGAAAACGTCACTGGTAGTCGCCGCCCGTGCCATGGGTCATTTATATTCCCATATGGGAATATGTGTCAAGCGAAAAAATAACTGAAACTCGGTGCCTCAGAGCACAGAGGAGTGTCTGCTAAAAGGACTCAGGCCTTAAATCGACGTTTCAAATAAAGAAGTTTCAGGTAAAGATAGGCGGATTTTCAGGCTGGTACGGCTCAGGAAGCGCCGTATTCGGGAACCGGCTCCCGACGAAACCGCACCGCATGGTTGGCCAGACGATTGGCTTCCTGGTTCTGCTCGCGCGGGATGTAGGAAATGCAGAAATTCATGGTGCGCGAAAGCTTGCGGCACATCCAGTGCAGCGAATAGAGCCGCGGGCTGCGGCAGGAGTACTCGCCGGTCATCTGCTTGACGACCAACTCTGAGTCGGAATAAACACAGAGCGAGGTGGCCTTGAGGTCGAGCGCGCGCTGCAGGGCTTCCAGCAGCGCCGCGTATTCGGCCACGTTGTTGTCGTGGTGGCCGATCCACCGGGCGATGCGGATGGTTTCGCCGTCGGGTTTCGCAATCAGAACGCCAATGCCTGACGGCCCCGGACTTCCGTGGGAGCCGCCGTCAACATATGCGATGAGATCCGACATTTTTGCTCTAAGAGACACAATGAGGCACATGGGGTTGTGCAGTCAAGAACTTCGTTTGAGTCCTGAGCACCTGCGGACAGCTCCGGCCATGGGCTTCGGTTTTGTGGAAAGCTCTGTGGAAAACGTGGAAACCGCCATCACACCATTTTTTTAGCCGCATTTCATCGCTACTTGGCGCATCTTGGCACGTCCAAAAAAAATCTTTGATTGCACAAATCATGGGCGTTGACATTTTGCCTTCTTCAATTAGGATGGCTCACGTCGACGGTCGAAAGGCTCAGTCAAAATAAAACGTGGTTGGGCCGAAGTAGACTGGGTGATCAGGTGCAGCGAAGCAATTCGAGGCACGCCAGGACCCGAAAAAACCGGCAGACCCTGCGAGGGGTGGGCCGGGGTCAGGGACTGCGAAAGCAGTGATCGCATCAAGGGCTGTGACGGTACATGCATCCACGCTGTTGGCTCCCTCGCAGGAGCTGGCGGCTAGAGCATAACCAATGTCACAGCCTTTACTATTTCAGCTCCTGGCTCTTGGCCATCAGCAGTTGGCACTTAGCTCTTTCCTAAAATCCCGACCTGAAGGGATCCCCGCCTTTTCTGAAAGCGTGCATCTGCTTATCTAAACCCCTGATAGATGATAGAAATCCCTTTTTTTCGCAAGCGCTGCTCAAGGTCTTAAGAAAACGCTTCAGCCCTGAAAATCTCCTGTTCCGCCTTCTTGTCCCACGTGTCTTAACAATCAGCAGCCGTGCGATCTTCGATGAATTTTACGGCTGCGCTCCTTTATTCGGGCTTCAGACTAACCTCTGAAGCCCACCTTTTTGCGCCGAGCAGAGGCTGTAAGCTCCTGTGTTTGCCCGGCCACACCGTCTCCCACCGCCCACAGATAGGCGCGCAATAAATCGAACTAACTCATTTATTTACAATAGATTAGATTTGGCGGCGCACCTGCATTTTCTCCCGGCGTAAGACTTGAGCTTCAGGGAGAAACAACATGCGGCGGCTAGTTGGAATCTCAAGCAAAACCCAAAAAGCGATGATGGCGTTGATCGCCATCGTGATCTGCCTGACCAGCCTGCATATGGCGGCAGCGGCGCGGATCGCCTCTCTTCAGCGCCAGCAGGAAAAGCTGGAGAGCTCAGCAGTCAGCATTCAGCAATCAGCACTCAGCCTGTCCCAATCCTCCGGCGATACAACGCCGGTAGCACCGGAAGCGGTGAATGCAGCCGGCGGGGCGCCGAAAGGCAAGAACTCGACCACCCAGACTATCGCTGTCGCCGCAGCGAAGCCAGTCAGTGCCGCCACCGGCCCCGAGCGCCGGATCATCATCAGCATCGCCGATCGCAAGCTGGCCCTGCTGGAAAACGGCCAGGTAGTGAAGACCTATCCGATCGCCGTCGGCTCACGCCACACGCCCAGTCCGGACGGGGAGTTTGTCGTCATCAATCGCGCCCAGGACCCGGTCTACCGTCATCGCGATAAGGAAATTCCTCCGGGAAAGGACAATCCCCTGGGCACGCGCTGGATGGGGCTGAGCCTGAAGGGCTACGGGATCCACGGGACCAACGTGCAGAGCTCCGTCGGCAAAGCCGCTTCGCATGGCTGCTTCCGTATGCGCAAGCAGGACGTAGAAGAGCTTTACGCTCTGGTACAGGTCGGAGACACGGTCACAGTGCGCCGCGAGCGCGACGCGATGATTGCCCGGGTGTTTGCGGCCCCAGCCGCCGAACCGGCCCTCACGGGGCCCCCAACGAGCCCGCCGTTGGGTCGTTGGGGTGGGATGACGCTGGCGAAGGCTGAAGCCATTGCCGAAACGCCGGGCGCAACCGCAACCCTGACGACGGTTGAAACTACCGAGCAATAGGAACCGGGCTTGCATCCGCAGAGAGCGCGGAGAACGCAGAGAAAAGAATGATTGGTTGAGCGAATGGAGATTACGTACGCAGCAGAAAACGCCGTCAACCAGACGAAACTGAAATTACCCCGGTTTCTGAGCGTTCTCTGCGACCTCTGCGGTGAAAAGGTTTTGAGGAATTAAGGAGAGACAAGAGATGCTGCTATTGAAATATCTGCTGTTGCTGACGGGATGGGGGCTGCTCGTTGCAGCCGCTGTCCAGGCTTTCAAGAATCTTTACCAGGTTGTCCAGTATCACCGCCAGTCGCGCCGTATAGCTCCCGGCTTCTCCGGCACTTCATCGGGAACGGACGAAGCCTCCACCGCGACGCCCTCTACCCCGGGCGCCGGCGTGGAAAGGCCGCGACTGAACTGGGCTACTGCCAAATGGGCGTTTCCTGCTGGCTGGCTGCTGCTTATTCTCGCTGGTGGCATAGTGGTGGTGCCCAGCGGGATGGGCGGCATCAGAGTGAGCCAGACCGCAGGGACGCGCCCCGGCACTTTGTATCCCGGCGTGCATTTTGTAACGCCGCTGCTGGACTCCGTTGTGCTCTACGACCTGCGCGACCAGGTGCTGACAACTTCTTCCTCAGCGCGCGACGGTCTGGAATCGATCAGCGCCGACGAAGCGGAGAAGAAGTCGGCGAAACGCACCAAGGCCGACGCCTTCAGTGTGCAATCGAAAGAAGGCCTCAACATCGGGCTGGCCATTACCGTCCGCTACAGACTGGATGCGCGCCGGCTCGACTTCATCCACTCCAACCTGCCCCAGCCCGTGGAGAGAGAGATTGTTCCGCCCGTAGTCTCCAGCGTCTTCCGCGAGCTGGCGCCCGGCTACACCGTGCGCGAGGTGTTCGCGACCAAGCGTGAAGAAATCCGGCAGGCAGCGGCAGAGAGGATCGCCCGCAAACTCGAAACGGACGGAATCATCGTGAAAGAGGTCATGCTGCGTGACGTTGTCCTTCCCGAAGAATATGCCAAAGGCCTGGAAGGGCTGCTGCTGAAGGAGCAGCAGAACGAAGGCCTGGGCGTGGAAACGGAGATGAAGGCCAAGCAGGTGAAGATCGCCGAACTGGAGGCCGAGGCAGCGCGTGTGCAGCAGGTAAAACAGGCGCAGGGTGCGGGCGAGGTCCGCGTGCTCCAGGCCAAGTCGGAAGCTGATGCCATGCAGTACACGCTTCCGCTGAAACAAAAACAGATTGAGCAGTCGCGGCTGGAGGCTGAAGCGCAGAAGGAAGCCACAGTGAAGAACGCCGAGGCCCAGGCGCAGGCCAAGGTGATCGACAGTAAGGCGGAGCTCGAACGCCGCAACCTGCTGGCCGACGCCGAAGCCGAGCGCATTCGCAAAGTCGCCCTGGCCGACGCCGAGCGCATGAAGTCTGAGGCCGCGCTGCTCAAGCAGAATCCGCTGCTGATCAACAAAATTGTTGCCGAGCGGATGTCAGACAAGCTGCAGATCATGATGGTGCCTTCTGACGCAAAGATCTTCTTCAATGACGTGCTCAAGAGCGGGGTTCCCGCCGATGCGCTCGCCAATGCCAAAGTCGCCCAGCAGGCGGCCGAGGCGGATGAGGGTCCAGACAATCAAAATGACGATCCTCCGGCGCCGGCGCAGCAGGCCGCCGGCCGCAAGGGTTGGAAAGGAAGATAGCCCCAGGTTTCTGCCGGAAGTCCTACCGGGCCGGCTGTCCCCGCCGGGATGGCGGCCCGGTCCGGCGGAAAGTTCAGACCGCGTGCAACCAGTGGTTCAACAGGTCTTTTGACTGATTGCCGGGGTCCCCAGATCCGCGCTGCTTTTGCGCGGGCTGGGGTGGTTGCTATTTGCTCGGGTTTCCATTCAAATGAACTGCATATTCCAACTTTCGATGCTGAAGACCGCTCTTTATCGATGCTGCGCGATCGTCCTGCTCCTTCCGGTGTGCGCCGTCTCTCAACAGGAGCCTCAGCCGCTGCCGGTGATGGCCAACGACTTCGTCCAGCAGATTCTCTCGCGCAGCGGATCGCCATCGGCGGTCGCGGTCACATTTCAGAATATCGCCAGCATTTCCCAGGAAGCGCAGGAGGCGGCGCAGAATGCGATTTTGAATGCCTTCCGCGCCGCAAATATTCGCGTAGTCAAGCCGGAGCAGGCGATTGCAGAAGTGCAAATCGCATTCTCTGAAGACTGGCAGGGCAGCGTGTGGATTGCCACTGTGCAGCAGGGATCGAGCAGCCAGCAGGTGATCAGGAAAATGCCCCGGCCGCAACGCATCTCTTCATCGCATGCGCCGACGCTCACTCTGCGAAAGGTCCCTGTGTGGCAGCAGGAAACCCAGATCCTGGATTTTTACGCCGACAATCAAAACCTGCTGGTGCTTGAGCCCAGCCAGCTTGCGCTTTATGCCAGCGACTCCGGCCAGTGGCGTCCGCGGCAGACTTTGGCCATACCGCACCAGCATCCGTGGCCGCGCGATCTGCGGGGCCGCCTGGAGGTCCACGGCGGGCACATCGACGCGTTTTTGCCGGGAACCCGCTGCACCGGCGCGCTCTCGCCGCCGGCGCTGGACTGCCGCGCCAGCGACGATCCCTGGCCGGTCGATTCCGGCCTGGTCGCGTTCTTCAGCCCGCGCCGGAATTTCTTCACCGGCCTGATTGCCGGACAGGGCGCGGGCGCTTCGGTCAGCCCATTTTTTTCCGGCGCCGCCTGGCAGAACGGCGATCAGCGCATGTGGCTCTTCACCGGCACAGACGGCCGGGCGCGGCTCTTCCAGAACGATCTTGGATCTCCCGCCGCCATATACAGCGGCTGGGGCAGCACTATGGCGGCCGTGCACTCGACTTGCGGCTCAGGCTGGCAGCTTCTGGTGAGTTCGCCCGCAGACAACACTCGCGTGGACAGCGTGCAGGCCGTTGAGATCGCCGGGCGCGACGCACAGCCGATGAGCGCGCCGGTGGAATTTCCCGGCGCAGTTGAAGCTTTATGGACGGCGGGAAACTACAGTCAGGTGGTGAACGGGGTGGTGCAATCGCAGGCCACGGGAAAGTATGAAGCGTTTACTCTTACCGCTATTTGCAATCAGTAGCCTGCTGCTGGTTGCCGAGTCTCGCCCGCGTTATGGCGGGACGGTAAAAGTGTTGCTCCATGACAGGGTCACCTCTATCGACCCGCTGGGCGAAGAGGACCGCCCTGCCACCCGCGACCGCCTCGCCGCCCTGGTATTTGAAACTCTGACTTCGATGGACGCGCAGGGACGTGTGCGCCCGGGTTTGGCTTCTTCATGGCGCTCCGATCCGGCAAAAAAAACATGGCAGTTCCGGTTACGGCTCGCAAATTTCCATGATGGCTCATTAGTCACCGCGGCGGAAGTTGCGGCAAGCCTGGCCCGGAGTAATCCGGCATGGAAATTTTCGGCCCCCGATCGCCAGACCGTAACGATTGACGCTCCGTCACCCGTGCAGCACATGCCGGAGATGCTGGCCGTCACCCGCTACTCGATCGCCAAGCGCCTGGGCGAAGGCAACTCGGCCGTGCTGGCCGGCACCGGGCCCTATAAGCTCACACAATGGCAGCCGGGAGAGCGAGCCCTGCTTAGCGTGAACGAAGATTACTGGGGCGGCCGCGCTTTCCCCGATGCGGTTGAGATCCAGATGGGAGTTTCTCTCCGGGAGCAGCTTCTGGACCGGCAGCTGGGCCCGTATTCTGCGGCCGAAGTGGGCCTTGACCAGCTTCGCGCGCTGGAGCAGACGAACCAGAATCTCTCCGTCTCGCGTCCCGCTGAGCTGTTGGCGCTGGCTTTTTTGCAAAGTGAGTCCGCTCCGCGCCCCGGCCGCAAGCCCGTGGATGCCCGTGTCCGTGAAGCCCTGGGGCTCGCCATCAATCGCGGTGCGATCAGCAATGTCCTGTTGCAACGCCGGGCCACACCCGCCTCGGGACTGCTCCCCCAATGGCTCACGGGCTATGAATTCCTTTTCCCGGGCAGCCTGGAGCTTGCGCGCGCCAGAGAGCTACGTGCGGATGCCGCGGCCTACGTGGTGGTCACACCAATCATGCTGGCCTATGACGCCGCCGATCCATTGTCGAAACTGGTCGCTGAGCGGATCGCGCTCGATGCCCGTGAGGCGGGGATCGTCGTCCAGCCCTATGCCGAGTCGCACATCAACAGTAAGGGCGCGCGCTCGTCAATGAACGCAGATGCCGTTTTGCTGCGGATACCGCTCCCGTCGCTCGATCCTTCAGTGGGGTTAGCTTCGCTGAGCGATGGCCTTGGACTGTTCCCGGAAAGCGTTCCGGCCATCCTTGCCGCCGGCCGTCCGGAAGACTTGCTGGATGCCGAGCGCAAGTTGCTGGCTGATCACCGCGTGGTTCCCGTGGCGCACCTGCCGCAGGCGATCTGGCTGAATAGCAACGTTCACAACTGGCAGCAACAGATGACCGGCGCCTGGCAGCTCGACCAGCTCTGGGTGGAAGGAGCACGGTAGCTTGGCACTGAAGACCAAACTTCTTCTATTAGTAACGCTGAGCATCACCGCCAGCGTGGGCGCGGTGGCCTGGCTGATCGAGACGCGCGCGCACGAAGCCTTCCGCCGCGTGGAAGAGGACCGCACCGCAACGCTGGTGAACCAGTTCCGGCGCGAGTTCGAACATGAAGGCGAGGAGATCACGCGCGGCGTGGAGAGCATTGCTGCCTCAGACCAGATGCTGCGCACTACTTCGGAGCTCTCCAACGGCGCCGAGTACGCCAACTACGTGAATGAGGCGGGGACGTACGCAGCCGCACAACGGCTTGATTTCCTCGACCTAGTCGCGCCGGATGGAGCGATCATCTCCTCGGCGCATTGGCCGGCCCGCTTTGGCTATAAGCAGCGCTGGTTTCTGGACCGGCCCGGTCCGCTTCCGGAGCGCGCGTTTCTCAAGCACGTAGAAACGCCACAGGGCTCTGTGCTGGCGATGCTTTGCCTGCGTCCGGTGCGCGCGCATGGCTTGAACTATTACCTGATCGGGGGGCGCAAGCTGGATGCGATCTTGCAAGTTCTTTCTCCTCCGCAGGGTCTGCATGTCTCGATCTTCAGTTCGCCGGAGCAGGGAGCGGGCGAGGTGCTGGGCCCGGCGAAGGAGGACATCTCATCCCCCAGGATCGGCGTACTGATTCAAAAAGTGCTGGCGGACCGCAACGAAGCTTCTACCACGGTGGACCTGGGACCTGGGCTGACTCAGGAGGAAATTCTCCATGCCATACCGCTGCCGGGATATTCCGATCGCGTTCCCGCGGTGCTCCTGGTGGGCAACTCGCTGGAACAGGAGCTGCTGCTGGAGAAGCACATTCGCAACATCAGCCTGGTGATAGCCGGAGTGGCTGTCTTTATCGGCGTGATTGTCAGCGGGGCCGTCACGGCGCGGGTCAGCCGCCCCATTCGCAAGCTGGCTGAAGCTGCGACTGAGATCGGCCAGGGGAACTGGGACGTGCACGTCGAAACCTCCGGGAAGGACGAGATCGGCAAATTGGCTGTCGCGTTCAATCAAATGACCCAAGAGTTGATCGGCCAGCGCGAGCGCCTGGTGCAAAGCGAGCGCGTAGCCGCCTGGCGCGAACTGGCGCGGCGGCTGGCGCACGAATTGAAGAACCCGCTGTTCCCGCTGCAAATCACCGTCGAAAACCTGCTGCGCGCGCGGGAAAACACGCCGGAACAGTTTGACGAGGTTTTTCGTGAGAGCACAAGCACGCTGCTGGCGGAGATCGCCAACTTGAAAACCATCATCGGGCGGTTCAGCGATTTTTCCAAAATGCCCGCGCCGCAAATCCAGGCCGTCGACCTGAACGACATGGTGCGCAGCGTGACCCAGCTCTTCCAGGGACAATTCAACCGCGATCCGGGGAAAATCTGCACTGAACTGCAACTGGGCGACGTGCCTCCGGTAAGCGGCGACCCGGTGCTGCTGCGCCGCGTAGTGGAAAACCTCGTTCTCAACGCGGTCGACGCGATGCCGAAAGGCGGCACGCTCACCTTCCGCACGGAAATGAACGAGAAGTTTGCCGTGTTCGAGCTTTCTGATACCGGAGCCGGCCTGACGCCGGAAGAGTGCGACCGGCTTTTCACGCCCTACTACACCACCAAGCAGCATGGCACCGGGCTGGGCCTGGCAATCGTGCAGTCCGTGGTGAGCGACCATCATGGGCGCATCAGCGTAAGCAGCAAAAAGGACCAGGGAACAACGTTTCGTGTGGAGCTGCCGGTGTATTCCGGCGGAGCCACTGTAGAATTTACCAGCGCATCATGAAAGCCAATCTTCTCATCGTCGACGACGACGCCAACACGCTGGCGTCACTCTCCCGCGCTTTCCGCCTCGCTGGACACGAGGCCACTGTCTGTGACAACCCAGTCAAGGCGCTCGAAATGGCGAAAAACGAGAAGTTCGACCTCATCTTCTCGGACGTGGTCATGCCACAGATGAATGGATTAACGCTGCTGGAGCAGATCAAGTCTGCCGGAATCGCCACGCCGGTGGTCATGATGTCGGGCCAGGCGCACATCGAGATGGCGGTCAAGGCCACGAAACTGGGCGCACTCGATTTTCTGGAGAAGCCGCTCTCGACGGACAAGCTCCTGCTTACCGTGCAGAACGCGTTGCGCATGGAGCGGCTCAAGCAGGAGAACCAGCAGCTGCGCCAACAACTGGGCGCATCCGGCATCGTGTACACCGGGGAAAAGATGCGCAAGCTGATGGCCCAGGTGGAGCGCGTGGCCGCCAGCGAGACCCGCGTCTGCATTCTGGGCGAAACCGGGACGGGCAAGGAACTGATCGCGCGCACCATTCATGAGAAGAGTCCCCGGCACGATGGCCCTTATATCACCTTGAACTGTGCTGCGGTACCGGCCGAGCTGATCGAATCAGAGCTTTTCGGGCACGAGAAAGGTTCGTTCACCGGAGCGGCGTCGCGCCACATCGGCAAATTCGAGCAGGCGAATGACGGCACTCTGTTCCTCGACGAAATCGGCGACATGCCGCTGGCCATGCAGGCCAAGCTGCTGCGCGTGCTTGAGCAGGGCGAGGTCGAGCGCATTGGCGGAGACAAGCCGGTCAAAGTCAACGTGCGCGTGGTAGTCGCAACGCACCGCAAGCTGGAAGAGCAGGTCAGGCAGGGCGCCTTCCGCCAGGACCTTTTTCATCGCATCTTCGTCTTCCCCATCACGCTTCCGCCATTACGTGAACGGCCGGAGGACATTCCCGCTCTGGTCCAGCACTTTGCCGCGCAGATCGTGAAACAGAACAACTGGAAAGAGATCAGCTTTGATCCCGCGGCCATTCAAGCCTTGCAGAAGCACTCATGGCCTGGCAATATTCGCGAACTGCGCAACGTCGTAGAGCGTCTGCTGCTGTTTGCCGAAGATAATCGCGTGACCGAGGCTACGGTCCGCGCGGCCATGCCGATGCACGCGGGAAACGAAAGCGGACTCGCGATCGCGGTTACCGGGACTCTTTCACAACGAGTGGAGCAGGTGGAGCGACAGATGATCCTGGACGAAATCAAGCGCCACAATCAGAACATCACCAATACCGCCAAGGCGCTGGGGCTGGAGCGCAGCCATCTCTACAAGAAATGCCAGCAGCTGGGAATCGATTTGAGAGAGTTAAGGAAGTAGCTTTTTTCTGAAATCCCGAGCGGAGCGAGGGATCCCTATCGTCCTGGATGATCTTTCGGTAGACCACGTACATTTTTGCGAAGGTAGGGGTCCCTCCCTTCGCAAAGAACGCTCAGGATCGGGATTTCAGAAATAGCTCTGATCAGAATTTTCAGAAAAGCGAATGCTAAAATCGAATTTAGGCTCTCATGACCCAAAGACTTCCAGTTGGTATTCTCGGCGCCACCGGGACAGTGGGACAGCGCTTTATACAGCTGCTCGACCAACATCCGTGGTTCGAAGTCTCGTGGCTGGCGGCGTCTGACCGCTCAGCGGGAAAGGCCTATGCTGAAGCCGCGAAGTGGAACCTGGCCACCCCGATTCCGCCGCAGATAGCCGCCATGAAGGTTTCAGGCGCGGCCCCGGACGGCGCAACGCCGAAGCTCGTCTTTGCCGCCCTGGATGCAACTGCAGCGCAGCAGATCGAGCCTGCCTTCGCCGAGGCCGGCCACGCCGTGGTTTCGAATTCCAGCGCGTTTCGCATGCAGGAAGACGTTCCACTGGTGATCCCGGAGGTCAACGGCGATCACGTGGCGCTGATCAAGGCGCAGAGCTGGTACAAGAAGAACGGTGGATTCATGGTCACGAACCCGAACTGCTCGGCCATCGGGCTGGTGCTGGCGCTGGCGCCGCTGCATCATCGCTTTGGAATCGACAAGATCTTCGTCGCCACTATGCAGGCCATCAGCGGCGCGGGATATCCCGGCGTGCCTTCCATGGACATCCTGGGCAACGTAATTCCTTACATCGCGAAAGAAGAAGACAAGATGGAGGCCGAGTCACGCAAGTTGCTGGGCACGCTCAACGGTTCGCGCATTGAGCCGGCCGACCTCACGCTGAGCGCGCATTGCAACCGCGTGGCCGTGGAAGACGGACATACCGAGTCGGTCTCGCTCAAGCTGCGCCAGCCGGCGCAGGCCGAAGAGATCATTGCGGCGTGGAATGAGTTTCGCTGCCTGCCGCAGAAACTGAAGCTGCCCACGGCGCCGGAGCAGCCGGTGATTTATGAGAGCGCGCCGGACCGCCCGCAGCCGCGGCTGGATCGCGATCGCGGACGCGGGATGTCTGCCGTTGTCGGGCGGCTGCGTCCCTGCAACATCTTCGACTGGAAATTTACCGTGCTCTCGCACAACACCATCCGCGGCGCCGCCGGCGCAGCGGTGTTGAATGGCGAGCTACTCAAAGCCCAGGGATATCTCGGTTGAAAGCGGATCTACCAGTTCTTGATCGAGCTTGCCTCCGTGCCTCCGTGTCTCCGTGGTGGATTTACAGTAAGGTGCTTCCATGATCGTGATGAAATTCGGCGGCACCTCAGTGCAGGACGCCGAAGCCATCGACCGCGTCGCGGCGATCGTCCGCGAGCGCGCGGCTGAGCGCCCGGTGGTGATCGTAAGCGCGCTGGCAAAAATCACTGATCAGCTTCTGGCTATGGCTGCAGCGGCAGCGCGGGGCGAGCGCGAAAAAGCGCTGGAGCTCTCACGCGCGGCGCGCGAACGCCATTACAACACCGCTTCCGACCTGCTAGGCACACATGCCTTCGAGCAGATTGCGCCCGAGCTGGAGTCCGACTTCAATGGGCTGGACGAGCTGCTGCGCGGCGTGGTTGCGGTCGGCGAACTGACCCCTCGGACCACGGACACGATCGCCGGCTTCGGCGAGCGCGTCTCGTCCAAGATCGCTGCAGCGGCTTTTTCCCAGCGCCACATCGAAGCCGCGCACGTGGATTCGCGCAAGTGCATCGTTACCGATGCCAATTTCGGCAAGGCCGTACCGCAATTTGAAGAGACGGACGAGCGGTTGAAGGAGATCGTCAAACCGCTGCTCGAAAAAAAGCGCGTGCCGGTGATGGGCGGCTTCCTTGGGTCGACCCGGGAAGGCGTCTCCACGACGCTCGGCCGCGGCGGATCGGACTTCAGCGCCGCGATCGTGGGCGCAGGGCTGAACGCCGAGCGCATCGAGATATGGACCGACGTGGACGGCATGATGACCACCGATCCCGGTCTGTGCCGCGACGCCCGGCGCATCAAGACCATCAGCTTCGAAGAAGCGGCTGAGCTGGCCTACTTCGGCGCCAAGGTGCTGCATCCGGCCACGCTACTGCCGGCCATCCAGAAGAATATTCCGGTGCTTATCCTGAACTCGCGCAATCCCAAATGCGAAGGCACGCGCATCACTGCAACGGCGCCCAAAAGCAAGAACCTGTTCAAGGCGATTGCCGCCAAGAAGCGCATCACGGTGGTGGACGTGGTTGCCACACGCATGCTCATGGCGCACGGATTTCTGAAAAGCATCTTCGAGGTCTTTGCGCAGCACCGCTGCCCGGTTGACATGGTTTCGACCTCGGAGGTCAGCGTCTCGGTCACTGTCGATTCGAACGAATCGATAGCAGCGATAGCCGCCGATCTGGCAAAGCTCGCCGATGTGAAATATTCCGGCCGGAAGGCAATCGTTTGCCTGGTGGGCGAGAACATCAAGAGCACGCCGGGGATCGCTGCGAAAGTTTTCGGCGCCATCCCTGACACAAACATTCACATGATTTCCCAGGGTGCGTCGGAGATCAACTTGAGCTTTGTGATTGATGAGGACGCGGTGCCTGATGTAGTCTCGCGTCTGCATCTGACGTTCTTCTCACAGGTGGACCCGGAGGTGTTCGCGTGAAGCTGCTTGTGCTTGGCCGCGGCAAGACCGGCGCGCTGGTGGCCGAGGTGGCCAGGGAGCGCAAGCACGAAGTCTATTCTCTGGCCAGCCAGGACAACCCGGACGGCCGCGCGCTCACCCCTTCGACACTTCAGGAGATTGATGCTGTCATCGACTTCACCACGCCGCACGCGGTGATCCCGAACGTGATCCGCTGCGTGGAAGCCGGCGTTCCCATGGTGGTCGGCACCACGGGCTGGTATCAGCATCTGGAAAAAGTTCGCGAGCTGGTACACGAGCGCAAAGGCGCGCTGCTGTACGGATCGAATTTCTCCATCGGCATGAATTTCTTCTTCAAGGCAGTACAGGCGGTGGCGCCGGTTTTGAAGCACAATTATCGCGGGAGCATCGTGGAGCGGCATCACGTCCACAAAAAAGACAAGCCCTCGGGGACTGCAGTAACACTCCAGAAGATCCTTGAGTCAGGCTCGGGCGAAAAGGTTGAGATTGCGTCGGTACGCGAAGGTGAAACCGTCGGCATGCACCTGCTGATGATGGATTCGGCGACTGACACGATCCTGTTTACCCACGACGCCAAGTCCCGCCTGGGCTTTGCCGAGGGCGCCGTGCGCGCCGCGGAGTGGATCAAGGGTAAGACGGGGTTTTATGAATTCCCAGACGTCGTGGAGAAGTTGGTAAGTGCGTAATTGGCGAGTTGGCAAGTTGGTAAGTGATAACCTGAAGAGAATACCCGAGTTTCAAATTACCAAGTTACCAACTTACCAAATTACCAACTCTCTTGAGGGGGTTTGTTATCCTTACACCATGAATCTCCAGGGTTGCGGTACTGCGCTGATCACCCCCTTTAAACAGGACCAGAGCATTGACGAGAAGGCCTTGCGCCAGCTGGTCGAATGGCAGATTTCCTCCGGCATCCATTTTCTTGTGCCTTGCGGCACCACCGGCGAAACGCCGACGCTCAGCGTCGATGAATGGCTGCGCGTCATTGATATTACGATCGAAGTAGCCGCCGGGCGGGTGCCGATTGTCGCCGGCGCAACTTCGAATTGCACCTATGACGCCGTGGAAAAAGCCAAAGAGCTGAACCGGCGCAAAGGCGTGGATGCCATCCTCACCGCCTCGCCCTACTACAACAAGCCGACGCAGGAAGGACAGTATCAGCATTTCAAGGCGATTGCCGAAGCCGTGGATAAGCCGATCGTGCTTTACAGCGTGGTCGGCCGTACGGCAGCCAACATTGAACCGGCGACTCTGGGCCGGCTGGCAAAGATCCCCAACATCATCGCAGTGAAGGAAGCCAGCGGCAACATCAGCCAGATCGCCGAAGTCTTCAATCATGTGCCGGAAAGTTTTCTGGTCTTCTCCGGCGATGACGCTGTGACCCTGCCGGTAATCGCGCTGGGAGGCGTGGGGATTATCTCGGTATGCTCGAACGAGATTCCGCGCGAAATGTCAGAGCTGACCGCCGCCGCGCTGAACAATGATTGGGTGAAAGCACGCCGCTTGCAGCGGCAATACCTGAAGCTGATGCAGGCAAACTTCCTGGAGTCGAATCCCATGCCGGTCAAATGCGTGCTCGCGATGATGGGCCGGATTGAAGAAGTGTTGCGACTGCCCATGTTGCCGGTAAAGCAGGAAACGCGCTCCAAGCTGGAGAAGATCGCCGCGGAAGTGGGGCTGCTCCAGGTGCACGCCTCGGTTTCTGATTTGTAGGCCAGACATACTCGCAAAATCCAGCCCATTGTTGCAGGCGACATTCTACGGCACGGCTTCCCTGCCGCCGGATGCCGCTTGAGCGCCATTCCAGCACACCATAGTGTTGCTCATAGGCCGTTTAGCGTCCCTTTGGAGCAACGCCATGAAGCGCCCCC
>DASTJB010000088.1:0-4321 GCA_035717005.1 Candidatus Angelobacter sp.
AAGATCTCACCGGTCGAGCTGACGCAGCTGTGCCTGAAGCGCATTGAACAGCTCAATCCCAAGCTGAATGCTTTTATCAGTGTCACCGCCGATTCCGCGTTGCAGCAGGCACGCGAAGCCGAAGCCGAGATCCAGCGCGGACATTGGCGCGGGCCGCTGCATGGAATTCCCATTGCGCTGAAAGATTTATTCGACACCGCCGGTGTGCGAACCACGGCGGCGAGCGGAGTTTTTAAAGATCGAATTCCCACAGAAGATAGCGAGGTCGTTCGCCGGCTGAAGAACGCAGGAGCGGTGCTGCTGGGCAAGCTGAACATGCATGAATTCGCTTATGGCGGCAGTTCAGTGGTCAGCTTTTTTGGTCCGGTGCGGAACCCATGGTCTGCGGAGCACATGGCTGGGGGCTCGTCGGGCGGTTCGGCTGCGGCGCTGGCCGCAGGACTCTGCTACGGCGCAATGGGCTCGGATACGGGCGGCTCGATCCGCCAGCCTTCGGCATACTGCGGCACCGTCGGCATCAAGCCGACTTATGGACGCGTGAGCACGCGCGGCGTGGTTCCGCTTTCCTGGCTCTACGACCATGTTGGCCCGATGACGCGCACCGTGCAGGATGCAGCGGCCATGCTGCAGGTGGTGGCGGGCTTTGATCCGCAGGAGCCCAGCAGCGTGGACGCGGCGGTGCCGGATTACGCAGCCGCATTGAACCGGAAAGGGCCGCTGCGCGTCGGCGTGCCGCGAAAATATTTCTACGAAGGTCTGCACCCGGAGATCGAGAGCACGGTGAACGCAGCGCTCGAGGAGATCGGCAAGTTGGCGGCCAGCGTGCGCGATATTGAAACGCCGGCGAGTAATGACACGACCATCCTTCGCGCCGAGGCATATGCCTATCACGCCGAAATAGTGAAGAAGACCCCTGAACTCTACCAGCCGGAGACGCTGAAGCGAATCCGCGCCGGGGAGGACGTGACCATCGCAGCTTACATTAAGGCGCGCCGCCAGGTTGAGCAGTACCGGCACAACATAAAGAAGGTGTTCGAGACGGTAGACCTGCTGGTGACGCCGACGACCCCGGTGCCGCCGTTCACCATCGCCGAGCTTCTGGCCGATATGGAGACCCTGCGCACGAAGGAGATCCTCTCGCTGCGCAATACCCGGCCGTTCAATATTCTTGGCCTGCCGACGATCTCGGTCCGGTGCGGCTTCACCAAGGCGGGCCTGCCGATCGGAATGCAGATTACCGGCGCGCCGTGGGCCGAAGGCGGCGTTCTTCGTCTGGCACACGCCTACGAGCAGCAGACGGAGTGGCATGTGCGCCGGCCGAGGCTGGAAGCATTATGAGTTCGCACCGCGCGCGCATTCTCGACCAGTTCACTCGCCAGGCGGTGCCGTTTTCGCAGTCGCCCAGCGTGAGCAACCAGGAAGCGCTGAACTTCATTGTGCATTCGGCGGGAGCCGGGCCGGAGGATACGGTCCTGGACGTGGCCTGCGGACCGGGGCTGCTGGTATGCGCCTTTGCCCGGGTAGTGCGGCATGCCACGGGGATCGACATTACGCCGGCCATGCTGGAGCAGGCGCGCAAGGCGCAGCAGGAGCAGGGTCTTGCGAATGTGAGCTGGCAGCAGGGCGATGTGACGCGGCTTCCCTACCCCGACGAGCATTTTTCCATCGTGAGCTCGCGTTTTGTCTTCCACCATCTGGAAGAGCCGCTGGTGGTGCTGAAGGAGATGAAGCGCGCATGCGCGGCGGGCGGGCGGGTGGTTGTGGCTGACATGGCGCCGGCGCCGGAGAAGGCAGCCGCGCTCGACCAGGAAGAGAAGCTGCGCGATCCCTCGCACGTGCGCGCGCTGCCCGAGCGCGAGCTGCTGGCCTTGTTTGACGAGGCTGGGCTGCCGCGGCCGGAAGTCGGGCGTTACCGCGTTGAGTGCGAGCTGGATGACCTGCTTTCGCGTTCGTTTCCCAACCCGGGAGATGAAGCGCGAATCCGCGAGATTTTTGCGGAGTCGATTGCGGCCAACACGCTGGACCTCAACACACGCGAGGCGAACGGCAAGGTCTATTACAGCTTTCCCGTGGCCGTGCTGGTGTCGGAAAGAAGCAATTAGCAATTGCCAGTCGGCCTTCACTAACCCGCAGGAGCAGAAACACACTCCTGAATCCTGTCCCGCCCCTACCTCATCAAGATACTGCCCATGTATGTTTCTGAAATCTGGCGCTATCCCGTCAAAAGCCTGAAAGGCGAGCGAGTCAGCGAAACAGAAGTTACGCTGGTTGGCATTCCCAGCGACCGCCAGATTGTGGTGGTGCGTGGGATCAATGGAAGATTTCTGACCTCTCGCGTAAAGCCGAGGCTCCTTGGACTGCAAGGCTCCATGGGCGCAGATGGCGCACCGGCCATAAACGGACATCGCTGGGATTCGCCTGAGGCATTGCGTCTGGTGCATGAAGCCGCAGGAGAGCCAGTCACGCTGGAACGCGTGCCCGCGCCGGAAGCTTTTGACGTGCTACCGCTCCTCGTCGCCACTGACGGCGCGGCGCGCTACCTCAACATCGACCATCGCCGCCTGCGGCCCAACATTCTGCTTGCCGATGTTCCTGAGCTGGAGGAGCGCCGATGGCCGGGGCGTGTTCTGGCGATCGGCGATGTGCGCATTCACCTGGAGAAGCTGCGCGACCGCTGCGTGATGACTACGTATCACCCTGACACGCAAGAGCAGGACCCATCTGTGCTGCACCGGATCGTTCATGAACTGAACGGCAGCACCGCGCTCGATAGCTCAGTGATAACGCCAGGAATCATCCGGGCCGGTGACGAAGCAGTGATCATCGAATGATTGATTCGCGCCGCCAGACGCCAGTTTGGTCAAGAAGTCTTAAAAACAGCTAAATAGAATCAAGAGTAGTTATGACAGGAAGATCGTCAGCTGCGTGGTGATACTTTTGTTTTGAGAGTAGCTGAAGGGTTCGGAGATTCGGCTGCGAGGGGAAATCGTTATGCGCAAGGCGATTGTAGTTTTGGCAGTGCTGTTGTTCTCTGCCTTTGGCTCTGCCCAGCAGGAGGACAGTAAGAGCAGGATAAAGCAGATGGAAGATGCCGCGTGGGCAAGGGCGGGCTGTGGTCCTGATGCGGTCCGTTTTGACGTGAAGATGGACAAGCACCAGCACGCGCTGGCCGAGCCGGAGAGCGGCAAAGCGGTGGTCTACGTCTTTGAAGACGATCTCACGCGCGGCATGGAGCCGACGACGCGGGTCGGCGTCGACGGCAAATGGATGGGTGGGAATGTGCCGCTCGGCTACATGTCCTTCCCGGTCGCACCTGGAACGCATAGGCTATGTTCAAACTGGCAGGGTACTCCGCAGGCCGGGGCTGCACTGGATTTCACGGCCGAAGCGGGGAAGAGCTACTTCTTCCACGCGAAGGTCTCATTCTTTGGCAACGAAGTCTTCAGACTCGAGCAGGTGCCCGACGCGCAAGGGCACTTCCTGATCGCGAGCCACGGGCGGAGCACTTCTGCGGAAAAATCGCGCAACCAGGACGATTAGCCCAGGCGCGCGAAAGACTGACGCAAGGTCATCCCCACTTCTTCAGCTTCGGCCAGACGGTTTTGAAGTCCCAGAGCAGGCCGCGGCAGAGAAAGATGTCATAGCGCTCGTCCATCCGGGAATAAGGATTGTCGGCGCGGCCGGCGACCTCAACGCTCTTGAAGTGCTCGCGGTCGCCGCGGCCGTCACTGCCCAGGACGATCACGATGTCACCGGTATAGTTGCGGGGTCCCCAGTACCAGTAATTCTGGTGGTTGCTGATGGCTTTAGGCAGGCCATATTTCGGGCCAAAGTAGTCGATGGCCCCGGCCTGACCGTAGCTGTTGGCGAAGATCGCGGTGCGGGTACGCTCTTCGGGCGGCAGGCTCGAGTAGATGCGCGCCACCTCGCGGACCATGTCCTCCCAGCCGAATTCGTCGGCAAAATATTGCGGCAGCGGGCCGGTCGGCTGGTTTTCCGCTTTCGGAGCCTCCATGCCGAGCTTCTTCTGATAGCGGATGAAACTTTCCACCGGTAGAACGGGCGCAAACAGCGGCGTGACGGCGGCAGTGGCCAGGACCAGTACGGCGATGTACGCGGCGCGCGACCAGCGGGCGCGGTGGCTGGTGATCCGCTCAAAGGCCACGGCGCCGGCGGAGAAGAGCATGGGGTAGATAGGCACCGCATAGTAGTTCTTGCCCTTGAGCGCGATGAAGACGGCCAGCACGATGACATACGTCCAGGAGAGCAGACGATAGCGTTTGCCGTCGCGGGCAAAGAAGAGCCAGAGCAGTCCACCGAA